>PLLC01000024.1 GCA_003141195.1 Syntrophaceae bacterium
GTCTGGACTTCCGGCTGCATGATGTTCACCTCCCCTTTCCACCAGCTTGTATGCGCTCCCCTGGTCTGTCAGACTCTCGTGAAAAAATATTGAAACATCGCCTTCGTCGCTACTAAGTATAACATCATGGCCGCCGTGTGTCAAGGCGGATCAGGCCAAAACGCGGCGTTGCATTCATGCACGGTATAGGTTATTATTCCAGAAAAGTCGCTCCTTCGTGTTCCTCCCTTCATACGGTTGGCGCAGGGAGGTGTGAAATTTCATCTTTTAAGATCGAACCCGTGGGAGAAACGAACATGAGTCCCGGTGATCCCCCTTCCCGTTACGCAATCAATCAGCGCGTCCGCAGCGTCCTGGTCCGTCATGACGTCGATCTCGAAGCACTTTCCGTCTCCAGCTCCGCAAACATTGTTTATGTCTACGGCTCTCTGAAAAAGGGCACGGGGAATGACATGAAGCCATCCGATATCGACCTCATCTTCAGAGAAATCGAGCAGCTTCCATCGGTCCGCGGCATCGCCGTCGATCTGGAAAACTGGATCATCACGAGCAGCGAAGGAACATGGATGGCGACCGCAAAGAGACGCGGCGGCGGCCCCAGGGTCGCTTCTGAACCCTCGGAGGATTACCGGATCGATGAAGAGGAACGCATTATCGACGTTCTGGAAGACATCCATAAAGATAAAGAGACTTGATCGGGCGGGAAAGTCCTCGCCGATTTGGTCTGAACCGCAGGGAGGATCGATTGCCGCGAAGAATATGACAAACGAAAATGAATGCAAACCGGAATTCGCCTACCCCTGCCTCTGGGTCTACAAGGTCCTCGGCCGCGACATGGAGCTTCTCCGGAGCGCCGTCGCAGAGGTCCTGTCGGGCCAGACGTATTCGGCCATGCCTTCCCGGAGCAGCAAAGGTGGCGCCTACCACTGCCTGAACGTCGAGATGACGGTCGGGAACGAACCGGATCGGCTTGGTTTCTACGAAAAGCTCCGTCGACACCCTGCTGTCATCATGGTTTTGTGAATCAAATTCATTTAAGGGAAATTTGAGAATTTCGAATTGACGGCCCCGTAAAAAGTCTTAAAAGTCGAAAAAATGGGACGGCTTCGTAAANNAGGCGCGCGAATCCTGAGGAATGAGGCGTACTGTGTCGTACGCCGCAATGACGAAGGATGAAGCGCAACGCAGCATCCGGCCTTTTTACGAAGCCGTCAGAATTCCCGTCTGTAAAACACTTCCCATCGTGTTTAATTGCTGATAAAATTTCTTCATCATCCCCGAGGAGGAGCGAAATGGCGAACGACCCGAACAAGGTGATCTACTCCATGATCGGAGTGAGCAAGGTTTACGAGAAAAAATCGGTCCTGAAGGAGATCTACCTCTCCTATTTCTACGGGGCAAAGATCGGCGTCCTGGGGCTGAACGGCTCGGGAAAGAGCTCGCTCCTGCGGATCCTGGCCGGCGTGGACCAGGATTTCATCGGCAAGACGATCCTCTCCCCCGGCCATACCGTCGGTTTCCTCGAACAGGAGCCGAGGCTGGACGATACGAAAACAGTCCGCGAAATCGTCGAACAGGGGGTGCAGGAGACGGTCGATCTTGTCAATGAATTCAATGAAATCAACGAGAAATTCGCCGAGCCGATGTCCGATGAGGAGATGAACAAACTCCTCGACCGCCAGGCGAAGGTACAGGAGAAGTTGGACGCCCAGGATGCCTGGGACCTCGACTCCCGCATCGAGATGGCGATGGACGCGCTCCGCTGCCCGCCCGGGGAGACCTCGATGAAGGTCCTCTCCGGCGGCGAGCGCAGGCGGGTCGCCCTCTGCCGTCTCCTCCTCCAGAACCCCGACATTTTGCTCCTCGACGAGCCGACGAACCACCTCGACACCGAGTCCGTCGCCTGGCTGGAGCACCACCTCCAGGCCTACGCGGGCACCGTGATCGCCGTGACCCATGACCGCTACTTCCTGGACAACGTCGCCGGTTGGATCCTGGAGCTGGACCGCGGCCAAGGGATCCCCTGGAAGGGAAACTACTCCTCATGGCTCGAGCAGAAGCGGAACCGCCTCCAGAAGGAGGAAAAAACGGAAAGCGAGCGGCAGAAGACCCTCCAGCGGGAATTGGAGTGGATCCGGATGTCGCCCAAGGGACGCCACGCGAAATCCAAGGCCCGGATCAGCTCCTACGAGAACCTCCTCTCCCAGGAGATGGACGCCCGTGCAAAGGAGCTGGAGATCTACATCCCGCCCGGACCCCGTCTGGGAAAGCTCGTCATCGAGGCCGAGGGGGTGGGCAAGGCCTACGGCGACCGCCTCCTCGTTGAAAAGATGTCCTTCAACCTGCCGCCCGGCGGGATCGTCGGGATCATCGGTCCCAACGGCGCGGGAAAGACGACCCTCTTCCGGATGATCACCGGCCAGGAGAAGCCGGATTCGGGTACGATCCGGATTGCCGATACGGTCAAGCTGGCGTACGTGGATCAGAGCCGCGACGTTCTAGACCCGGATAAAACGATCTGGGAGACGATCGCCGAGGGAAGAGACATCGTCCTGCTCGGGAATCGCGAGGTCAATTCAAGGGCGTATGTCTCGCGCTTCAACTTTTCGGGAACCGACCAGCAGAAGAAGGTAAGCCAGATCTCCGGGGGCGAGCGGAACCGCGTCCACCTCGCGCGGATGCTCAAGGAGGGGGCGAACGTCCTGCTCCTCGACGAGCCGACGAACGACCTCGACGTGAACACGATGCGCGCCCTCGAGGAGGCGCTGGAGAACTTCGCCGGCTGCGCCGTGGTCATCAGCCATGACCGCTGGTTCCTGGACCGGATCGCCACGCACATCCTGGCCTTCGAAGGCGAAAGCACCACCGTCTGGTTCGAGGGGAATTACTCCGAATACGAGGCGGACCGGAAGGCACGTCTGGGCGCCGCCGCGAGCCAGCCGCACCGGATCAAGTACCGCCAGTTGACGAGGATCTGAGACCTTTTTGACGGCCTCGCAAAAAGTCGAATTTGGCCTTTTGTTGTCATTCCCGCGAAAGCGGGAATCCACTGATATGAGCTTGTTCTGGACTCCTGCTTTCGCAGGAGTGACATATTTAAGACTTTTTTACGATTTCGTCCTTTTTGATTGGCCGTGAATGGAAAGTGACCATGAAACCATCCTTCGAACAGGGGCCCATTCGCCCGCCCAGTGAGGCGGGGAGTCTTCTTTTGCGGGTCAGCAGAAATTGCCCCTGGAATAAATGTGCCTTTTGCCGCACCTATAAAAATACGAAATTTGAGTTAAGAAGTATCGAGGAGATTAAAAGGGACATTGACAATATGTCCGAAATTGCGAAGATCTTACAAGAACTCTCCATCAAAGAAGGGGATCAGGGCCTGATTTCGGAAAAGATCGTCAATATCGTTTTCGATCGTTATCCCCTTTATAATGAATATCACAGAACCGTTGCCCTTTGGCTCTATTACGGCGGCGAGTCCGTATTTCTCCAGGATGCCGATTCGCTCGTGATGAAAACAGACGATATTGTATCCATTCTCCGATACATTCGTGATACCTTTCATTCTGTGACGAGGATTACAACCTACTGCCGATCCAAGACCGCCGCGCGAAAATCCCTGTCGGAATTGCAGTCGCTCCGGGATGCCGGTCTGGCAAGGATTCATGTGGGTATGGAAAGCGGCTTGGATCCTTTGTTAAAACTGATCCGGAAAGGTGTAACCGCGGCAGATCATATCGAAGGCGGAAAAAAAATAAAGGCAGCCGGAATTTCGCTTTGCGAGTATGTCATCCCCGGTCTGGGAGGTACGTTGTATTCCAGAGAACATGCCCGGGAAACGGCAAGGGTGATCAATGCGATCCATCCCGATTTCGTCCGCCTGCGTACCCTGCATGTGGTCGATGATACGCCGCTGATGGAACTGATGCAAAAAGGAGAATTTTCTCCCCTGGGCGATGAGGATGTTCTGCGGGAAATTCAGGAATTGATTTCCGGTCTGGAAGGGATTGAAACAACGATCGTCAGCGACCATATTCTGAACCTTCTGGAAGAGATCGAAGGCAGGCTTCCCCGGGACAAGAAAAAGATGCTGGATGTCCTGGAGCGGTATTTTTCCCTTTCCGAAGAACAGCGGCTTGTCTTCCGGTTGGGCAGGAGAAGCGGAATATACAGAAGGCTGGCCGATTTGTCGGATAAGAGCGCCTATGAGGACTTGAAAAATATCGCAGATCATTATGAAACGATAGGCAAAGGTTCCCTGGAGAAACATTTGTCAACGATGATGAACCGTTATATCTGAATACGTCACCTCCGCATCTCTTTCAGCCTGGCGAAGGGAGTGTGAAGAATCGCCATATGTTCAACCTCTATCCTTTTTGTCTTGTGCTGTATTGCCGGCCCCACGTGAAGTCAATCCTTTCCATCATGAGCATTTTCATCTCCTTCGGGCGGCGGCCTCCCACTCCTGCTTCTTGATCACGATGAGGATCGCCGTGAGGGCGGCCTGTGTTATTCCGGGGATCCGCTCCGCCTGGCCGACTGTCGCCGGTCCCACGCGGGCGAGCTTCGCCTTGAGTTCGTTGGAGAGGCCGGGCACGGCGGTGTAATCGAAGTCCGCCGGGATCTTCATCCCTTCGAGTTCCTTCATCTTACGGACCGCCTCCTCCTGCCGACGGATGTACCCCTCGTACTTCGCCTCGATCTCGATCTGCCTCTTGACCGCGCGATCGGGAACGGCCTCCCAGCCGTCAAAACGGGCAAGGTCGTCGTATCCGATCTCCTCGCGCTTGAGGAGCTGGAAGAGGGTGATCGGGTTTTTGATCGGCGCCGTATTCATCTCCGATAGAGTTCTGTTGGTTTCTTCCACCGGAAAGACCCGGACGGAAGAGATTTTTTGGATGCCCATCTCGATCCGGCGGACCTTTTCCCGGAGAAGCCCATGCTGCTCCGCCGTGATCAGGCCAAGCTCGCGGCCCTTCCCCATCAGGCGGATCGTGGCGTTGTCCTCCCGGAGGATCAGCCGGTACTCGGCACGGGAGGTGAACATCCGGTAGGGTTCGTCGACCCCCCGCGTGACGAGATCGTCCACCATCACGCCCATGTAGGCCTCAGACCGGTCCAGGATGAAGGAGGGCTTCTGCTGAACCGCCAGGGCGGCGTTAACCCCCGCCCAGAGTCCCTGTGCCGCCGCCTCCTCGTAACCGGAGGTCCCGTTGATCTGACCGGCGAGGTAGAGGCCGGCAATGCGCTTCGTCTCCAGGGTGAGGCGAAGCTGGGTGGGCTGGACGAAGTCGTATTCGATTGCGTAGGCAAGGCGCATGATCTCCGCCTGCTCCAGACCCGGGACGCTCCGGACGATCCTTTCTTGGAGATCCGGCGGGAGGCAGTTACCAAGTCCTTTCGCGTAGATTTCCTCCGTGTCGAGTCCTTCCTGTTCGAGGACGACCGGGTGGCTCGCCCGGTCGGCAAATCGCATCACCTTGTCCTCGAGGGAGGGGCAGTAGCGGGCGCCGACCCCCCGGATCGCCCCGGCATAAAGAGGGGAGAAGCGGATGTTGTCGCGGATGATCTGGTGGGTCTCCTCCGTCGTCGCCGAGAAGAAGGAGGGGAGGCGATCCTCGCGCAACCTTTCCGTGGTGAAGGAAAAGGGCTCGGGATCGGGATCGCTGTCCTGACGGACAAGGCGGGAAAAATCAATCGTGGAGGCGCGAAGCCTTGGGGGCGTCCCCGTCTTCATCCGCCCCATCTCGAAACCGAGCCCCTTGAGGGAGGCGGCAAGCTCCAGGGAGGCGATCTCCCCGGCCCGGCCTGCGGGATAATGGACATCGCCGATGTGGATGAGGCCCCCGAGGAAGGTTCCCGTGGTGATCACAACCGCCCGGCCGCTATGAAAGACGCCTGTCTGATCGACGACGCCGCAGATCCGCCCGTCCTCGACAACGAGTCTCTCAACGAGGCCCTGGCGCAGGTGGAGGCGTTTTTCCTTTTCTAGGACGGTCTTCATGGCGAGACGGTAGAGCTGCTTGTCGCACTGGAATCGGGTGGACTGGACGGCCGGGCCTTTGGAGGCGTTCAGAAGGCGGAAGTGGACGGCGGTTTTGTCGGCGATCCGGCCCATCTGACCGCCCAGGGCGTCCACCTCCTTGACGAGCTGGCTCTTGGCGAGGCCGCCGATCGCGGGGTTGCAGGACATGAGAGCAATCGCGTCCAGGCTGATGTTGAACAGCAGCGTCTCGCAGCCCATCCTCGCCGCCGCGAGGGCCGCCTCGCAGCCCGCGTGCCCTCCCCCGACAACAATGATGTCATATTCCCGGCTCATGAATTTCCCTATTTCCTTGCAGTTCCGCGGGCAATTTAATATGATCACCGGGGAAAACACAACCGAAAAAAGGGAATCCCGTGGCCAAACCTACCTTCTGGAACAACGCGAAGCGATACTACGATCTCAAGAGTTACTGGATCAACCGCTTCGGCTGCCGGGTGCACAAGCTCCCGATCGACGCCGGCTTCACCTGTCCGAACCGTGACGGAAGCGTCGCTGCTGGGGGGTGCGTCTACTGCGACGGGCGGGGATCGGCGCTCCGCCAGGCAGGCCCGCTCCCCTCGGTCGGCTACCAGGTCCGCCGGGGAAAGGCCTTCTACCGTCAGCGCCCGAAGGCGGAGAAATTCATCGCCTATTTCCAGACCTTCACGAACACGTACGCCCCGGTGGAGAAACTCCGGGCGCTCTACGATGAGGCGCTCGCCGAGGAGGACGTGATCGGTCTTTCCATCGGGACGCGGCCTGACTGCGTCCCCGATGAGACGCTTGCGCTGATTCGATTCTACGCCGAACGGTTTCACGTCTGGCTGGAGTTCGGCCTCCAGTCGATCCACGACCGGACACTTGGGGCGATCCACCGGGGCCACGACGCGGCAACCTTCCGCGACGCCGTCCGTCGCACCGGGGGCGGGCCCATCCTGATCTGCGTCCACATCATCGTGGGGCTTCCCGGCGAGACCCGCGAGGAGATCCTGGAAACGGCAAGGGCGATCGCAGAGCTTCCGGTTCAGGGGATCAAGATCCACTCCCTCCTCGCCCTGGAGGGGACAGAGCTCGGCGGGCGTTTCAAGCGAGGAGAGGTAACCCTGATGACCCGGGAGGAGTACGTCGGCGCCGTCTGCGACATATTGGAGATCCTGCCGCCGGGGATGGTCATCCAGCGGCTGACTGCGGACGGCTACCGGGAGATATTCCTCGGCCCGGCGTGGGCGGGAAACAAACTCGCCGTCCTCAACGCCATCGACCGGGAGCTGGAAACGCGCGACAGTTGGCAGGGAAATCGGTGGGAAGGAACGGCACGATCGGAATCGTCGCCTACCGGGCGGGAAATCTGACCAGCGTCGCAAGACCGGCGGACACCGTGAATCATATCCGTGTGGCAAAATCAGCGGGGTTCTGTTATAAGTAGAAAGAGTTCCACAAATGATGCTCTCGTAAAAAGTCGATCTTGACCCTTTATTGTCATTCCCGCGAAAGCGGGGACAGGAGTGACAGATTTACGACTTTTTACGGGTTCGTCATAAATAGACCGACTGTGGAAAAGCCCGTCCCTGTTCTGGAGAGCCTGTCATGCCTGCGGAAGACATTGCAAAGCTGAAGATTGAAAAATCGGAGAAGATCATCAAACCCGGCAGGCGCAGAAAGAAGCCGCTTGTCATCGCGGCCGTCGTCCTGCTGCTTCTGACCGCCGGCGGCCTTTACTTTGGCGGCATCCTCGTCCCGGCCATCTCCATCGATGTGACGACCGTTTCCCAATTTTATCCTTCCCAGTCGATGTCCCTGCTGAACGCAAGCGGCTACATCGTCGCCCAGCGGAAAGCCGCGGTGGCCTCCAAGGTGACGGGCAGTCTGGTGGCGCTGATGGTGGAGGAAGGAAGCAAGATCAAGCGGGGAGACGTGATCGCCCGCATGGAGAATATCGACGTATCCGCCGTCAGAGACCAGGCCGCGGCTAATCTGAACACGGCCCTCGCCACCCTTGAACAGACCAAGGCGGACAGGGACAACGCCCAGAAGGAGTATGAACGCTACAAACAACTGGTTGCCAGAGATTACGTGTCCAAGTCCGATTATGAGGTGGTGGAGACGCGCTACCGGCGGGCCGTCGAAGGGGTGAAGGCGTCGGAAGCCGTCGTTCATGCCGCGGAAGCCGCGCTGCAAAACGCCAAGGCGAGTCTTGACTACACCCTGATCCGGGCCCCCTTCGATGCTGTCGTTTTGACCAAGAACGCGGACATCGGCGACATCGTCACCCCCCTCGGGGCTGCCGCCAACGCCAAGGCCGCCGTCGTGACGATCGCCGACATGAACTCCCTGCAGGTGGAGGTGGATGTCTCGGAAACAAGCATTACCACCGTCCGGGTCGGCCAGCCCTGCGACATCCAGTTGGACGCCCTCCCGGACACGCGGTTCCGCGGGGAGGTCTATGCCATTGTGCCGACCATTGACCGCAGCAAGGCCACCGTTCTGGTCAAGGTTCGCTTTCTGGACAAGGACCGCCGGATGCTGCCGGACATGAGCGCCAAGGTTTCCTTTCTCCCGCGCAAGCTCGCTCCCAAGGAGATGAAGCCGCGTCTCGCTGCCGGCCGGTCTGCCCTGATCAACCTGAACGGTAAAACATTCGCGTATCTCCTGGAGGGAAACCGGGTCCGGGAGACGCCAGTCCGGGTCGGGGCAACGTTTGGCGATATGGCGGAGATTCTGTCGGGGCTTAAAGCGGGAGACCGCGTCGTCGTAACCCCCCCGAAGGGACTGAAGGATGGATCGCGGATTAAAGTCGCCGAACGGTGAGCGTTCCCTTCCGAACGCCCTGCTTCCGCACCCCGCACCGCACATCTCCCTACCAATATGCGGTGAGTTTGCGGAGACTTATTTAGGGCCGATGGTAGGCGCTATTACTTTGAAAAAAGCAGGAATACTTCCGGGCAGTGCAGGCGGGGATGAATTATGATTACGCTCCGATGGAGGAGATACTTACCGGCGTGATCGAGAGGACGTTGAAGCGACGCAGCCAACCTTAGCTTGCTTGGCTTGCACTGCAATACCGAGTGCGCGACAGGCAGCAGATCTGACACCCTCGATGGCCGAAGAGGAAATAACAGAGCGGGTGAGCCAGGCGTCGCATTCCGCGGGATCCTGCAGATAGGGATTGGTCTTGATCAATGATGCTGTCTTGCTTTTTTTCATTTTTAGCATGGTTGTATGCTAAACGAATTTCGTTAAATTGGCAAGATCTTTTATACTTCAAGCAGGATCGGAGAACTACGCCACCGCCCGGGGCAACCTTCGAGAAAAGAGGCATCAATAAGGGTGAAGCCTTATTCATTTGTTATCGTTAATTATTTGTGCTAAAAAGGGCCAAGATGGCAATTATGAACAATAGGCAGGTTGAATCAGACCATGCGTAAGGAGGGTATATGGAGAAGATTGAATGGGGCAATTTCATTCACTCGGACCCGAGTGTCCTTTTGGGAAAACCAGTCGTAAAGGGCACAAGGCTGGCTGTTGAGTTTATTCTCGGACTCTACGCGGAAGGATGGACTGAAGATCAAATCCTCGAAAATTATCCTGCTCTGACGAAAGAAAGCCTGCTGGCCGTTTTTGCCTATACACACGAATGTATGCGTGAAGAATTCCTTTATCCGCTGGCGGCGGAGACCATGTAATGGATTTCCTGGCCAATGAGAATTTCCCTCTTCTCAGTGTTCGGCTTTTAAAGGAACAACGATGAAAGACATAAACTACGCGCTGATGCTGATCAAGGCCCACAAGTTTGAGGGCGCAAAGGATGTGCTGGAGGAACTTCATCAGAGCGATCCCGGGAATCAGGACATCCTGTACAATCTGGGTATGTGCCATACAGAACTGGATGATCCTGAAAAGGCCATAGAAACCCTTTCTGAATGCATAAGGTATTATCCTCACTACTCAAATGCCTATGTGGCGCTCGGATTTGCCTATTCGAGGCTTGCTGATGATGAGAAGGCCAAGGATCATTTCCTGCGGGCTCTGGAGATAGAGCCTTCAAATCCCTACGCTCTCAGGAATCTGGGCGGTCTGTACATAAAGGAAAATGATTACGAAAAAGGCATCCAATGCCTTGAGAAATCGTTCTCGATTAATCCGGACGACCAGCAAGCGGCATATGGCTTGGGCTATACTTATTTCCATACAGGAAAACTCGATAAGGCAGATAAGTATTTCAAGATCGCAATAGATCTGGATAAATCAACGAAGATTGCCGGCATGGCGAAAGATTTAATGAGAGAGATAGCAGAAATCAGTCTGAAGGCAAAAGGTTTCAGGACAGACGCCATGTTCCACTGCCTTTCGGCGCTGCACTTTTTTAAGGATAAAACATCGGAACAGGTCAGGCAGATTGCCTTCGAGATCGGCATGAAAGGCAGGCAAGGGATGGACGTGAATAACCCCGACAAGAAATATACGCTCGACTCCATGGACGGTTCTTTCACAGGACTGCAACTCGTCAGCTACATGTACGTGGGCTTCAAGATGATTGACCCGAAGTTGGACATCGGCCTGGATCTATCCGAGGAATACAAGCAAGCCATTGGACTGTTCAGCAAGGAAATGCCGCATGGATATACAATTCATTGACCCTGTACCCACCGTTCTTGAAGAAGTCAAGAATGTGACGGGGAAAGGGATAGAATTCATTGTAAAAGATAATCTGACGACATATGCGGCGCTCAAGATGGCAAGGAAAGATATGCCGTCGCATCTCATATATTACAAAAATAAACATGATGAGATCATCAACCATCTGATTGTCCACGAATGCGGGCATCTCTTCAGGATTTTCAAGTGCCCGGAGAATCAGAGACTGATGCCCTACAGTGACCCGCGGATAAAATACAAAGCCCTCAAAACAATAGAAAATGAAATCACGGCCCGGACCGATACACTCCAGGAGGATCATATAGCCCCGCTCATCGATCTCTGGTACAACGGTCTTATACGCCAGGTGACCAACCTGCCGCCTGACATCATGATCGAGAAGTGGATTTATGATCAGTTTCCTGCCTTGAGGCCTCTTCAGTTGAAATCGTTGAAGAAGCAGCATTCCGAGTCAATGGCGGGTCTTACTGAGACGGTCCACAGGATGACCCCCCCTACAATCTTGTTCGCAACCAATGTGATGAATTATGCCTTCTTCAGAATCCTCGGTTTGCATGTCGGCCGGAATTTCGTAAGGGAGTATAGCTCAACCCGTTATATCGGAAAAGGGAAGGAACTTGCGTCCATAACTGAAAGAAATTACACCGACAGCCATGAAGGCGACAACGTAATGATCGACAAATGGGCCACTTTCGTTAATATATCCGATTGGTTCAAGTGGCGCGGATTTGAGGATCTCCCTCCGAATTATTTACAAACGGGATAGGCAATAGAGGCCATATGAAATTAGCCATTCCCCTGAAAGACATCATGATCGCACCCGGCAAGCGATTCGACCCCGCTGAATATACCGAACAGGATGTAATTATCCGCATCAAGAAGCTTTATGGTGCGATTGCTGAAGTAATGGATATTGCGGTTGACGGCGGAATGGTCCACATTGAATTCCGGGATGCAACACCGGAGAAATTTGCTGAGGCCATGAAGAAGCTGGCGAACGGAGTTGACGAGGCCGGGAAAGGCAGACTCCCGGAGGCCCTGAAGCTATTTCATGAGGTTCTGGCAGTTATTCCCGAAAATGTGGCCGCCCGCCGCAACATGGCCAAGGTTTACCTGGAGCAAGGCAAGCTGGAGAAAGCGAAACAACACCTGCAAGAATGTTTGCAGATCGATCCGACGGATGCCTGGAGCTACGTAATGCTGGGTAACATATACGTGAATAACGAAGGCAATCTGGACGTAGCCGCTTTCTATTACGAGAAATGTCTGGAGCACCATCCCAAAGACGCCATGGTCTTGACCAACTACGCTGGCTTGATGACGCAAAAGAGAGAGTTTCAGAAGGCGGAGATCCTTTTCAAGAAAGCCATAAAGATTCAGGATGTCCCAAACGCCTATTACGGTCTGGCCCTTCTTTATCAGATGGCGGGCGAGGATGATGCCAGTAAAAGCGTTCTGGAAACGATGTTTGTCCGGATACCGCAACAGACATTACCAAAAGAATATAAGGGGATATACGCTGAAGCCCAAAACCTCTACAGCAAGTTGAGCAAAGCGAAGAAGCATTGAGCTATGTGCGGGCGCTTTGTTCTGTTAGCTGACCTGCCGAGAAAAACTGAATCCTTATAGTAGATCTCAAAGAAAAATTGTGATAAATAATCGACTTACTATCAAATATAGTTGCCCACATGCCATCCTGTAACTATACTGGAGGGACATATGGAATTGCTGAATAAAACCCCGCTTTCAACAAAATGAAAGAGCGGGGTTTTTTATTACATCTTTCAAGGAGGTAATGATGATTGATATTGTAGATAAACTAAAGACACCTGAGGAATGTGAGCGTTTAATCGAGAATGTGCAAATAAGGTTGCCAGAAATGGCTTTAAGGGCACGACGAAAGGCCATTGAACTAAGGGCTGCCAAGCATAATGTAACGAGTGACGCAGAGAGGGAGGCACTGCAGGCTGTTTATGCATACGAGGAGATACTCTCTAAAAAACGCGGACGCAGAACGAGAGCATCAAGAACTTGGCAAATGATAAAGCGCCATGGAATAATTGAGGCAGTTGAAAGAGCTGTGAATCGATCGCAAGAGACAATTGGGTATACAGTATTGATGGAAATGGGTTTGCCAGATTTAGCCTTCGAGTCAGTAATCCTTCGTTATCCGAATCTCTTTTCCTCAGAGGCGGTTGCGCGTAGTAAAGCACGTATGGCAGACTGGGAACTAAAAAAATAAATTCCATCCCGTGTAACCAAAAACGGAATCGGGCCAACAACGGCCTGCAAGGCTGAAATCCTAAAGAATTCTGCTCAATCTTCTTGACTAAACATTTGATTAGCATATAAAAAGCACATGGCAATTGAGATGAATTCCCCAAAAACCCAGGAAATACCTTTCCCCCAGGAACCCCTTTGGCAAGAAACGATTGCTTTACTCACCCAAGTCAACAGTGCTGAAATATTGACCAACGCAAAATCCGTTGAAAACCTGCTTCATTTCAACTCAATTGAATCCCGTAGCCGTTACAGCCGAGCCATCGCTACACGTTGCAAACGTCTTGAATACCAAAAGCTGCAAGACGTACTTGACCTTGTGAAATCAGGCATGTCGGCGGAAACCCTTGAGCAGGTATGGCGGGTACTTTTCTGTCAAGTCGAAATCCTGTTTGCGCAAACGTATCTTGACCTTGTCTGGCCAAGGGACCCTGGGTCTTCTCTGCGAAGGGACGAGGTAAGAAGCTACATAGAAACGACATTTCCCCAGCAAAGCAAGATGCTATATAAAAGACTCATGAACTGCTTTAAGCAGGCCGGCTATTTATTGCCCGAAGGGAAACAGGATCTTGTTGTCGTTGGTTTTGCCAATCTTGAAGAATCTCTGCTCATTGTCACCCATCTTCTCATGGCAAGAGCGCCTCGAACCATTAAGATATCCGAGATCGAAGCCGACCCCTACTGGAAATTCCTGGGGTATCGAAAATTTGATCATGTCCGCGTTGCTTTTCGTAATGCTGAAGCGAAGGGGATGTTAATGCGTTATGCGGTTGTCGATCACCTGGAGCAGATCACCACGCGATATACCTGGCCAGAACTGCTGGTTAAACTGAGGGGACCGTCATGACCGTCCAAGAATTTACAGAAGCGATCCACCAGATGAAATCCGGGGCAGTCCCAAAGCGGATGGCTTTCATTTGGAAAGACCCGGTCACCCAACTTGAAAAAGTTTTGACAGGCATCGAAATCCATCATCAGGATCTGGCTGATGCCGCATCGACCGGTGAATCCGGAATGAATGACCCACAATATCTCCTGGAAACAAAGCTCAAGGATATCTGCAAGAAATATGAAGAAACGAGAAACGAACCATCGACGCTGGTTCTTCAAAACACCGTTCTTCTTGTACGCTATGGATGTGATGTGAGTGCCGTTCTTCGCTACGGCATCAGTCCAAGATCCGCTGTAATCCTTCTGATACCGCAGGAGACCCATCGGCATTTTCCTCCCCAAACGGATGGATGGGTTAAAAGAAACACGAAAGAGCTGATCTTAAGAATGGCCAAGCAATTAGGAACGCCGAATTGCATCATCGATGTCTGAGGAGAAAAACAAATGATAACGAGAAAACCTCTTGCGGAGCTTATTGAACGTGTACCAGGGCGCGACCCAGGGAAAGATGAACACTTAGAGGTTGTTATCAATCTTGAAAAAGCTATCGAGCCTGGAAACCGCGAGGGGACCGTTCGACTATACTATTTTCCGAAAACCATCAAAACTGCCTTTGAAGAGATACTCCTGACCTTTTCAGCAACTGAGGGCAAGGGATTTTGGCTGACGGCCGAATACGGCGTCGGCAAATCCCATTTTCTGTCCACACTGGCCTGCCTTCTCAGTGGCAATACGGATACGGTATGGGCTGCCGTTCATGATCCCGACATCCGAAATTATCAATTCCAATTCAAGAAACGGAAGCTTTTCCCGGTCGTTGTCGGGTTGAGGGGGAAAACGACCACCAATCAGGAACGGCCGATTACATTGCTGGAGCAGCTCGAAAAAGAAATTGATAAGTCTATCATTCAGCTCGGCCTGCAGGATAAGATAAACATCACACCAATCGCGGAAACGCTGAAGATGTATGATGGATTTACCACGACCTTTCAGGGCGCCATTCAGAGTTACATCCAGCAAAAGAGCGGCGTCAAGGCAGGGGATTTGAGAAAGAATCACCCGGAGCGCTTCGCCGACCTGATCCGGACGTTTTTCAAGGAGCAGAATATTCCCTTTGAACCCAGAGTCAGTATCAACGAACGACTGCAATACCTCTATAAACAGATTGTCGATTCAAATACGGGATTCAACGGCCTATTTTTCATCATTGATGAATACGAATCCTGGCTGTCTCAGCGGGAAATCAAAATGGCTGAAGGCAAGTATGATATTGACGTATTACTGGCTTTGTCGGAAAACTTGCCTAGGCAGCACGGCTATGAGATCTTCACGGTGGTAGCATCTCAAACGAGCATGCCTGCTCAGCTTTCCGGGCGTTTTAAGGATCTCCCCCTGCTAGCCGGAGCGGGCGCGGAAAGGGATTACCACGTCATCTGCGCCCACCGGGTGCGGCGATACAAACCCCAGATGAAAGCGGAGGCAACGCTTTACTACCATCACTTCTATGAGGAGTTCAGTTCCTTCAAGGCGGACACGGAAGAAACTTTTCTGGAGACCTTTCCTTTCCATCCCCTTTCATACGAAACGGTTCGCAGATTTACAAGCAGCGTACAGGACATGGAGGGTGTTCGCCTCGGCTTGAATATTTTCTATGACGTCATTAAATCTCAACAGGCACTTCAGTTAAACAAACCTCTCACCCTTGATAAGGTTCATAAATTCAGCACCAATTTTCAGAATGCCCTTGCCAGGCCAAGGTTTTCGGATACTCAAGTACGATTTCTTGAAGCAAAGGGCCAGTTGCCGCGAATATTTGACGATGATGAAGACCAAGAAATAGCCGAATCGATCTTGACGATTTTATACCTCCAATACGTCATCTCCGGCAATCAGACCGTATCAATGACCGCAGGCGAGTTGGCCGAGGCCATCCACGCTGTCATATATGCATGACGATCAACACCCAGAGAGCCATCATGACATGTGAGATATACATAACCAATGCAAAATACCTTTTCAAAAAACTCCTCGAATGTCAAAATGTTATTGAGGCAAGGCTGAGCGAAACCCTTCAATGGAATGAACTTCCCGGGAAAAAGGCGTGCCGAATAAAGTTAATCCGGGATGTGGAAGTGACCATTGAAGAAAAGTGGCCGGAGTATTTCTTGTGGCTGAAAGAAAAGGGAGAGAATTTTCAGGAGGTTTTTTCGGAATATGCCTGATAAAGAAAACTCTTACTTCATATCATTCCTAATTCTGTTCAGTTAGCTGCCAAATTCTAAGTTAATGCCTCATGAATCAATTGAAAATCGATCTTGCGGATCTCTTTTTAACCGAAGCTGATCAAATCCAGCGGGCGGATGATCTCCAGAGTGAAAAGGTGGCCTCTACGCTCAAGGAAGGACAGGGGATATGATGGGCAATGTTAAGATATTTACCATCGGCTTCACCAAGAAAACGGCGGAGGAGTTCTTTACCCATTTGATCCGGGCGGGTGTCAAGCGGGTGATCGACATACGACTCAACAACGTCTCCCAACTGGCCGGTTTTGCCAAGCGGGATGATCTCCGCTATTTCCTCCGGACGATCGGCGGGATCGATTATCTCCATCGTCCGGACCTGGCGCCGACGCAGCAGATACTGGACGCTTTCAAGAAGAGCAAGGGAAGCTGGGCGGTTTACGAGAGGGACTTTTTGACATTGCTTACCGCAAGAAAGGTTGAAAGGGAAATAACCCCGGAACTGCTGAATGGGGCATGCCTCTTGTGCAGCGAGGAAAAGCCCGTGCAGTGCCATCGAAGGCTCGTTGCTGAATATTTGCGTTCAAAATGGAGCAACGTGGAAATTTTACATCTTTAAACCTTCAACCACCGTGACAAGATCGCATGGGTGCGCGACAAATTTATGGATAACATCACTTTGGTCAAAAGAAGTCGGCAGACTTGACATTTTGCCGACGTTTATGTACCATGCCGCCCATGGACAACGCCAAAGCAAAAGCCATCGATGCCATTCGGAAGCAGGGAGGGATCATCCGCACCCGCGAGGCCTTTCGCCAAGGGATCCACCGGAGAACCCTGTACGGCCTCCGCGATGACGGTGCGCTGATTTCCACCACCCGAGGTCTCTATCAGCTTGCCGATATGGACAGTTTCCCCACCGAAATCGATCTCGTCAACGTGGCCAAGCTCGCCCCCCATGGCGTCATCTGCCTCATCTCCGCCCTTTCCTTTCACGGCCTGACCACCGAGATCCCGCATGAAATCTGGCTCGCCGTGGAGAGGAAGGCCCGCAAACCCAAGATGACCTATCCGCCGGTCCGGGCCATCTTCTTTCCCGGTTCGTGTTTCCGGGAAGGCATCGAAGTCCATCGCATCATGGAGCAGGAGGTCCGGATCTACAACGCGCCCAAGACGGTGATCGATTGTTTCCGCTGGCGAAACACCGTTGGGCTCGACGTCGCCCTGGAGGCGGCCCGGTCGTATCTGAAACAACGCGGGGCGAGTCCATCCAAACTGATGGAATACGCGAAGCTCTGCAAGGTGGAAAGGCTCGTCACCCCCTATCTTGAGGCCATGGTGTCATGAGCGCCGATCCAGTCAAGAATACCGCGACCTCTGTAAAAAACCGGCTTTTGACCGCGGCCCGTCAAAGCGGAAAACCCTTCCAGTCGATATTGACCCACTACGGTCTGGAACGCTTTCTTTTCCGGCTGTCCCGGTCGCCCCTGAAAGAAAAGTTCATCCTGAAGGGCGGCCTTCTGTTGGTAGGCATGGGTCTCCCCATGGCAAGGACGACGCGGGATATCGATTTTTTGGGTCTCGTCCCGGCAGATATCGATGCCGTCGGCATATTGATCCGGGAGATCGGAAACGTGGCGCTCGATGACGGCCTTGTCTACGAATTCAACAATTTGAGCATTGAGGCTATGGCGGAGAATGCGGAATATCCCGGGATACGGCTCAAGTTCGACGCCTGGCTCGGCAAGGCGAGAATCCCCATGCAGATCGATGTCGGGTTCGGCGATGCCGTGGTTCCCGACGCTCGGGAGATGACGTTTCCGACGCTGCTCGATATGGAGCCGCCGGTCGTCAAGGCCTACAGCATCGAGACCATTGTGGCGGAGAAGTTCGAGGCTTCCCTGGACTTGGCGGAGCTCAACAGCCGCATGAAGGATTTCTATGACATCTGGATGTTGAGCCGCGCCTATCCGTTTCACGGCCCGACGCTTCAGGACGCTGTCATGGCAACCTGCCAACGCAGGGCGACGCCTTTGAGCTCCCACGCGCTCATCTTTTCCAAAGAATTTTCCGCAAGCACCGACAAGCGAGCCCAATGGGCGGCATTTCTCCGGAAAGCCCAAATTCCGGGCATATCGGAAGATTTCCCGGTGATCATGGAGGAAATCACGGAATTCCTGTATCCCGTCGCCGAAGCGAGTGAAAACCAGTGGCACTTTGAAAAGGAATGGCTGCCTGGAGGCCCCTGGCGACTGTAGGATCGAATGGATTACAGGCTCTGCTCCTCATCGATAATCCTGAGTGGCCACTCATAAAGGCACCCCGGACGCCGATCCGGGAACCCTTCGCGTAGTATTCGCCGACGATCTCCGTGATCCAGCTTACGATAAAAAAGGCATCTCCGATCATTCCAAGATGCGCGGGGGGAACCTTCTACATCCGGCCCCGCTTCGAGGCGGCGTAGAGGAATGCCTTGGCGCGACGCCTGCAGGTAGTATATTGCATGATTCCTCAATTTTTCACCAAATAGTGGCTTTTCAGCAAACGTTGAAAGTGCCATATTGGGTGAAAATTACGCTTGACGACCGGAAGTTTTCACTATAATGTCCATTTTCAGCAAATGCTGAAAGGTCGTTTAGCAATGAAAGTGAATGAGAAAAATATACTGGCAGAGGTTGAAAACACCCTAAGAGCCTGCCTGCAACGGGTCCCTTTTCTGGAGATCGAGTCCCTGGAAAGAAACCTCAAGGTCGGAGATGTATGTATTGATATCGTGGCCACAGTGCGAATAGCAAAGCAGCGACAGCGTCTGGCGCTTGAAGTGAAGAACAACGGTCAGCCCCGCGTTGCCCGTGCAGCAGCCTACCAGCTCGCCCGTGTTCTGGAGCGTGAACCTGGCGTGTATGGTGTGTTTTCGGCTCCCTATATCTCACCCCAGACAGCCGAAATATGTGTTCAGGAGAAAATCGGGTATCTGGATCTTGCCGGAAACTGCCGACTGGCCTTTGGCCAGGTCTATATCGAACAGGAATGCAAACCCAATCCTTTTGCTGAAAAGCGGGATCTTCGTTCCCTCTATTCCCCAAAGGCGGCACGAGTCTTACGTGTGCTTCTGACTGATCCTAAAAAGGCGTGGAGGGTCCAGGCATTGGCAGAAGAGGCGGAAGTCAGCCTGGGGCAGGTTTCCAATGTCAAGAGCCTCCTGGAAGATCGCGAGTGGCTTAAGAGATCCGCTGCCGGGTTTCTGCTCAAGGATCCGGAAAGCCTTCTATCTGAGTGGTCGGAAAACTTCAACTCCAGGAAGAATGTACCCCGAAACTACTACACGCTGAAAAGCATGGCCGAGATGGAGGCTGACCTGGCGAAGACCTGTGAAAAAGAGGGGACAGCATACGCCTTGACCGGTTTTTCCGGTGCGGCCCGATATGCCCCTGCCGTTCGCTACCAGCGGGTCATGGCCTATGTGTCGCGGGATCTGGAAATTATTGCGAAGATTCTCTCCCTGAAGGAGGTGGCCAGCGGCGCCAATGTCACCCTCTTTACCTCCTATGACGAAGGCGTCTTGTACGGCGCACGACAAATCGACGGGATTTGTATCGCATCGCCGGTGCAGGTTTACCTCGATCTGCTCGGGGTGAAGGGCCGCGGTGAAGAAGCGGCAAAGACAATATTGGACGAGGTGATCAGGCGCTCATGGTGACACGCAGAGATTATACGGCTGAGGCGGTGGAGGCGGCAAAATCGGTGCTGATCGAACTGACGCACCTTCTGGGTGAGTACCGGGACAATATCGTGCTCATTGGCGGCTGGGTGCCGGAACTTTTAATCCCCCAGGAACCGCGACCCCATGTGGGAAGCATGGATATCGATCTCGCCCTGAACCATTCGAAAATCCGGGAAGAGGGTTACAAACTGATTGAGGAATTGCTCACTTCCCGCGGTTATTACCAGGAGGAACAAAAGCAGCCCTTCACCTTTTTCCGCGATGTGCCGCTCGGGGGTTCGGTTATCAAAGTGGAAGTTGATCTTCTGTCCGGCGAATATGAGGGTACCGGCAAGAAGCACCGCACCCAAGTGGTCCAGGGAATAAAGGCACGCAAGGCGCGAGGCTGCGATTTGGCTTTTGAAATGGTCAGCGAAGTATCCGTAGAGGGGGAAATCCCGAGTGGCGGGCTGGACCGCGTGATCATAAGGGTCGCTTCCATTGTACCGTTCCTTGTCATGAAGGGGATGGCGCTGGACGATCGGCTCAAGGAGAAAGACGCCTGGGATATTTACTACTGCCTTCTTGCCTACCCTGGCGGGATCGACGCACTCGCGGAGGAATTCCGGCCCCACCTGTCCCACGGTTTGGTTCAGGAAGGACTCACAAAGATGGCCAAGCACTTTTCCACTCTCAAATCGCTCGGGCCGAAGTTTGTCGCTGATTTTGAAGAAGCGTATGATCCGGAAGAAGTGGAGCGAATCACTCGTGACGCCTTCGAGCGGATCAATGCCTTCTTACAAAGACTGGGGCTTGCATGAAGAATAAGCTGTTCCCATTAGATCAGCCTGTCGAGTACTTCCGGATGGTGCTGGTCATCCTTGTTCTTGCCCTTGAAATTACTGGCCCCCCGAAAAATTGTCTTGAGCGCGAAGGGAGTTGATTTGACCGAATCGAAACGATCCATCGTAGAAATCAGGAATCTCTTCAAGTCCTATCACCGGGAAAACCTCGCCGTCCCGGTCTTGCACGATATCACCTTTGACATCGTCGAAGGGGAATTCCTGGCGCTTATGGGACCATCCGGTTCCGGGAAAACGACCCTCCTGAACCTCCTGGCCGGGATCGACAAGGCGGACAGCGGGGTGATCCGGGTGGGCGGCGTCGACATCACTGCCCTTTCGGAGACCGAGCTCGCCCATTGGCGCGCCAATAACGTCGGCTTCATCTTTCAGTTCTACAACCTTATCCCCGTGCTCAAGGCGGTTGAAAACGTCGAGCTGCCTCTCCACTTGACCGCGCTCTCCAGGCGGGAAAGGCGGGAGCACGCCGAAATGGCCCTGCGCATGGTGAGCCTGGAGCACCGGATGGATCATTATCCCAAGGAGATGTCCGGAGGCGAACAGCAGCGGGTCGCCATCGCCCGCGCGATCGTCACCGATCCCACCATTCTGGTCGCCGATGAACCGACCGGGGATCTGGACCGCGTATCGGCCGAAGAGATTCTGACGATGATGGAGCGCCTGAACGGAGAGATGGGCAAGACCATCGTCATGGTCACCCATGACCCCCGGGCGGCCAAGCGGGCAAAGGTTGTGAGGCTTCTGGACAAAGGATACCTGAACGATGCTCCAGCTCAAAATCCTCTTTAGAAATGCCTTTCACAACAAGCTTCGCAGCGGGCTCACGATCCTGGGCATCACCGTGGCCGTGCTGGCGTTCGGCCTGCTTCGGACGGTGATCGGCGCATGGTACGCCGGCGTCGATGCCGCTTCGGCGTCTCGCCTCGTCACGAGAAACGCAATCTCCATCATTTTCCCCCTCCCGATCGCCTACGCCGAAAAAATCCGTCAGATCGAGGGAGTGAAGCGCGTCTCCTACGGCAACTGGTTTGGCGGCATCTACATCGATGAGAAGCATTTCTTTCCAAACTTCTGCGTGGAACCGCGGACCTATATGGCCATCTACCCGGAATTCGTTCTCAGCCCCCCGGAGCAGAAGGCCTTCCTCGCCGACCGGAAGGGCTTCGTCGCCGGCCGGAAGCTGGCGGCGAGGTACCGCTGGAAGATCGGCGATACGGTCACCCTCAAGGGGACCATCTTCCCGGGAAACTGGGATTTCGTCCTGAGAGGCATCTATCGGGGACGGGATGAGACCATCGATGAATCGCAGTTTCTTTTCCACTGGGATTACCTCAATGAAACCATGAAACGGGTCTCCCCCCGAAGGGCGGACCAGGTGGGTTTCTACATGATCGCAGTCACCAGGCCGGATCTGTCGTCGGATGTGGCCCTAAGCGTGGACAGGACCTTCAAGAACTCTCTGGCCGAGACGCTCACGGAGACGGAGAAGGCCTTCAACCAGGGGTTCATCGCCATGAGCGGGGCTATCGTTACGGCCATCCAGATGGTTTCCTTCGTCGTCATCCTCATCATCATGGCGGTCGTCGCCAACACCATGGCCATGACCACCCGGGAGCGGATCGGCGATTATGCCATTATGAAAACCCTGGGTTTCGGCGGCGGATCAATCGCGGTCATGATCTTCGGCGAATCCCTCGTGATCGCCCTGACCGGCTGCTTCGCCGGGATGATTCTGACGTTTCCGGCGGCCAAAGCCTTCGGCCAAACCCTTTCGACCTACTTCCCCACCTTTATTGTGTCGCATCAAACGCTCTGGTTCGACCTTCTTGCCGCCTTCCTGATCGCCTTTTTTGCGGCGATCATCCCGGCCCGCCATGCGATCCGCGTCGGCATCGCCGAGGGATTAAGGAGGATCGGATAATGGCCATTCCCCTCTCCTACAGCATGCGGAATCTCTGGAAGCGCAGGCTGACGACCATCCTGACGGTTTCCGGGATGGCGCTTGTCGTGTTCGTCTTCGCCGCCGTCCTGATGATGGCCGCGGGGCTTCAGAAGACGCTTGTGGAGACGGGATCGGATGACAACGTGGTCGTCTTCCGCAAGGGATCGACATCGGAGGTGATGAGCGGCATAGAACGCGGACAGGCCTCGATCGTGGAGATGCTGCCCCAGGTGGCGATCGGCGGGGAGGGCCAACGGCTCCTCGCCAAGGAGGTTGTGGTTCTGATTGCCCTTCCCAAGCGGGGCGCGGGGAATACATCCAGCCATTCCAACGTCGTGGTCCGCGGCGTCCAGGAGGCATCGATTCCTCTGCGGCCGCAGGTGAAACTCGTCGCGGGACGCATGTTCAGGAGGGGATCGTCGGAGATCATCGTCGGAAACAGCATCGCCAAGGGGTTCAAGGGGGTCGGTCTTCAGGGAACCCTGAACTGGGGGATGCGGAGATGGACCGTGGTGGGCATCTTCGATGCGGGGAATACCGGCTTCAGTTCCGAAATCTGGGGGGACGTGGAACAGGTAATGCAGGCCTTCCGCCGGCCTGTTTATTCATCGCTCATTTTCAAATTGCATAACCCGGCCGCATTCCCGGCGGCCAAAACGGCAATCGAGACGGACCCGAGGCTCACGCTCGAGGCCAAGCGGGAGAAGCGATACTATCTCGACCAGTCGGAGATGATGGCGAAGTTCCTGCGGATCCTCGGCCTGTCGCTGACCGTCATCTTTTCGATCGGCGCGATCATCGGAGCCATGATCACCATGTATTCGGCGGTGGCCAACCGGATCGGGGAAATCGGAACGATGCGCGCGCTGGGGTTCCGCCGGCGGAGCATCCTGGCCGCATTTCTCGCGGAGTCGCTGCTTCTGGGTGTCATCGGCGGCGCGGCGGGACTTTTCTGTGCGTCCTTCATGCAGTTCATCACCGTTTCCACCGTGAACTTTCAGACTTTTTCGGAATTGGCATTCAAATTCACCCTCACCTGGCGCATCGTCCTGCAGGCCATGGCCTTTTCACTCGTCATGGGCTTCATCGGCGGCATGCTGCCCGCATTGCGCGCCTCCCGGATGAAGATCGTCGACGCCCTGCGGACGGCGTAGCGTATGCGGGTCGCCCCTTGCTCCCGCTTGCAGTTGCGGCCGTCTCAGGATATAGTCCTCCTAATCCAAACTTGTATGAGGAGGGGGAAAGATGGTGGAGATGGAAACAAGAATCCGGCACGAGGCGCTGGTCGATGCCATCCGCCAGGTGCTTGCCCGGGAAGGGGTGACCGAATCCATCGGCCGGATCGAAGCGGATCTGATGGCCGAGGCCGATCTGCTGGGCGTGCCCTCGCACGGCGTGCGCATGTTGCCGGGTCTGGTCAAAGCCATCCGCGATGGTCGCTGCAAGGCAAATCCGCAACTGGTCGTCACGCGGGAGCGCGGCGCAACCTGCGTCCTCGATTGCGACCATGGAACGGGGCGCTACACGGCCGTGCAGGCCATGTCGCACGCCGTCGCGCGCGCCGGGCAGTTTGGAGTGGGCGTTTGCCTCGCCTTGAACACCACCCACTGGGGGCGCGCGCACGCCTATGCCTGTCGCGCGGCGCAGGCCGGCATGATCGGACTGTGTACAACCAATGCGATTCCAAACATGCTGGCGTGGGGATCAACGCGACCTCTGCTCGGCAACAATCCGCTGGCGATTGCGGCGCCGCGCGGGACAGGCCGGGCGCCCATCGTTCTGGATATGGCGATGAGCCAGGCGGCCGTGGGCAAAATCGGCACGTACCTGCGCGAGGGAAAATCGGTTCCCCCCGGCTGGGGGTTGGACGCTTCCGGCCGGCCGACGAGTGATGCAGCGGCCATCCTGGAGAGCGGGAAACTGTTGCCGTTCGGGGATCACAAGGGTGCGGGACTGGCGCTGATGATGGAGCTGCTGACGGGCGCGCTTGCGGGCGGGTTGCTTTCCCAGGAGATTATTCAACACGATTCCAGCGGTCTGGACCCCAACGCGACCAAGCTGTTTCTGGCACTCGACGTCGGGGCGTTTGTGGACCGGGAGAGATTCGCACAACGGGTGGAGGACTTGATCTCACTCATTCAAACCATCGAGCCGGGACTGGAGATCTCATTGCCCGGGGGGCGGGGTTGGCAGACCCGCGACCGCTATCTGATCGAGGGCATCCCGATCCATGCTGACATTGCGGCGTCATTGCGAACGATCGGTTTCCCGCTGTGAACATGGAGCGCCGCTGCCCAAGGGGATTGGTAAGAAATATGGACTGGCTGAGAGGAACTTCATGATCGGCATCGTGGACTACCGGGCGGGAAATCTGACCAGCGTCGCCCGGGCGCTGGACAGCCTGCATGAACCGTGCATCATTACCCATGATTCCAAATTATTGGATAGCGCCAGCCATATCATCTTTCCCGGCGTCGGCGCCGCCGGAACGGCGATGGCGAACCTCCGGGAAAGCGCCCTGGATGGGCATCTGAAAAGATGGGTGCAGGAGGGCAAGCCGATCCTCGGGATCTGCCTCGGCACTCAGGTGATCTTCGACCGGAGCGAAGAGGACGACACCCCCTGCCTCGGCATCGTCCCGGGAGAGGTCAAACGGTTTCCGGCGGATCTCCGGGAGGGGGGGGAAAGGCTCAAGATTCCGCACATGGGTTGGAACCGCGTCTCGTTCCGGGAGGACCATCCGGTCTTTGCCGGGATCCCCGCGGAGGCCGAGTTCTATTTTGTCCATTCCTACTACCCGGCCCCGGCGGACACGACCCGGGTCGCCGGCTGGACAGATTATGGAATCCGCTTCTGTTCCGCCGTGGCCCGGGGAAACCTCGTTGCGGTCCAGTTCCACCCGGAGAAGAGCGGCCGGCCGGGGCTCACCCTGCTGGCCAATTTCTGCCGCTGGGGAGGAAACAATGCTCAGTAAACGGATCATCCCGTGTCTCGACGTCCGGGACGGCCGCCTGACCAAGGGGATCAAATTCAAAGAAAACGTAGATATCGGCGACCCGGTGGAGGCCGCGCGGGAATATTACGAACAGGGGGCGGACGAGATCGTCTTCTATGACATCACCGCCTCCTCCGAGGGCCGCACGATCATGCTCGACGTCGTGAAAAGGGTTGCCGAGACGATCTTCATCCCTTTTTCCGTAGGGGGCGGCATCGGGACGGTGGAGGAGATGCGGCGGGTGATCCTCGCCGGGGCGGAAAAGGTCAGCGTCAATTCAGAGGCGGTGAAAAATCCAGGCATCATCGCGGAGGGGGCGAGGGCCTTCGGCAGCCAGTGCATCGTCCTCGGCATGGACGTTAAAAAAGTTCCTGCCAGCAAAGAGATTCCTTCCGGATATGAGATGGTCATCCACGGCGGACGGACCTTCACCGGCCTTGACGCCCTCCGGTGGGCCAAGGAGGCGGAACGTCTCGGCGCGGGGGAGATCTGTCTCAACTCCATCGACGCCGACGGGACGCAGGACGGCTACGAAATCGAACTGACTGCGCTGATATCGAGTCATGTCGGCATCCCCGTGATCGCCTCCGGCGGCGCGGGAAAGCCGGAGCATCTCCTCGATGTCCTCACCCGGGGAAAAGCCGACGCCGCCCTGATTGCCTCGATGGTCCACTACCGGACACATACCATCTCGGAAATCAAGAACTTTCTCCACGACCACGGTGTGAAGACAAGGCTGCAATGGTAGGAAGGGAGGCTCTCCTCTGAAAAAACCCTCTAATCATGGGTAGTTGCCAATTTCATGATGGACCTTCGGAACTCTATTTAAGTATGATAAAGGAGGTTGCGCGATGCGGTGGAATCAGCGGGGAAGCAAAGGGATCCTGGCGGCATTCTGTGCATTGGCGGTTCTCATATCGCCGGCGTGGTTGATGGCCTGGAGTGAGCATCCCCTCGTCACCTATCCCGTGCTGGCGGACATGCCCGGCGTGGCGGATGCCCAGGCCTTTGAAGTGGAAAGCATCGAGTCCTTCCTTAGTGCAGAGGGGCCGAGGATCGAGGAACGGCTTGCTGAAGAGGAAGCCTGGGCGAAAAAAAATCTCGTCTGGTATCCCCCCCTTCCCGAGTCGCTCGTCTTCAAGGCATCCGGCAGTCCCGACAACCTCCGGGAACGTTTCTGCTGGGCCATCCGTATCAATCCGCGGGTCAAATTCCCCCTTTACATGCAGCTCCTGCCCGGGAATCCGCCCGGGGAAAGGCCCACCTTGCGACCAGCCGACATCAGTTTCCTCGGGGATATTTCCGACTGGGATAAGACCCGTTTTGTCTCGCTGAAGGACGGCGAGAGCGTGAGGTCGCTGGATGTGGTCGTCTCGGCCACGGACGAACCGGATCTCCTCGGTCTCGATATCGGGCTGTTTGAAGACAATTCCACGGATTTCGGAAAGCGGTATGGATTCGGTCTCCAGCCCTTCGGCAATCCCAATCTGGAATACGGGAGCCAGGCGCCGTTCCACATGGGCTTTTACCATGAGTCCGGCATCATGTACTTCTTCGCGGGTTTCCTGAAAAAGAGCCTCCCGGAAGCACGGATCCATCTGTACAAGGGACTCGCCCAACTCGCCTTCGAGAGCGGGCATCCCTACTGGGGATGGCGGTTTACGGGTTTGGGCCTCCATTATCTGGCGGATCTGGCCCAGCCCTACCATGCCACCGCGCTGCCCGGCGTCAGTACCGTTCACGCCCTCTGGATCAACACGATCGATATGCTCGGCATCCACGGCCCCAAGGCCGACGCGGTCCAGCTCGTGTCCAACCGGCATACGGCACTGGAGAAGTTTGCGCAGGTTTATCTTCAGAGGGCCTATCAAAAAGGGGAGAGCAACAACCTGATTCTGGCAGCCCTGCGCTCCGCCGCGGATGGAACCCCTTACGGGGACGGCGTCCCACGAAATGTGGTTTCCCGGCTGGCCCACGACAAGGCTGAACAAACGGACGAGATCTTGGAGCAAGCGATGCCGAAAAAGTTTGTTTCGGATCCCGGTTTCGAGCTGGGAACGAGCGCGGAGAGGAGGCAGATCGTGGAACGGGCTGTGAAGGAAAAGGGCCAGGCGGCAGTCGATCGATTGACCATGCTGCTCCGGGACCTGTTGACTCCCTTTGCCACCCATGGACGCAGCTATGTCCGGGCGGTCCTGAAAGCCGACCGCTGAGCGGCCCGAAAACGGCCGCCGTCTGGACTCTCCCGCTTCTCTGTTGTGTCGAGGATCATCCGGAAACCTTCATCCAAGTCTACGAGGAACGATTCGAGCGGACCTATGGATTGAAAGCGCCGCCGTAAGGTGTCGATCAGCATCTTCAAGTTTGGCTTTCCGATCCGGTCGATCACCTCTTTCGCCGGCATTTAGTGGAAAGTACATGGACGTTAACCTGACGATCCGTTTCCCGTGCGGCTCCGGGGATGGCGATTACTGCACCGGGAACAAGTCTCTGTGTTTTCATGGTCCGGCGGTCGGTGACCGTCAACGATCTTGCTAACGGCAGACCGATTTTGTATAATGCACCAGCCATGAATCGGCCGGGGTCTTGTCATCAAAGGTTGCGTTATAGGCGTCGCCACTTCGGCGAGCCCTGTTGGTTTGCCTGTTGGACATCGATCCAGCCCCTTTGAACACCCCGGCCTAATGCTCTCTTCGATGGCAATTTCGTCGAGCGAGGGGTAGAAGATGGACCGTAAAATCATCGAGAGGTTATCTCCAAGATCATGGACACCCAGGTTGATCGTATTGATGTCGATCACCCTGGTCTCCCTTTTGCTGATCTATCACTTCGTCCGACCCATTCCCCCGAATACCTTGACCATGACCACCGGGATGGAGGGAGGGTCGTTCGTTGTTTTCGCCGAGCGGTATCGGCAAGTGCTGGCCCGCGACGGCATCCGGGTCAAATTGCTTCCCTCGTCGGGGGTCGTTGAGAACCTGCGGCTGTTGAACGACGAATCGCACGGGGTTGATGCGTCTTTCGCCCAGGGGGCGATCGACAAGGGTGAGATCGCATCAAATCTGGTGTCACTGGGCAGCCTCACCTACACCCCCCTGTGGGTCTTTTATCGGGGTGATGAAACCCTCGATGACCTGTCGCAACTCAGAGGGAAGCGGATCGGCATCGGACCCAAGGGAAGCGGCATCCAAAAGCTCTCTCTAAACCTGCTCAGGACCGCCAACGCAGCCGATCCCCCTACGGTCTTGTACGAGTATCCCTACAACACCGCCATGGAGGCGATCATGGCGGGCAGGGTGGATGCGGTCATGGCGTTGGGTTCGGCCGACAGCCAGATGGTGATGAAGCTGCTCCATGCCAATGGGATCAAACTAATGAACTTCAGCCAGGCCGAGGCCTATACACGGCATTTCCCGGCACTGTCGCATGTGATTCTGCCCCGGGGGGTTTTGAGCCTGCCGAAGCGGTTTCCCCCTTCGGACATCCACCTATTGTCCCCGACGGCAAACCTCATCGTCCGCAAGAGTCTGCATCCCGCCCTGATATATCTGCTTTTGAAGGCCTCGATGGAGATCCACAGCGGCGCGGGATGGGTTCATAAGGCGGGGGAATTCCCCTCGCTCAACAAGCAGGACTACCCGGTCAGCGAGCAGGCCGAGCGGTTTTATAAGTCGGGCGGCTCGCTGCTCTATCACTACCTTCCCTTCTGGGCCGCCACGTTCATCGACCGGATGATCCTGGTCCTGATTCCCCTGGGAATCCTTCTGTTCCCCGTCATTGGAATCATGCCGCGGATCTACCTCTGGCGAAACCGGTCGAAGTACTACCGCTGGTACCGTGAACTGAGCAATATCGAGAAAGAATTGCTGGAGCATCCGCAACCGGAAATGCTCCAGAGTTTTCGGGCGCATCTTGAACGGATCGAAAAGGCCGTCAGCGATATCCGCGTCTCGGTTGGTTTTTATGATCAGGTGTTCACGCTCAAAGAGCACATCCAGATGGTAAGGCAGAAACTGCTCCGTTTGAAGCACGAATCTCCGGATAAGTTCGATTAATTTTTTGGTTTCCGGGTCTGGCCCATCGACGCCGGCCTGCAGGTCAGGTCGCCCAAGCCCGGATGATCTCCCGTCATGCCGTTGCGCCGGATCCGGTTGAGGCCCCGCAGTGACGCCAAGACCTGCAGAACGGTCCTCTTTTGTCCCGGTTCGGGCATTTCCCCTCCTACCTGTCGTATCTCACGCCGCATCTATGCAGGGTGTGCCATGTCCGGATCACCCCCGGTTTTAAAGGATCTGAGGTGGGCATGCGGACGAAATGAATCAGATAACCAGCGGTTAGTCAAGGAGTTTTTCTACCGGCAACGCTCGAAGGTGGAGAAGTTCATCGAGGGGATGGATCGCTGTATTTCTTCCGGATCAGGGCCTCCACTTCACGGATGTCCCGCCGGAAAGGGCCTTCCGCATCCATTTTCAGACTGGTCAGGGCGGCCGCCCAAATTATGGCTTCCTGTGGAGGCGCGCTGAGCCTGCGGGCCATGTAGGAGGCGATGCATGTATCCCCCCGGCCGCTGCGGCCCGTCAGCGTTTCAGGATGGAACCGGGCTTCATGAAAACGGTCCCCATCGTATACGAGAACCCCATCCCGGTGGGTCAGCACCACCTCTTTCGGACCCAGGTCGGCGATTTGTCCGGCTGCAACCCGCATATCCTTCTGCCCCGTGAGGTATTCGGCCTCCACGGCATCGGTCTTCACGGTATCCACTTTGCTCAGGACCTTTTCTTTTTCCGGCCAGTCCTGAAAAACCATTCGACCCTCGTGAACCACGCGGACAAATCCCTGTAGATCAATGGCGATCATGGCGTCTTTCTTCCGCAGCTCTTCGATCACGGTGAGCGGCACCTCGCCGCGGACCGAGGCGCCGACGACAAAGACCCTTGAGGCGATCCCCTTCACCTCTGCAATCGTAAAAGGCCCCGCCGAACTGGTGACGTACAGAATGCGGTCATCCACGTTGGATGTCGGATACTCGAGGCGGAGGCAGGTCGAGTTGGGGGTCACTTTGGCAAATACGGCGACTCCCAGCGCTTTCAGTTCGTCTGCAACCTTCACATCCTCCCGGGCCAGACGGGTTATCGCGGCTACCTTCAGCCCCATCCGGACCGCCGCATGGGATCCGTAATTGAAAGCGCCGCCGTCGACGACCCTCAGGCCTTCCGCGGAAACGATGGTGTCCTTGGTGTAATGCCCCAGAAAGGCGATGTCGTAAACCATATCCGTTGATTTCCAAAAAACGGGAATTTACAAAAATTTCCGGATGGCGTCGATCCCTTTCTGTGCGACTTCTTCCGGCGGGCGGAACCAATACGCCGGTCTGAACATTTCCAGGGAAACGGGTCCGTCATAATGGATATTCTTCAGGCCGGCAACAATCTCCGCAAGAGGGATCACCCCTTCCCCCGGAAACAGCCGATGGGCGTCCTGCAATTCCGCTTTCGGCAATTTTTCGGCATCATTCATATGCAGGATGAATATCTTTTCCGGATCCACATCCCGGATGGCGCCAACGGACGATCCCCCGGCGTAAAAATGAAAGGTATCCAGAACCAACCCGATATTCTCCCGATTCACCGCCTTGACGATCGCAAAGTCCTCTTCCAGGGTCGAAACGGAACACCAGCGGAAACCCAGGAACTCAAATGCAAACCTGACCTTGTAATCCCGAAATCGATCCGAGATTTCCAGAAGAACCCTAATCGATTCATCGAAGACTTCTTTGTCGGTCGCGCCTTTGGGTTTGGGGCTCGGAACGACCACGATAAAGGGGCAACTTAGGTAATCCGCCATCTTGGCGTATCGTGCAATCAGGTTTAGCGTATTCGCTTTTTCCCATGAGGCGTTGAACGTGATGAACTCGACGGAGTTGATCGCCAGCGGCTTTACATGCGCTTCCGCCAACAGCGTTCGCAGATCGTCCAGGCTGTGATCCAGGAGGTAGGCCTCCATCTTTTTTGCCCAGATTTCAATAAGATCGTAGCCCGCAAGGGAGGCTACCCGGATGTCTCCGGGAAGATCCGTTTTCATGGTAGAGGCGCCGTTGAATCCGATTTTCATGGTTGTTCTCCTTTAAAGTCATTCGCCGCATCGCGGCCGTCCTGCAAGCCCCTGACCCGACAAGACCGGGACGGTCAGCGGGGAAGTGTTTTCATCCGCGCCAAAACCTCTTCTCGTGTCCCCAGGAAGGGACCCGGTTTTTCCATCTTGAGGCTGGTGAGGGCGGCCGCATATCGCAACGACTCCTCGATTCCATGGGTCCGTCTCCAGCACACATAGGAGATAAAACAGGTATCGCCTCTTCCCGTTCTCCCCGAAAGATTGTCCGGGTTGAAGGGGGCACGGAACATCTTTTCCCCATTGTAAAGGATGACCTCCGAGGAATGGGTGATCATCACCTCTTTTGCACCCAGGCGATGTAGGATTCCGGCTGCCTCCTCCCGATCGGACGTTCCTGTGGCCACCTCCGATTCCAGAGAGTCCGCCTTTAGATATGTGACCAGCGGCAGAAATTTCTCTTTGTCGGGCCAGTCTTTAAAGGCAAACGTGCCGGCTTCGCTATACCGGAGCTTGGCCTGCAGATCCAGGGCGACCTCCCCTTTCCGGGCAAGGTGAACGATCAAGGAATCCGGAAACTCTCCGACGAAAAGCCCCGCCAGAGAATAGATCTTTGCCTCCGCCGGAATATCCGCGGGATGGAAAGGGTCGGCCTGGGAGAGCAGCCGGACCTTTCTTCGATCCACGTCATCCGTTTCGAAAACATTCTCGATCGATGTCGTCCTGAGGCTTGGGATGGCCGTAACCTCGATGCCGTCTTTTTTGAGGCCGTCCAGAATCCCAAAATCCTTTGGGGCCAGTTTTGTGATGACGCAGAATCGGACATCGGACCGTCTGGCGGCAAAGGCGGAGAAGTAGGCCCCTCCGCCGATAAAGCCCGAGGCCTCTCCCTTGTAAACCAGAATATCACTCGTCACATGGCCGATAATTATGATGTCGTAAGGGGGCATACCTTTACCCTTTCCGGAGAGTTTCCTGGATTTTCCTCCCCATCCCTTTTGAAAGCCTTGAAAATCTACCCTCTTTGTCATTCCCGCGAAAGCGGGAATCCAGAAGGTCTTGAAAGGACTGGATTCCTGCTTCCGCAGGAATGAAGATTTGCCAAGTTTCGGCAGAAATTCAAAGGTCGCATTTTGTTTTTATAAACCAAGCTTTCCGAAATATTCGATCGTCAATCTCAAGCACTCGTCCGAAGTGGGTTTCGGCAGAATTTCGGCGCAGATCGCCCCCCGGTATTTGATCCTTCGCAATGCACGGACGATTTTTTTGAAATCGATGTGGCCGCACCCGGGCGCCCACCGGTTGCTGTCCGCAAAATGCACATGGGAGATGTAATCCCTGACGCCAAGGATGCTCCCGATGATATCCGGCTCCTCGATGTTCATGTGAAAGGTGTCGATCAGCATCTTCAGGTTTGGCTTTCCGATCCGGTCGATCACCTCTTTCGCGGAGGCCGTATCGTTATAAAGGCTCGTTTCATAGCGATTGAGGGGTTCGAGGATGAGCGTAACGGCGGGATTGTAGTCCAGGCATTCCACCATGCACTCCTGCACACGTTCCTCCGCCTGGTTCGGATCCGCTCCCGGCTTCACCGTGCCCCGGATCAAGCCGATCGTAACCCGCGGAATTCCCAGTCTGGAGGCGAGATCCATTTGATCCTGGATCCGCTGAACGGCCTTCCTGCGGATCACCGGATCCGGGTCCGCGAAACTCAACCCCTCTTCTCCATAGGCCTGCCCCGTCCCGATGGTCGGAACAGGCAGCCGGTATTGATGCAACAGACTTCCAATCTCATCCGCGTCGATCCCGTGCGGATCCCGGATGTGAAGTTCGACGGCGTCATAGCCCAACTCGGCCACTTTTCGGATGCTGTCCCGGAAATTCTCCTTGACGGCAAGGGCCGAAAAACGGGCGCCCGGGGTCGAGATGGCGATACACTTCTGCATCACAGTCAAGGTCCCTCTAAAATCCGATCCTCGGCAACTCGTAGACCGATTTCCAGCCCTCGCTCATGGGCTCTCTCAGGAACGGTTCCATATCCTTGGCGGTTCGCAGCGTCGTCTCTTCGACCGGGGGCACTTTCCCGGCAGGGAAGGCTTCCAGGATCTGATCGTTCACCAGGGTCAGATACTGCAGGATCGCGACGATCGGTCTTTTGGCCTTGCGTGCGGTGGCCAGGCTTGGTTTCCCCACGACCCCCTGCGGCGTGGCGGCCCGCTCGATCGGGGATTGGCCCTCGCCTTCGGACCAGCGGTGGGGACGGCGGAAGGGATCGACCGACTTGTCAAAATGGCCGTCCGGCAAATAGCTCCTCCCCTCCGCATCCTGAACCACGCTCATGTCCACCATCCCGGGCGGGAAGAGCAGCAGACCCACGGATGTTTCTGCCTCGTCGGCATGGATGAAATGCGAATCGAGACTCAGGTCGTCGTCGGTCGGATAGAAGAATTCACGCACCGCCCGGTGCCAATCCAACACCCGGAAAATACCGGGCAGATGATAACGCTTCATGAATTCCTGCAACGCCGCTTCCAGCATCCACAACTGACCGTGGTTGTTGATGATGATCTGCTTGCGGAAACCGTCGTTCCACAGTCCGAGCATGACATAGATCAACGTCTCCCGGACCACCTCTTCCGGCATGATCACCGTCCCGGCCATTCCCATATGATGATAGGGATGACCGCCGTAATTGAGCGGCGGCAACGCCAGGTTGATCGGCTTTCCCTGCTTTGCGGTATAGCGCCGCACGCCTTCGGCAATCTGGGTCACCATGAACGTATCCAGTCCGCTGACCGTATGAATCCCATGGTTCTCGGTGCATCCCACCGGAATCAGGACGATATCGTTTTTCCGTCTGTTCCGGATCAGTTCGTTTCGGACCGTCGTCTGGATATAGGTTCCCGCTTTGCCCAGCTCCGGCGCCGCGGGGATGCCGTAATCCGCGAGAATCCGGTCGATCTCCGCCTCCGGCGCATCCCAAAGTCTCTTCTTCAGATGCCCCACGGTATTGTCTTCGAAGATGATGGCCGGGTTCTTCGTCGTCAGCCACACCTTGTCCCTGGCTTTTTCCGTCATGTGGTCCTCCTTATAATCTCAAAATCCATCGGCTACGTATGTAATCTTGCAATCCGTGCGGTTGGTGCGGAGCTGAACGATTTGTTCGGCAATCGCTTCCAGCCCGACCTTCTTCGTGATCAGAGGGGTCATATCCATCCCCGCGGCCATGCATTCGATGACCCGCGGGAAGGTCCCGTACCCGGAATGTCCCTGGGCGCCGACGATTCGCGATTTCTTGACCTGCAATACCTCACCGGTCACCGGTATCTTTGCATCGGCCCGGGCCACGATCACGACCGTGCATCCGATCGTCTTTCCCCTCCAGATCGCCTGTTCAATGCCCGGGTAGACCACGGCCGGCAGGCCTGTTGCCTCGACATAGAGGTTTGCCCCCATGCCGTCCGTATACTCCAGCACCTTTTCCGTAAAATCTTCCTTCAGCGGATTGATGATGAAATCGGCGCCCATCTTCCTGCCCATTTCCGCCCGCTCTCGAACGGTCTCGGACAGGATGACCCTGGCCGCTCCCGCACGTTTCAGAACGGCGGCGGCGCCCATACCGATGGGGCCGCTGCCGCAGATCACGACGTTATCGCCCGGCCGGATGCCGCCGCCGCACTCGATCACGGCGTTGTAGGCAACGGAGGTGGGTTCCACCAGGCTGCCGGCCAGGAAGAGATCTTTGCCGGAGTACCTTCTCTTCAGCGGAGCGAGGCTCCAGACAACCCTGGAAGGCACCACAAGATATTTTGTGTACCCCCCGTGAATGTTGAAACCGATCTCATTGAGCTGTTCGCATTGATTCGGGTATCCGTCAGCGCAGGGTTTGCACTGGCCGCACCAGAACATCTCCTCCACGGTGACTTCTTCCCCGGCCTCAAAGGCCCTGTTCGTACGTTTATTGCGGGCGTTTTTCCCTGCCGTGACGACGACGCCTGCAATTTCATGCCCCATAATCGCGGGGAACCCGGTCAATCCCGGGTACAGGATGTAACCATCCCGGTCGGCTTCCGCCATATGCACGTCGCTGCCGCAGATACCGCAGGCTTTGACTTCGATCAGAACCTCCTCGATACCGGGCTCCGGCACATCGTATTCCCGGATCTCCATCCGCGGATTCTTCCAGACCTTGCTCCCGAGATAGGTCTGCGTATGATCAACATCTTTCGGTCCCAATACGAAATCCGGTTTCGGCACCCAATCCGCTATCAGGGTGACCCCTCTCATCTTTTCTGCCATCACAACATACCTCCCTTGATCATTTCAGGTGGAACGTCCCCCCCCCCTTTGATAGAGGAATACATCAATCCCGTTTTATTTTCACAAAGCGACCGCTCTTGATGGACTCCAGCGCGGCATAACCCATGGCCACCGAGATTTTTCCATCCAACCCACCGACGGAGGGAGTCTTGTTATCCATAACGCACGTGACAAACTCGCTCATCTCGGCAAGATATGCTTCCTGATATCGTTCCAGGAAGAAATGGAGAGGCTTGTCGCTTTGTATCGAGTCGGCATTGTGAATCGTGACCTCGGTCGGCGTCTTGTTCCCTACGGCAACCGAACCCCCGGAACCAAAGATTTCGACTCTCTGATCATAGCCATAGACCGCCTGCCGGCTGTTGTCGATCGTCCCCAAAGCCCCGCTTTGAAATTTGAGCAGCACCACGGCGGTATCGACATCCCCGCACTGCCCGATTGCAGGATCGATCAGACAATGACCCGTCGCCATCAGCTCCGTGACCTCCTCGCCCAGGAGGAAGCGAGCCATGTCAAAGTCGTGAATCATCATATCCAAAAACAGTCCGCCCGAAATTTTGACATAGTCGAGCGGCGGGGGTTGCGGATCCCTGCTCGAGATCCGGAGCAACTGGGGAACGCCTATCTTTCCGGATTCAACCAGCCTCCTCGCCCTTTGAAAACCGGGATCAAAACGCCGATTGAAACCGACCTGCAGCTTCACTTCCGCTTTCCGAACCGCCGCCAGCGCCTCATCAATCTTGTCCATTTCCAGCGCGATCGGCTTTTCACAGAAAATATGCTTTCCGGCCATCGCCGCCTCAATCATGATCCGGGCATGGGTATCCGTAGAGGAACAGATCACCACGGCCTGAATGTCGTCATTCACAAGCAGGCGGCGATAATCTGTTTCGCAGACGGGGATTTCCAGTTCGTCGGCAACCTTTTGCGCGGACTCTGCGACGACATCCGCGACCGCCAGTAATTTTGCACCGGGGATTTGAAATTTTAAATTCCGGGCATGGATCCGGCCGATCCTCCCTGTCCCGATGACCGCAATATTGACTCTTTTCATTACTCGCTCCTCTTTTCTCGTCTACATCATTCCGTCCGCTCGGTCAAGCCTTCGAGACGGTATGCTGTTACGACGTCCAGGCATACCGTTTTTTTTCGCTGTCTATGTAGGAAGAATATGAATCCGCTCCGGGTTGATCCGGAAGGAAACGTCCTTATTGTTCAGTTCTTCATTACCCGGATCGAAGATATCTACAATAAATTCCATTCCGAGCGATTCTATCCAATAGCGGACGCTCGATCCCTCGAAAATCGAATTGACCACTCTTCCCCGAAAAACATTCTCCCCATTCCCCTGACCGCGCAAGGCGCTTTCAAGACGAATGGTTTCCGGTCGAACGCAGAGGGTTATATCGTCGCCGGGCTTGTAGGTCCTCTCCGCTTCTTTATCAGCGGGCACGACCAGCACCGGTTCCCCTCCGACCGAAACAAGGATGGTTCTCGATGAAGAGCTCGCAACCTTGCCCTTCATGAGGTTCACGATGCCGACAAAGGACGCGACAAAGGTATTTCTTGGACGATAATAGATCTCGAAAGGGGACCCATATTGAACGATTTTTCCCTCGTTCATGACCGCGATCCGGTCGGACAACGACAGCGCCTCGGCTTGGTCGTGAGTGACGTAGATTGTCGTAATCTTCAGCCGCCTTTGGAGCTGTCTTAGCTCAGCCCGAATATTTATTCTGAGCTTTGCATCGAGATTCGAGAGCGGTTCGTCGAGAAGAAGGATTTCGGGTTCCATGACGAGCGCCCGCGCGAGCGCGACCCGCTGCTGTTGACCGCCGCTGATCTGACCGGGAGTGCGATCGAGAAGAGCTTCAATCCCAAGATATCCAATCGTTTTTTGAAGCCTTTTTTCGATATCCTCCCGCGTCATCTTCTGGATTCGGAGTCCGTAGGTGATATTTTCCCGAATCGTCATATGGGGAAACAGGGCATAGTCCTGAAAGACCATAACGGCGTTCCGGAGGTGGGAGGGAACATCGTTGATCAACCTGTCTCCCATGTAAAGATTCCCGTGCTCCACTTCATAGAACCCCGCGATCATTCTCAGCAGGGTCGTTTTTCCGCATCCCGATGGTCCAAGAAAGGTCGTAAAACTTCCCCGCGCAATATCGAGCGACACCGAATCGAGGGCCTTCGTTTTTCCGAAGGTTTTATGGACATTTTCAATTCTCAAATGTATTTCATTCATGGCCATAGACATCCTTCGAGACTAGACCTTAAAGAGTTCGAACCTTTTTCCAAGCGCGAGTTTCGCGATTCCCAAAACCAGAAAAGCAATGATAAGAAGCGAACAGGTCAACGCGGCCGCCTTTCCATAGAAACCGTCGCTCACGAGATTCATGATGCTGAAGGTGGCTACGACATTCTTGGAAGTCGCAAGGAATACGATGACGCTCAAGGTCGTGATCGCCCGGATGAAAGAGACGATAAACGCGGAAAAGAAGGGCCCTTTGATGAGAGGGATCTCGATTTCCTTGAAGATCCTCATGCTGCTTGCACCGAGATTACTTGCGGCCTCATGGAACGACGGGGAGATTTGCTGGAACGCGCCGATTCCCGTTTGATATCCCATCGCGATATTCCAGAACATCAGACTCAAAATGATGATCGCGGCAGTGCCGTGCAAGTCGACCGGAGGGCGCGTAAAGGCTATGGAATACCCGATTCCGAGAAATATCCCCGGCAGAGCGGTGGGAAGGATGCATGTAAAGTCCACGAATCGTCGCAGGAAAAATTTCTTTCGCGAGACGAGGTATGCGGCGACCATGGAAAACAGTGCGCTGCCACCCCCCGCGAGGAGCGAAAAGACGAGACTGTTTGTGACCTCCGTGGACCTCGAAAAGATTTCCCGGACATAGCGCAGGGTAGGAGTCCAGTCGAATCCCCATCCATTGACGAAGGCGCCCATGAACAGCGCAAGATACACGAGAAGGATGAGCAGTGAAAACACGGAGCAGAAAGCGAACAAGAACCATCTCATAAAGCTGCCTATTCTCCGGATATCGATCTGCGTGCTCTTCCCTGTAATCGTCACGTAGGACTTTTTCCCGACCCAGAGGCGCTGGAAAAGAAAGATGGAAAAGGAAGGGACCAAGAGAACAAGCGATAAGATGGCGGCGCCGGAGACGTCGGCCCATCCCTCGATCCTCATCCATGCCTCCGTCGCGACCACCGAGAAATCGCCGGAAATCATAATCGGGTTCCCGAAATCGGCCAAGACCTGAATCGAAACAAGAAGGGCCGCCCCGGCGACTCCCGGCCGGGCAAGAGGAAAGGTGATCGTTTTGAAAAGGGTAAATCCCGTCGCTCCAAGGTTCCTCCCGGCATATTCGAGGCTCGGCGGAATCGATTGCAGGACCCCTTCCATCATAAGGGCCGCGATGGGAAAGAAGGCTATCGTCTGAGCAAGCCAGAGGCCGTGCCACCCAAAAATGTTGACGGACAACCCCAGCAGCTTCGCCGTGATGATTCCATTTTTCCCAAACATCATGATGTAGCTGAAAGCCACCATGAACGGAGGGGAGAACAGGGGAAGGAGGCTGATCAGCTTGAAATATTTTCTCAGCGGAACATCCGTCCTGGCGATGGTATACGCAAAAACGAAACCGACGAAAGCGGAGGAGCTCGTCGACAAGACGACCATGAACAGGCTGTTGAAAATCGCTTTGATGTACCGGGGGTGCGAAAGGACGGTGATCAATTCTTTCCCGCTTGGATACAGGAAAACCCTGACAATCGGGTAGATGACGAATAGAAAGAGACACGAGATGATAAAGAGCATCACAACAGCAAGAAAGGGTTCCTTCGCAATGCGCTTCATGGATCTTTCCTAAATGATCATCGTTCAGGGTCGATTTGATAAGCGGGCCGCGGGGCCCGCTATCTTTTACATATCCGCTATCTTTACATACCCGTTATCGACGCCCATTCCTTTTTCCACTTGTCCACGTTCTCGTCGGCCTTTTTCAGGTCCCAGGGAGCGAGCTTGACTTGTTCGAACGGGGGAACTCCCGCAGGCAATTCAACACCCCCCCGAACAGGGTACCGGTATCCGTTTCTGGCGTTGATCTTGCCTGCCGCCGGAGAGAGAAGGAAATCGAGAAATTTCTTCGCGGCTTCCGCATGAGGAGCCCCTTTCAAAACCGATGCCCCTCCGATTTCAAAGCCGGTATCCTTCGGAAAAACGACGACGATTGGAAGATTTCCCTGCATTTTCTGTTTAAGGGTATCGTGTCCCCATGCAAACCCTACGATCGCTTCGCCTTGGGAAACAAGAGGTATGGATCCGTTCGCCCCTTTCGTATATTGAGCGACGTTCGGGTGAAGCTTTCTGATATAATCGAACCCGGCCCGTTCGCTTCCGAGCCGGAAGATCTGCGCCGCCATCATGAGATAGGCGCCACCGGTCGTAGCGGGATTGGATGCTATGACCCGTCCCTTGTATGCCGGATCGAGAAGATCGTCCCATGTCGTTGGGGGCTTGAGCCCCAACGGTTTTATCTTTTCGTTGTAGAGTTTCTCATTATACAAAAGACAGAGAGCTCCGAGGTACCAACCGGTCCAATAACCGTCCGGGTCCATCAGGTTCGGATTGATACCGGCCTCTTTTATGACGGGAGATGTGTATTTTTGAAGGAAACCGCCGCGTGCCAGGTCGGAATGAAAATTTGAGTTTCCTCCGATTAACACATCCGCCCGCGGATTCGAGGCTTCGGTTTTAATGCGGGCGGCCACTGTCCCCGCCTGCTCGATCTGGAGAGCGATTTCAGCTGTAAATCCCGTTGCTTCCTTGAATGCCGCCGCTAACTCGCTTGTGGTCTTTTCATCGAGCGCAGCATAAATGACAACCTTCTTTTCCGCCGTTTCTCCCTGCCCCGCTCCGAACGCGCTCATAGCGATCAGAAACACAAGCAGCACCAAGAGCATCTTCTTCATTTTACTCCCTCCTCATTCTTGATAAACTACCTGCTATTGACTTCTCGGCCCCGGAGGACCGAGAAACACCCTCAACACCCGCAGGAGTGTCGTATCTGCAGTTTTGTCGACAAGATGATCCGAGATTCCAGTGCCCGTCCCCCTTCTATAATCTGGATGAGGTTTCCCACCGCCAGGTCCCCGATAGCGTGCATCGGTTGCTGAACGGTTGTAAGTGAAGGCTGAAGATATTCCGCGAAGAAATTATCGTCGAAACCCGTGATGGCAATGTCTTCCGGCACCCTCATGCCGATATCCTGGCAATACCTCATAACTCCGAGAGCCATGTGATCATTCGCCGCAAACACGACATCGGCCCTCTCGGTTTCAAGAAAGGTCCGCATCGCTTCGTATCCTGATTGACGAGAAAAATCGCCTCGAACGACAACGACATTCGCCGGGTCGATTCCTTGTTCACTCAATCCAATCTTGAATCCGTAAATCCGATCCTGGGAATCTAAACTTTCTTCGGGTCCCGTAATGAAGAGGATTCTTTGAAAACCGTGCATCGCATAATGTTTGGCCATGAGTCGCGCGCCGCCGATGTTGTCGATGAGTATTGACGGGTGATCGTCGCTGAACGGAGGCTTCCCGATGATAATATACGGGATCTTTCTTTTCTTGAGGCGGTTCAGAAATTCCAAGTCGAAAGAGGACGATCCCGCAAAGCGAAGAAGGAAGGCATCGACTCTCCGGCCTTCAATAAGATCGATGAGCGCTCTCTTCGTATTTCGCGTTTTGATAATGAGATTGTATCCCTTCTCTTCCGCCGCGGCATCCGCCCCCGCAATCAAAGCAGTATAATACTCCCTCACGACGTCCGGCAGAAGAATCGCGATCGTTCTTGAGTTGCCGCCGGAGAGAGCCCTTGCCATGAGGTTCGGCGTGTACCCGAGTTCCTGTACCGCCTTTTCGACTTTTTCGGCCGTGGAGGGCTTCACGATACCTTCTCGGTTGATGACCCGAGAGACCGTCGCCCGTGAGAATCCGCATTTTTCCGCGACAACATCTATCGTTATCTTTTGCATATTCATCCATGATTCAATTTGTAAACGCTTACATTATGAATCATCCAATTCCCGTAGTCAAGCTTTTTTTTGGTATTCTAAGCTCCGAGTGAAACCCCTGAAGAAGCTTGAACGTTTTCAAAGCGGATTTCTAACGACCGTAGTATGAGCGCCCCCTCTCTCGAATCGGGGGGAGGAGAAGGGATCGGCGGAATGTTCCATATCTCAATCTCACGCCTTGATCAAATAAATATTCCTCAAATCAAAATTGAGGCACACCCGGTCACCCGTACGGAAGATGCCTGTCTTCAGCGGATTGGAAACCTGGATGGTAAAGACCTGACCCTCTGCGGTCACCTCGTAGTTCACTTCGGATCCCAGATAGGTGACCAGGGTCACCTCTCCGTTGCAGACCCCTTCCTGAGCGGACAGTTCGATCATCTCCGGCCGGATGACAAGGGTTACGGCATCCCCCTTCTTGAGATGAGGATACCTCTCAAAAGAGAATCTTCGGTTCCAGAATTCCACCTCCTGTCTTCCGTCGACACTTTCCAGGACATTGCCGGTCATAAAATTCGTCTGTTTACCGATAAAATCGGCCACAAATTTCGTCCTCGGCCTTGAATAAATCTCCTCGGGCGTTCCGACCTGCTCGATTTCTCCCCGGTTCATCACCACGATTCGATCGGAGAGGGTCATTGCCTCTTCCTGGTCGTGGGTGACATAGATGGATGTGATATTGGATTCCTGCTGAATTTTCCGGATGAAGATGCGCATCTTGATCCGCAGCTTGGCATCCAGATTGGAGAGCGGTTCGTCGAACAACAGCACCTTCGGTTCGTTGACCATCGCCCGGGCCAGGGCCACCCTCTGTTGCTGGCCGCCGGACAACTGGGCCACGGGCCGGTTCCCCAAACCGGCCAGGCCGACGAATTCAAGAATTTTCTCCACCCTCTTCCTGATCTCTCCCGTTGCAAGATCCCTGAATTCCAATCCGAAGGCCACATTTTTATAGATATTCATATGTGGGAAGAGGGCATAGCTCTGAAACACCATGCAGGTATCCCTTTTATTGGCGGGGATGTCGTTGATCTTCACATCATCGAGATGAATATCGCCGGTGGTCGGGTTTTCAAAGCCGCCGATCATCCGTAAGATCGTCGTCTTGCCGCAGCCGGAAGGGCCGAGAAGCGTCAGGAACTCTCCCCGTTTCATTTCGAGGTTGAAATTCTTGACGGCGATCACCTTTTCATCCTGGTACGCACTGAGAAACTCTTTCGTGAGATTCTTGATTTGCAAATAGGCCTGATTCATGCTGTGGCGGCTCCCCTGAATGGATTATAGTGCCTCTGCCCTCTCGAACCTGATTCTTTGTTCCCCTTGCATCTGTTTGACAAGGAATTGAATCAACCACAAGGCCAACAGGATGAAGACGATGATCACCACGGAAAAAGCGGCCGCCTGGGAAAGATCGGAATTTTCAACCGAGCCGAGGATGGCGATGGTGATCAGGTTCCATTTCCCTGAAACGACAAAGATGACGGCGCTGACCGCGGTCATGCATTTCACAAATGTAAAGGCCAGTCCGGCGTAAAACGCCGGCGTGATCAGGGGGAGGGTGATTCTCCGGAAGGTGGTCGCGCTGTCCGCACCCAGATCGGTCGCCGCCTCTTCAATGCTGGGATCGATCTGCTGGAGTTCGGCAATGCCGGTCTGAACGCCCACGGCCAGATCACGGAAAATGAAAAGCAGCACGATGATTGCCGCCGTGCCGGTCAACTTGAGAGGATATTCATTGAAAGCCAGGATATACCCGATTCCCACGACGGTTCCGGGAACGGCAAACGTCAGCAGCGATACCAGTTCCATCAGTCTCTTGCCCGGGAAATTCTTGCGAACCACCAGGAACGCGATGATCATCGCCAGGATCCCGGCAATCGGCGTTGCGATCGACGACAACAGCAACGTATCCCTGATAAACCCCCATCCTACGGTAAAAACATGTTTATAATTAACGAACGTCAAGGCATGGTTGGCGCCCCAGAGCTTCACGAAAGAGCCGAACAGGACCATACCGTAGAAGAGGAAGATGACCCCCGTCAGCAACAGGCAAAGTCCGAAGATTGAATATTTTGTGACCGGATGATCCATCTTGATCCGGGTGGACGAAGGTTTGCCGGTCACCGTAACATACGACTTTCGGCTCACCCAGTATTTTTGCAGGCCGAAGGCAATCAGGGATGGGATGAGGAGCAATATTGCCAGACCCGCACCACTCCTCATATCATACATTCCAACAATCGTCAGGTAAGCCTGGGTGGCAAGGATGGTATAGTTTCCCGCGAGGATCATCGGATTCCCAAAATCGGCCAGCGACTGGCTGAAGACCAGGAGGATCGCGCTGGCAATCCCCGGGGTGGCAAGGGGCAGGGTAATCCGAGTGAACACCTTCCATTTCGGCGCGCCCAGATCCAGGGCCGCGTCTTCCAGGGCCGGGTCGATGGCCTGCAGGACGCCGTACAGCGTCAAATACGCGGTCGAGAAGTAGGTCAATGTCTCGACCACCAGCAGCCCGTAAAATCCGTAGATCTTGAAGTGAATAATATCATTCAAGATCATATTGCTGACGAACCCCTGCTTGCCGAACAATAAAATCGCGGATAGGGACATCATGAAGGGGGGGGCGATGATCGGGAAGGTGGCGGTAACATTGAAGAAACGTTTCCAGGGAATGTCCACCCTGGTCACGGCATAGGCGAAAATGAAACCGATGACCGTGCCCAGAATCGAGACGGCCGCACCCAGGGTCAGGCTGTGGATCAAGGGTTGAACGTTGTAACTTTTCGAAAGCAGTTCCGCGAAGACCTTCAGGCTGTAATGACCGTTTTCTTCAAAGCTCAACTGAAAAATTTTGAATAAGGGAAGAACGATAAACAGGAACAGAAAAACGCTGACCAGGGTAATCCCGAAGAGCAAGAGCGGCTCCCTCCACAGTTTCCGGATATCGGAGGGAATTCTCTTCAGATAGGCAACAGCCCGCACGCTTCTTGGCATGGATGCACGCGCCTCATTCCAGACCGAATAAAGAGAGAAGGGAGGGGACAATCCCCTCCCTTCTCTTAGGTTACTTACCGATGATCTGACGCCATTTTTCGATCAATCGCTTGTTGTTATTTCCCGACCATTCGGCGTCATAATTGATGAGCTTCAACTCGGATGCCTTCGTCGCTCCGGCCGCAACTTCAGCCTGAGGGTTCAGCGGAATCCGGAACCAGGCCTGCAGGAGGTCCTGCGCCCGCTTGGACAACACCCAATCAATGAATTTCTTGCCAAGCTCAGGTTCCGGTGCGCCTTTGATCAGCCCCACCACGCCAATCTCATACCCGGTTCCCTCGCTCGGGAACGTCGCTTTGATCGGATAGCCTTTGGAAGTCCCCTTGGCCAGGATATCGTGGGAGAAGGCAATCCCGATGGCGATCTCACCGAGCCCGGCCTGCGTGATACATGCCGAACCCGACGTGTTGTAATGATGAATATTGGGCTCTAACTTTTTCCAGTAATCAAACGCCTTATCCTCTCCCATCAGTTGGACCAGGGTCGCCAGAGTGGTGTAGGAAGTTCCTGACGTATAGGGGTAGGCGATGGAAATATTGGCTTTGAACTCAGGCCGGATCAGATCCTGCCAGGAGGTCGGGAAGGGCAGTTTGTTCTTTGCAAACCAGTTTGTATTGTTCCCGAAACCGATCGCCCCAAAATAAAAGCCGCTCCAGTTGTCCTGGAGATCCTTCAGCGTTCCCTTCAAAAAAGAAGCGCCGACGGGTGATGGATACGGGGTCAGCAGACCTTCTTTCCTGCCCGCGGTGAATTCGTCGCTGGACCCGCCGAACCAAACGCTCACCTGGGGGTTCTTCGCCTCTGCCTTGAGCCGGGTCAAGACCTCGCCCGCCGACAGTCGAACCCACTCCACCTTGATGTTGGTATCTTTTGTAAAGGCTTCAACATAGATTTTCGCTTCATTCGGATCCAGGGCCGTGTACAGATGGAGCACATCGGCAGCCTTCGTCGTGGACTGACCTCCCAAAATTGATAACAAGATGAATGAAATCGAAAGGATAACACGTATGCATTTCATGATTTTTCCCCCTTATGATTTCTCAAAGTCCATGGACCGCCATTGGAATTCCCTCTTTTTTGACCGCACGGCAGGCCGATTCGGCCAATCTGCCAGCAAACGAAGACGATTTCACCGCCTTCACCCGTCAAGACCCCTGCCCAACCACACTGAATTTATCTTCCCGAAGGACGACCGCGCGTTCCAAGCCGGATAACAGAATGGTCAAAAATGTCATATGACCCTTTGCAAGCGGATGGCCTTCAGCCTGTTCCCTGTTCCGCCGGGTCGGAAATTCCGGAAGTGCTTGAATATGCGGAGATGTCTGTTCGAGAGGAGAACAACGGGCGGAGAATCCCTGAAAGGGCGCCTTCAAACAGAATTCTTGAGGTCAACATTGTTGTTGCCATACCTGCGAAGTTGATCAACATTCGTCGACAAGAAACTCTCGCAAGTCCAGATTCTCACAAAAGTCAGGCGGAAAGAGAAATCTTAATCAAATCGTAGAAAATCAAACTCCTTACATGATCTTCAATGAAAACCAAATGCTGCATAGCACGTGTATAGGACCCCTGTAAAAAAGTCAACCGGTATTTTGATTTATGGTTTTGCCGAATGAGCTTAGATTTTTTGGGGGCTGATTGACCGAATACACGCTGATCCGGCCTTCGACGTTCAACCGAGTGACTATTTTCTGGAAAAGCAGGGGTCCAGTCTCCCCCAGTTCCTCCCTGTCAGCACCACTTGCTAATTGTCCTTGACGGCATTATATTAATGCCATAAAAAAGAACGCAGATGATCAATCCCTCAGGGAGGTAAAAATATCATGGAAGCAAAAAGATATGAACTGAATGTCCAACTGGCGCAGATGCTCAAAGGCGGCGTCATCATGGATGTGACCAATGTGGAGCAGGCGAAGATCGCCGAGGAGGCGGGCGCCGTGGCCGTCATGGCCCTGGAGAGGGTGCCGGCAGACATCCGGCGGGACGGTGGTGTGGCCCGGATGTCCGACCCGGCGATGATCGCGGAGATCAAGAAGGCCGTTTCCATCCCCGTCATGGCCAAGGCCAGGATCGGCCACTTCGTGGAGGCCCAGATCATCGAGGCCCTGAAGATCGACTACATCGACGAAAGCGAGGTCCTGACCCCCGCCGATGAAGAGTGCCACATCGACAAGACAAAATTTGCCATCCCCTTCGTCTGCGGCGCCCGGAACCTGGGCGAGGCGCTTCGCCGGATCGCCGAAGGTGCGGCGATGATCCGCACCAAGGGCGAGGCCGGGACGGGAAACGTCGTCGAGGCCGTCCGCCACATGAGGACGATGAACCGCGAGATCCGCCAGCTCGTAGCGATGCCGGTGGAAGAGGTGACCGGTTTCGCCAAGACGAACGGCATCCCCTATGAACTGGCCCTCAAGGTGAGGGAACTCGGCCGCCTGCCGGTCGTCAACTTTGCCGCGGGCGGGATTGCGACGCCGGCCGATGCGGCGCTCATGATGCAACTGGGTTGTGACGGGGTTTTCGTCGGCTCCGGGATCTTCAAATCGGCAACGCCCGCCGTGCGCGCCCGGGCAATCGTCAAGGCCACGGCCTATTTCAACGATCCGGCTAAAGTTCTCGAGGCCTCCATGAATCTTGGAGAGGCGATGCCCGGCCTGGAGATCTCTGCCATCCCCAAGGAACAGCTCCTGGCCGGCCGCGGCTGGTAGGAGAGGTCCTCAGGACGGAATCGATGAGCCGCACGGAATGGAAGCCCCCCATCGCCGCAGGAAGGATGATCGGCGTCCTGGATCTCCAGGGGGACGTGTGCGAACACCTCGATCATCTGGGGCGCCTTGGCGTCGCCGCCCGGCCGGTGAAGCAGGCCGAAGACTTCGAAGGGCTGGCCGGCCTCATCCTGCCCGGCGGCGAGAGCACCTGTCTTGCTCGGCTTCTGCAAATCTTCAGCATCGATAAGATCATCATCCGGAAATTCCACGAGGGGGTGAAACTCTGGGGCACCTGCGCGGGGGCGATTCTGCTTGCAAAATCGCTTTCGGGAGAGACACCCTACCTCCGCCTGATCGACATCGAGGTCGCGAGAAACAGCTTCGGGAGCCAGTTGGACAGCTTCGCCAGCGAAGCCCCCATTCCGAAGCTTTCCCCAACACCCATCCCGCTCACCTTTATCCGCGCCCCCAAGATCCTCAGCGTGGGGGAGGGGGTGGATGTCCTCCTCCGGATGGGCGATTTCATCGCGGCGGCTGAATCACCGGACGTTCTGGTGACCGTCTTTCATCCCGAACTGACGCCGTCTCTCGCCTTTCACCGCTATTTTGCTCGTAAATGCGGTCTTCAGCCGGGTACAGAAGAAACGGTAATAAATCCTTCCTGGGACCGAACAAGCTGGATGCGACTCGCGCGGATCACTTAAATGGATAGAATTAGGTTGATACGGGATCGGATGGCGGAGGTCTTTTCGACGTCTTTTGCCGCTTCATGGAAGGATTTCAGACGTTCGAGCCAGGCCAGCAGTGCCCTCTTCCAGCCGTTCCGCGAAGCGGTTTCCACGGCGGTCCGGAGGATCACCTCCGTCTCCAATCCATGGCGGACGGCAAGACCCGATGCGATCAGGCGGGAGAGGGGGTCATCGATCGCGGAGCTGGAGCGGAGCGCGATCAGCAGCACCGTCACGAAGGGCGACAGTTCCGTCACGACGAAACCCATCAGCAGCCGTCCCAGGTAGTCGGTCAGTCCCAGGTTCTTGACCACCTGAAAGGCCATGCCGTTGATCAGGGAACCGAAGATCACCGCCACGAAAAGAAACAGGGGCAGGATCTGAACCGAGGTGAAGTAGAACTGATGGATGAAAACCATGCGGGAAGCGCTGTTGTATGTCCGGCGATCGAAAGGATTGAGGAAGACCCGGGCAGCAAACGCAAGTGTGCCGCGCAACGAAGAGGTTTTGTGCATGGCGGCCTTGCCGATATTGCCAATGGCCTTGATCATAACGCAAATCGTCTCGGACGTTCCCGAGGAATGCATGCGGATTCCCTTCCCCGATCATCGCCTGTCCCGCGCTCAGACCGGAGAATAAGGTGAGGCTCTGTCCAGGAAGCGACAGCTTTTCATGTTGTGGTCCTTTTTTAACACAAGAAGGCTCCATGTGCAAATGAGATTCAATGAAGGAATTTCTTTTTTTTACGGATCCTGCTATAGAAGCACAAAACGTTCATCAGGAGCAGACTATGAAAATCGTGCGCTTTTTAACCGAAGAGGGAAAAATCTGCCTGGGAAACATCGAGACGGATCGACCGGAAGAGGCCCGAATCGTGCGGGGCGACCTGTTCGGCAAACTTGAAATCACCGGGCAGACGGCCCGCATTGGACGTCTCCTTTCCCCGCTGGATCCCCCCAATATCCTTGCCGTCGGACTCAATTACGGCCGCCATGCGGAAGAAACGAAAATCAGCCGACCGGAGATTCCGGTCCTGTTCATCAAGGCGACAACGACCGTGATTGGGCCGGACGAGATGATCCTCTTGCCGTCGGTCGGACCGGACCGGGTCGATTACGAGGCGGAGCTTGCCGTGATCATCGGCCGGAGGGCAAAAAACGTGAGTCGCCAAGACGCCCTCGGGTATGTTCTGGGATATACCTGCGCAAATGATGTGAGCGCACGTGACTGGCAGATTGAAAAACAGAAGAAACAATGGGCGCGGGGCAAGAGCTTCGATACCTTCTGCCCTCTCGGTCCCTGTCTGGTAACCGGGGATGAAATTTCAGATCCGAACGTCCTCGCCATCCGGGCGATCCTGAATGGTGAGGTCTTGCAGGATTCCAACACCTCCGACATGATTTTCGATGTGCAGGCGCTGATCAGCGATCTGAGCCAATCCTTTACGCTGCTTCCGGGGACCGTTATTCTGACCGGAACTCCCGGGGGGGTCGGTTTTACAAGGAAACCGCCGGTATTCCTTAGGGAAGGGGACGCGATCACTATCGAAATCGAGGGGATCGGAAGCCTCACCAATAGAGTCGGAAGGGAGTCAGGTGAATGATAGTATTTTCGGGCTTCTGATTTAAAAATAATTCTGTTGAGCGTTGTTTTTAAAGCCCTCCGGTATGGGGCGATAATGGGCGTGGAGCATTGACAAAATCTATTTGACGTTTATATTACGCCGGTCGATTCAAGAATCGATACAACAGCCGATGTATGACGTTCTCGTAAACAGTATGAATAGCCGTTCTTCCGGGGGGATTTGTAAAAAGCTCCAGTGGTTCGACAGGTTCACCATGAAAGCAATACTCCTTGTCACACTGAGCTTGTCGAAGCGTGAGCAGACCCTGTGTGTCGAAGGGATGGGGAATCCCAACGCCGAACAGGGCTTTTTTTAGATAACGCCAATATTATGAACAGCCGCGTTCAGAAAGAACAGCGGCGATCTATCAGGAGGTAGACAATGAAAACGGAAAACAAGGGCCGAAAAACCTTCATCATGTTTCTCTTGGCATTTCTGATCGGGTTTTTCGTCGTTTCGGTCGTTGAGGTGCTTCGCTCCTCCTTTGCACCGTCGGGACCCGGGCCGGATGTCCAGGTGGCGTCGGCCGTTTCAACCGGTGATGTCTCGCACGCGCCCTTCTCCTTTGCGGATCTGGCCGAAAAGCTCAAACCCTCCGTCGTAAACATCAGTACGACCAAGACGGTGCGGAGCGGCGGATTCCGCTCCCCCTTCGGTCAGAGGTCACCTTTCGATCGTAATTTCGGCGGGGATGATTTCTTTGAGCGGTTTTTCGGAGACATGCCACAGCGTGAATTCAAACAGAAGAGCCTCGGCTCCGGGTTCATCATCAGCCATGACGGCTATATCTTCACAAACAACCACGTCGTGGAGCAGGCCGATAAAATCCTGGTGAAGCTCTCCGACGGCAAGGAATACGAGGCGAAAGTCATTGGCAAGGACGCCAAGACCGACATCGCCCTGATCAAGATCAAACCGAACGACAGCCTGCCGGTCGCGGAAACGGGCGACTCGGAGAAGCTCAGGGTGGGAGACTGGGTTATAGCCATCGGGAACCCCTTCGGCCTGGAGCAGACCGTCACCGCCGGGATCGTCAGCGCAAAGGGCCGCGTGATCGGAGCGGGGCCGTATGACAATTTTATCCAGACCGACGCCTCCATCAACCCGGGAAACAGCGGGGGACCTCTCTTCAACATGGAGGGCAAGGTGGTCGGCATCAACACGGCGATCGTTGCGCAGGGGCAGGGAATTGGGTTCGCCATCCCGATCAGCATGGCGAAAACCATCCTGCCGGACCTGAAGGCCAAGGGGAAGGTGACCCGGGGATGGCTGGGGGTTTCCGTTCAGGAAATCAGTGAGGATATCGCCAAGAGCATGAAGATCAAAGACAAGAGCGGCGCCCTGATTTCGGATGTCTTCAAAGGGGATCCCGCCGACAAGGCAGGGCTCAAATCGGGGGATATTGTAACCGAGATCAACGGCAAGCCGGTCAGGGACACGCATGAGTTGCTGCTGATGATCGCAGGATTCCGCATCGGCGAGACGATCAAGATCAAGATCGTCCGTGATGGCCAGGAAAAGGTCCTCCCCATTACGATCGCGGAAAGAACAGAAAAATCGGAGATGGCATTCGCTCAGCAGTCCGGAGAAGCGTTCGGCATGACGGTCCAGGAAATCACACCGGAAATCGCCCAGCACCTCGGGCTTACCATCAAAAAGGGACTCATTGTCGTCGATGTCCAGGAAGGGACGGTCGCCGAGGAGATGGGAATCCAGCCGCAGGACATCATCCTTCAGGTAAACAAGGTCAAGGTCACGACCATGAAGGAGTATCAGAAGGAAATCGCAAAGGCGGGGGAAAAGGGCAGCATTCTCCTTCTGATCAAGCGGGGGAAGGCGACCTTCTTCGTGCCTCTGATGAAATGACGAAACCGGGGAAAGCCGGATGAGCCGCCGAGAAGAACTGCTGAAGATGTATGAACTGTTGAATGGGTATTTCGGTGATCTTCAATGGTGGCCCGCCGACGACCCCTTCGAGATCATGGTCGGGGCGATCCTGACCCAGAATACCGCCTGGACAAACGTCGAAAAGGCGATTCAAGCGCTGCGGGAGAGCCGGCTTCTCACTCCCGCGGCGCTTTCCTCTATACCGGAAGATGAACTGGCCCGGATCATCCGACCGTCCGGTTATTATCATCTCAAGGCGGGAAGGCTGAAGGCTTTTGTCCGGTTTATGATGATGGAGTATTCCGGAAATGTCGAGACCATGAAGGTCGAGGACCTATCGCGGCTCCGCGATAAACTTCTCGGCGTAAAAGGCATTGGACCGGAAACCGCCGACAGCATCCTCCTTTACGCGTGTCAGAAGCCCGTCTTCATCAGTGATGCCTACACAAGGCGGATCCTTCTCCGCCACGGTATGATCGGAAATGATGCCGACTATCACTCAATCCAAGCGCTGTTCATGGATCATCTGCAGCCGGATGTCGCTCTCTTCAACCGGTATCACGCCCTGATCGTAAATACCGGCAAGACCTTCTGCCGGGGGACGGCGGAATGCGCGGCCTGTCCGCTTGCAATTTTGCAGGCAGGATAGAGGACCCCGTAAGAAGGAGGGCGAAACAGCCATGCATCTGAAAGACTACGCCGCCGTCATCCACCTGCACTCCGCCTATTCCTTTGACGGGCGCGCACCGATTACGGCAATTCTCGACGCGGCGAGACAAGGCGGCATCGACGTCCTCATGCTTACGGACCATTCGACGCTCCGTGCCCGCGAGGAAGGATTCGAGGGATGGCATGATGGCATTCTCCTGATTGTCGGCGAGGAGATCGCGCCGCGTTTCAACCACTACCTGGGCTTTGGTCATCGTCAGGCGATCGCATGCGCGGAAGCGGAAAAGGAACCGGATCTCCCCCCGCAAACCTACATCGACCGAGTGCGGGCCGGAGGAGGGGTGGGTTTCATCGCCCATCCGGACCATAAAGGAACCCCATTGTTTCACGTGAAACATTACCCCTGGACCGATTGGTCCGTCACCGGCTACACGGGCATGGGCATCTGGGATTTCATGACGGATTGGCAGAACAGCCTTACCGGCCGTATTCGGGCCATCCTGAGCTACGCCTTTCCCGCCCTCTTTCTCCGCGGTCCCTCTCCGGCCACCCTCGAACGCTGGGACCGTCTCACGCAGGAGCGCCGCGTTGTCGGAATCGGCGAGCTGGACAACCACGACAGCCTGTGGCGTCGCTGGGAAATTCCCATCCCCGTATTTCCCTTCTCCAGGGTTTTCGGCCTCATCCGGACGCATATTCTCCTCGACGAACCTCTCTCAGGAGACGGTCGGGCGGACATCGCTACGATTCTGTCTGCGCTGAGCAGGGGCCGCGTCTACGTTTCCTTCGACCATTTCCGACCGGCTTACGGATTCTCCCTCATCCTGGCCGAAGAAGGCAGAAAGGTCACGATGGGGGATGAATTCATTCTCCACCGCTCCGCGGAGCTTCGGGCCTTGTTTCCCCACCGGGCGCGGATTCGCCTGATCCGGAGCGGAAAACTTTTCCGTCAGTACACCGCGAAGGAACTTTGCGTGACCCTGCACGAACCGGGCGTTTACCGTGTCGAAGCCGACCTGATGGCCTTCGGCCGGTATCGCCCCTGGATCTTTTCCAATCCGATCTACATAACCCGTCCATGAGGACGATGCATCAGGAAGGAGAAATAACATGGAAGACATTATGAGGGAGGGACCTGTTAATCCCGTTAAGATCCAGGACAACACATTCCGCGATGGCCATCAGTCCATCTATGCGACCCGGATGCGCACGGAGGACATGCTTCCCATCGCCGAGCAGATGGATGAGATGGGCTTCTGGGCGATGGAAGTCTGGGGGGGCGCAACCTTTGACACGATGCACCGCTTCCTCGGCGAAGATCCCTGGGAGAGACCGAAAATCCTGAAGAAGTACATCAGGAGGACCCCGTTCACGATGCTGCTTCGCGGGCAGAACCTGGTCGGCTACCGCAACTATCCAGACGACGTGGTCCGCGCATTCGTGGACAAATCCTGCGAGGTCGGCATCGACATCTTCCGCGTCTTCGATGCCCTGAACGATATCCGGAATTTCGAGACCTGCGTGGAGCGGATCAAGGCGAACGGAAAGCTCTTTGAGGGCGCGATCTGCTACTCCCTGACGCAGCCCCACCTTGGCGGCGACGTCTTCAACATGGAATACTACCTCAAGATGGCCAGAGAATTAGAAGCGATGGGCGTCGACAGCATCTGCATCAAGGACATGGCCGGGATCGTATCCCCTTACGACATTTATGACCTGGTTACCGAACTGAAGAAGATCACCAAAATTCCGCTGCATCTCCATACCCACTACACCAGCGGCATGGCCTCCATGTCCTACCTCAAGGCGATCGAAGCCGGCATCGACATCGTGGACACCTGCCTCGCCCCCTACGCCCTTCGGACCTCGATGCCTGCCGTCGAGCCACTCGTCGTTTCCCTCCAGGGGACAAAGCGTGACACGGGCCTGGATGTGCGCAAGCTGATCCCGTTGGGCGAACATCTCGAGAAGATCGTCCCCAAATACCAGAAACATCTGGCAACGAACAAGCTCTCTCTGATCGACTCGGGTGTTCTGGCCCACCAGATCCCCGGCGGGATGATCTCGAACCTGGTCAGCCAGCTCAAGGAGATGAACGCCCTGGATCGTCTGAACGAGGTCCATGCCGAGATCCCGAGTACGAGGAAGGATGCGGGCACGCCGCCCCTAGTCACCCCGACCTCCCAGATCGTCGGCGTGCAGGCGGTGATGAATGTGGTCGCCGGCCGGTACAAGATGGTGACCAACCAATTCAAGGACCTGATCTATGGGCTCTATGGGAAGACCCCGACCCCCATCGATCCCGAGGTGCAGAAGCTCGTTCTGAAACACTACAAACGCGGCCAGACTCCGGTCACCGGCCGGCCCGCCGATTACCTCGAACCGGAACTGGCGGAAGACAAGAAGAAGATCGGCGATCTCGCCAAGAACGATGAGGACCTGCTCATTTACGCCCTCTACCCGGCGACCGGCGAACAGTTCTTGAAGTGGAAGTACGGCATCGAACCCATGCCGGAAAACATGAAACCGCCCCAAGCCCCGGAAGAGACCAAAGGAAAGTAGGTTTCAAGTTCTGAATCATTAGCAAACCCCTCACATCCTCCAATCGACTGGGGAGCGCTTTCGGGCGCGCCTCAGCCGTTGGACGACCTTCCAGATCCGGTATGTTCTCTGGAGATTTTGACCTTTCACGAGGGCGGCAAAGGTGATATAGGTTTCCCGCATGGGGGAAAGCGCGCCAGGCCCGGGAAACCAGGGACCTCACCGTAAGTAAGATCCGGGGTCCGCTGATCAAATCCGAAACCAATCCGTGGCCGTCATGATCAAAGATCTGTCCAGATTCGCCATCCGCTACGGTCTGATCCCGATCGCCTACGGGATCCTCCGCCTCTATCTTCTTACGGTCCGGCTCCGTTCCGAACATGAAGAGGAACTATTTGACCATCTCCGTCAGGGCGGGAAGGGGATCGTCGCCGTCTGGCACCAGCGGATACTCCTCGTCGTCCGTTATGCCCGGCGTTTCGGCGAATTCACCCCGGTAGCGATGATCAGCCAGAGCAGGGACGGTGACCTGATTGCGGATGTCTGCCGGCGGCTGAACTTCCGCCCCGTCCGCGGCTCCAGCTCCCGCGGCGGCCACGAGGCGCTTGCCGCGATGGTCACAGAGCTTTCGGTCCATCCCGTTGCCGTTCATGCCTTGGACGGCCCGCGCGGCCCGCGCGGCCTCATCAAGGCCGGCATCATCCGGATGGCCCAGCTCTCCGGCGCCCCGATTATCCCGGTCTATATCTCCGTGAACCGCGCCTGGACCCTCCGAAGCTGGGACCGATTCCTGATCCCGAAACCCTTCAGCACGGTCTGGGTTCGCTGGGACAAGCCGATCCCCGTTCCGGCGGAGCTGGATGATGCCGCCTTCGAGACTCTCCGTCTCAATATCGAAAAAAAGACGCGGGACAACCAGGATGGGGACGACCGGAAGCACGGCTGGGGCGAAACCCTATTTTAGCCCCAGCAGTAGTATCCCGCCATCGATAACAATTTCCGCTCCCGTGGTATAATTGGATGCTTCGGAAGCAAGGTAGAGGGCGGCGCCCACGATCTCATCGGGCTGGCCGATGCGGCCCGTGGGCAGCATCTTTTCCACCGCCGCTTTCGCCTTTTCGGCCTCTTCCGGCGTGAGGTGCGCCCAGTGGGAATTCATCATCTTGGTGCTGATGGGTCCCGGAGCGATGGTGTTGACCTGGATATTCAAGGGGGCCAACTCACTGGCAAATGCCCTCGTAATCATCCGTACGCCGGCCTTGGAGACGGAATATACGCTCACACCGGGCTCAGGATTGAACCCGTCGACGGAGGCAATATTGATGATTTTCCCGCCACCCTGCTTTTTCATAATCCTGGCCACGGCCTGGCTGACGAAATAAACCCCTTTCAAGTTCAGGTTCATAATCGTATCCCAGAGGCGCTCGTCGGATTCGAGAACGGAGCCGATGGCCGGACTGGCGCCGGCGTTGTTGACAAGGATATCGATCCGGCCGAACCGAGCCATCACGGTGTTGACCATTTTTTGGATCTCATCCATCTTGCCCAAGTGGGCCGGGAGGGAAAACGCCTCGCCGCCGAAGGCTCTGATTTCGGCCGCCGTCGCTTCCAGATCCTGGGCCTTGCGGCTGGTGACGACCACTTTGGCCCCGCTTTTGGCGAAACCAAACGCTATCGCCTGGCCGATGCCGCGGCCGCCGCCGGTAACGACCGCTACTTTTCCTTTGAGTGAAAATTTGGATAGATCGAACATCGTTTCATTCTCCTATAATATGCACTATTTACGTTTTCCCCTCCCCATTGAAGGGGAGGGGTCGGTTCAGGATTATTCACCTTTGGGACCGTTTTTGTGCCCGGCTAACTTTCGTTTGCCTTTTTCGTCGTCTTCTTGCTGAAGACGTCGCGATCTCCGCCGCTCATGCCGGCGATATATTTCACCAGCGTTTTCCGTGATTCGATATCGTACTGGGTCGTAATGGCGATCTGCTCCATAATCGGTGAGCCGCCGCCATGGTAGTTGCCCACGTTCATGATGCCGCCTGTCGCCGAGCAGAGAAAGTCGCCCAAATATCTCCAAAACTGGGCCTGATCCTCGGCCGACATGTTCGGATTCCGCTTGGTATACTTGAGGAGCATATCCCCGGTTTCCGGATTCTTGAAATCATTCTCGTGGGGGAACGTGGCCACAACGCCGCCCGCAATGTCGCAAAGGATCTCCGCCTCGCGCCAGACCGCTTCGCCCGACAGGCAACGACCGACGTTGCAGTAAATCGAATTTGGAATGTAAGAGCCGGGACCGTAAGGCACGAAACCGATACCCGGTATGTAGACCTCGGGTTTTCCCAGATCGGATGCGGTATATCCCGCGGCGTAACCCAATTCGGCAGTCATGATGAGCTCCGCCAGCTTTTCCCGGACATGGGATTGCTTATGAATGTTGTTCACCTCGGCGGCAAGGGCGGCCATCCCCATGATCACATCGCCGATCGCAGGCTTGCAGCCTGAATAGGAATGGCGGTGGAACAGGGCGAACAGGAGGGCCAATACGCCGCCGTGCTGATGTTCTCCGGCCAGGAAGACCCTTTCCCAGGGCACAAAGCAATTTTCAAAGATCATATAGGAATCGGTTGCACCCGGCACAAACCCGCGCTTGTAATGATCTCTCGGCCTCAAATTGTGGATGGTAACGACCTGTTTCAATCCTTCCCAGTCTCCCGGAACGGCGAAACCCACCGCGTAATCTTTGTCCTCGGCACGCAATGCGCGGGTGGGCAGCACCAGAACTTCATCGGCCACGGAGGCTTCCGAGATATGCACCTTGCAGCCTTCAACCACGATGCCGTCCTTCAGCCGCTCCTTGATCCGCACATACGCGCCGGGATTCGGCTGATCGGCAGGCCGGAGCATCCGGTCGCCCTTTACGTCTGTCTGGGCGCAGCAGCCGATCAGGTCCTCCATCTGGAAGCGGGTGAGCCACTTCTTGAAGTTCTCATGGTACTGGGTGGCGCCGTTGTTCACCTTGTCCGCCTCATAGGAGACGTTGTACATCGCATTGGTGCCGTCAATCCCCATGCAGCGCTGGATGCAGCCGCCGACCTTCTGGCAGAGCATCCGGGTCATGTCCTGTTTCTTATGCAGGTCGTCCTTGTTCTGATGGATGTGTGTAAAACGGTTGATTCTCTCCCCTGTGAGGTGAGAAATCGCCGTGCAGAGCTCCTGATTCTCCAGTTTGGCCGCTTCATCATACGTCGTGCCGATGGTATTGAGGCAATCCATCTGCAGTTCATCCGTCCTGTCGATCAACTGGCCGTCGTAGTAAATGTTCCGTTTCATCTTGGCCAGCCCCTGAATGTAATCTTGCTTGGTTCTCATCGTAATGCTCCTTTCTCAATGGCGTTGACTTAGATGATTAACCGACCTACCTCATGCCAGGTCAATACCTGTTTCGATATCGTCTCAATCACCCACGGTTCATCCGGACAATCCCTCTGGATCTCCAATATGCCCCTCCCTAAACCCCCTGTTTGAGAACAGGGCAGGAGTCCCCCCTATTTCCGGTAGCCCCCGAGATTGGCCAAGGCGACGCTCTCCGGGCTGATCACGGAGAGATCGACCGCCACGTTGATGCAGGCGGTCCTTCCCAACGCGAAGGCCGCCTCCAGTGCCGGTCGGATCTCCTCCGGCCGCTCGACGGCCAGGCGTCTCGCAATCGCGTAACCGATACCGGTCTTCTTCCCCGCCCCGGTGACGAGCGCCGTCTTTCCCTTCAGATCCTCATACATGTTTCACCTCGTAAATACGGCCGCGCCGATCGCCCCGGTCACCTGGGCGTAGGGCGAGATGACGACCGGCATCCCGATCACCTTTTCCAGCGCCTGGACGACGCCTGCATTCCGGGCGACCCCTCCCGTCATCATCAGAGGCGCCGCAAGGCCGATCCGGTTCGCCATCGCCGAGACCCGGGAGGCGATCGCCTCATGGATCCCCGCGATGATGTTCTCACGCGTCTCTCCCCTCGCGATCAGCGAGATCACCTCCGACTCGGCGAAGACCGTGCAGAGGCTGCTGATCTTCGCCGGACGCTCCGCCCGGAGGGAGAGGGCTCCGAATTCGTCGAGATCCGCCTCCAGGGCGCGCGCCATCACCTCGAGGAAGCGTCCCGTCCCCGCCGCGCACTTGTCATTCATCGTGAAGTTCGTGACACGGCCGTTTTCGTCCATGACGACGGCCTTGCTGTCCTGCCCGCCGATGTCGATCAGCGACCGGACGGAAGGGTCGAGGAAGCGCGCTCCGGCGGCGTGACACATGATTTCGGTCACGGCCTTGTTGGCTATGGAGACACTCCTGCGGCCATAACCCGTAGCGACGATCCGGACGATGTCCGGAGGAACGAGGCCCAACTCCGCAAGGAGTTCCTCAAAGACGCGGCGTCCTGCCGCCTCGGCGTTGTAGCCGGTGAAGATCACCCTCGTTCCCAGAAGTTCGCCGTCCCGCAGGATGGCGGCCTTGGCGGTGATGGAGCCGATGTCGATCCCGGCCGTCAGGCTCATATCGCGGAGGCCCCCCCGTCCACCGTGATCGTCTGCCCGGTAATGTAATCCGTGTGCCGGGAAGCGAGGAGCAGGACAATGGGAACGAGATCCGCGGTCTCGGCGATGCGGCCCGCCGGGATCGCCTTGACGATCTGGTCGTGGATGGCCGGCGTCGACCAGAAGGGTTTGCTGAAATCGGTCCGCACCATCCCCGGGGCGACGGCGTTTACCTGGATATTGCAAGCGGCAAGTTCCGAGGCGAGGACCTTCGTAAGCATCTCGACGCCGGCCTTGGCGATCCCGTAGATCCCCATCGCAGGCGCCGCCCTGGTACCGGCAATCGACGAAATGTTGACGATCTTCCCCCGCTTCTTCTCCCGCATGATCCGGGCCGCCTTCCGCGCGCAGAGGAAGGTCCCGGTGAGGTTCCCCTCCATGATCTTGTTCCAGACGGGGAGATCCGTGTCCGTGACGGAGGCCGTCAGGAGGTTCATCCCGACGTTGTTGACGAGGATGTCGAGACCGCCGAATTGACGGACAGCCTTGTCGAAGAGATTCTCCACGTCGCCTTCTTTGGCGATATGGGCGGCAACGGCGAGGAGCATCTCACCGCCGTTCAGCTTCTTCACGGCGGCCTTGAGGTTCTCCTCCTTCCGACCGCAGATGACGACCCGGGCGCCTTGCGCGAGGAAGTTTCGGGCCAGCTCCAGGCCGATTCCCCGGCTTCCCCCCGTCACGACGACCACCTTTTCCTCCAGACCATACGACATGCCGCTCATCGCTTCCCTCCCGTTACGAATCCTAATGGAACACTTTAGCTATTCTAATTGCGAGAACATGATGTTAAATACCGACCCGGAACCGCCGGGAAACCGTCACGACGGAAAAATATGCAAGAGATGACCTGCTGAGATTTTCTGATGATGCACTATAGGTCAAATGGCTGCCGGTGTCAATGTTGATGAAAACGACACCCCCCCTTTACAGGGATATCGATTCTATGCGACAATCGTTTGTCTGATCCCATCACCGGCCCTGCGGATGGATCGGCGTGGGCTGGGCCCAGCGCTCTTTGTCCCCTTCGTAGAACCACTTGTCCGGAAAACCTCGGTGGCGGATGAAGATGGGATTCTCCGCCCAGCGGATCAGGTCCTCGTAAGCCTGGTGGATCTTCCGGAACATCACCGCGTCGCCCCCGAGATCGGGGTGGTGGATCTTGGCTTGGCGCCGGTAGGCGTCCCGGATGATCTTCCGGAGCTCGGGGGAATCGAGGTTCGACTTCTCCAGATTCAGATAGATGAGAGACGCCGGCCTGACGTCCGGCGTGTGCAGGATTTTCGGCTTGACGGCCTGCGGCGGTACGCGGTTTCGGGCGGCCTGATTGAGGACGTGGAGTGTGGCGAAATACCGTTTCTTCGTCCGCCGTTGCTCCGCCCACCAGGTCTCGCCCAGGATGTCCGCCATCCGGCCAAAATCCTCGCCGGGATTTTTCCCCGGCGTTCGGGGGTAGAAAAAGCTGCAGATCTCCTTGTAACCATAAGGCAGGACGTCCATGATGATCAGAAGGTCCGAAAAGTAAAACGTGGCGTACCGCGCGTTGAGCGCCTGGAGGAGACCGCAGCGCATGTCGAGCCGCAGTCGGAGCTTCTGCCGGCAGTCGATGGAACAGTAGCGCCGCCGGCCGAGATGCTCCGTCGTCCCGCAGGATAGGCACCGCTTCAGTTCTTTTCCGTCCGTGATGGGGACGGGAAATACATCCATGGTTTTCTTCATCCGACCATCCGCCGCGGCGGTCCTTTCTGCGCTCACCGGCGAAAAAATTGCGGGATCATCCTATCACAAGAGGAAAAAGAAAGAAAAGCGGGATTCATCGGCGGCAACGGGTTGGCGAACCGCTGAATCTCAGGAAAGCCGAGGGAACATGACAAGCCTTCTCGACCGCCTTTACGCAAGCCAGTCCAACCGCCTCCTCTTCTTCAAGGACGGATGGGGGGATCTCCCCCGTCTCCGGGAGATCCAGCGGACCGGTGATCACCCCGGACCGCCGCGGCCCATTGAGGTCCGCTGGGAGGAGGCCGTGGAGACCGAAACCGCGCTGCTGCGCCGGGGCGCCTTCACATCCCCCTTCACCGACCTTCCCCTGCCTGCGGAGAGCCGGACTTCCTTCTTTGAGCTGGTCCTCCCCCCGAAAGCCTCCCGGGAAACGCCGATATGCATGCATTTTGCGGCGACCGGCGACGAGGGGTTCGCCCGACGCCGCCGGGCCCTTGCCCTTCCCCTCCTCCGCGAAGGGATCGGCTCCCTGATCCTGGAAAATCCCTATTACGGACGGCGGCGGCCGCCCGGCCAGCACAAAAAGATGCTAAACCGCTTCAGCGACCTGATGGCGATGGGGGGCGCCGCCGCGGAGGAGGGGCGCTCCCTGATGCAATGGCTCCGCCGGGAGGGTTACGAACATCTCGGGGTCTGCGGGATCAGCATGGGGGGGAGCATGGCGGCCCGGGTCGCCGTCCTCGAGGAGACGCCGGTCGCCATGATCGGCTGCGTCACGGCCCATTCGGCGAGCGCCGTTTTCACCGAAGGGATTCTGAAGAACTACCTCGCATGGGAGGTCCTGAACCGGGAACTGGACAGTGATGGGCCGGCGATTGCGTTGATGCGGGAGCTTCTCGACCTGACGGATCTGCGGCGGTTTCCACCCCTGCGGCGGCCGGAGGCGGCCTTCCTCGTCGCAGCGAGCCGCGACGCCTATATCCCGCCGGCCTCGGCGGCCATGCTGCACGCCCACTGGCCCGGCTCGACGATGCGCTGGCTCGGCGCCGGCCACGTGGGGGCGTTTCTCTTCCACCGCAGCGATTTCCTGGCGGCGATCCGCGACGCCTTCGCCCGTCTGTAACCGGATCGCGGTGATCCATAATCGCCTTGACGCCATATTCCTTTTGTAGCATTGCACTCCAAATCGCCAACTGCAGGGTCTCTCTTGCATTCCCTGCCCGTGCGGCCCGGACCGCCCTGAAAATGCCATCTCCGATGACCGCAATCCTTGATTGCCGCGTTGAACATTTTCGGCTATCCTGAAAGAAACAGGGGGATGGCTACCCTTTTTTTCAGAAGCAAAGGGTGGTTTTGTCCCTGCATCCGGGAGGAGAGCCCATGTCCGAAGTGATCGTCCGCAACGCGACCTATGAGAGCGACGCCCTCCGGCCCCTGATCTTCGGGATGATGGAGGCGATGGGGGGGAATGAGATCAGGAAGGAGAGCCGCGTCCTGATCAAACCGAATCTCCTCTCCCCGGCGCTTCCGCGCCAAGCCGTTCTCACACATCCCTCCATCATCCGGGCCGCCGTGGAATACTGCCTCGATCGCGGCGCCCGCCCGCTCGTTGCCGACAGCCCCGCGATAGGCTCATTCGATCTTATCCTTCGGATGAGCGGAATCCGCGACGCCCTCCGCGGGCTCGACTGCGAGTGCCGGCCGTTTCGGAATTCCGTCCGCGTTGACATCGGCGAGCCGTTCGGCGCAATCGAAATCGCCGAAGATGCCGTCCGGGCTGACTTCATCGTGAATCTCCCCAAGTTCAAGACCCACAGCCAGATGCTCCTCACCCTTGCCGTCAAGAACCTCTTCGGCTGCGTCGTCGGCTACCGGAAGCCGGAGTGGCACATGCGGGCCGGCGTCAACCGGCAGGCCTTCGCCCGGCTCATTGCCCGGATCGGTCGGACCCTCCGGCCGGCCTTCAACATCCTCGACGGCGTCCTGGCGATGGAAGGACAGGGGCCGGGACGGGGGGGCGTTCCGCGGGAGCTGGGCGTCGTGCTCGCCGGTTGCGATCCCTTCGCCGTCGATCGGGTCGTCTGCCGGATGCTCGATCTCGACCCGGAACAGGTCCCCGTCCTGAAGGCCGCCCGGGAGATGTGTTTCCCCACGCCGGAGGCGGAGCTCGACGGTTCCCTGCCCGCGATCCGGGATTTCCGCCTTCCCCGCCTGACCTCCCTCATCTACGGCCCGAAGTTCCTGCACGGCTTCATCCGGCGGCAGGTTCTCCAGCGGCCCGTCTGCGATCCCGCGGCCTGCCGCATGTGCGGGGAGTGCTGGAAGATCTGCCCGGCCGGCGCGATCACCCCGGAGGAGAATCCGCTTTGTTTCGACTACGACCGGTGCATCCGATGCTATTGCTGCATCGAGGTGTGCCCCTTCGGCGCGCTCGACACCGCCGAGACCATAACCGGACGGATCGTCCGCGGCGCGGTTTCGCTCATTCTGCCGCCGGGGAAGACGAGATAAAAGGATTTTACCTTTCCCACGGTTTATGTTAGCAAGTAGAAAGTTTTAAAGGGACGCAGGACGGTGCGTGCGGCCGTAGAGGAGGATCCATGGTCGAAAATTTCATAAATGGCCTGTCCGCCTACCTGCAGGGATCGGTTTCCCTGTCCTTTCTGGCCGTTTACCTCGGGGGGGTGCTGATCAGTTTCACCCCCTGCGTCTACCCGGTCATTCCGATCACCGTCGCCTTCATCGGCGCCCGCGGGGACGGCTCGAAGAGCAGGGGATTCCTCCTCTCGCTGATCTACGTGACCGGCATGGCCGTCACCTATACGATCCTCGGCGCGGTCGCCGCGCTTTCCGGGAGGCTCTTCGGCCAGATCCAGAGCAACCCCTGGACCTATTTCCTGATCGGGAACCTCTGCGTTCTCATGGGGTTGTCAATGCTCGACGTCTTCACCTTCACCGTCCGGACGCCCGCCTTCGTGACGCGGGCGCAGTCCCGGAAGCGGACGAAGGGGATCGCCGGCAGTTTTCTGGTGGGGGCGGCTTCGGGCCTGGTCATGGGTCCCTGCACGGCGCCGGCCCTCGCCGTCATCCTCGGCTACGCAGCAACACGGCAGAATTTGGCTCTCGCCTCGAGCCTGATGTTCGTCTTCGCCTTCGGGATGGGGACCCTGCTCATCCTCGTGGGGACGTTCGCCGGTCTTCTTGCCGCCATCCCCAAGTCGGGTGCGTGGATGGCCCGGATCAGCCGGGTCTTCGGTTGGATCCTGCTGGGAACGGGGGAATATTTTCTGATCAACGCCGGAATGCTCTGGTTATGAAGGAGATGCGATGTTTTGTCCGGATATTCGAAAACAGATCTTGAACCCCGGTGGGATTGCCTCCCGCCGGTTCCCCGGCGGCGCGCGGCATGCCGCAGCGACGGCCGCAGCCGGGCGCTCTCTATCCGGATTCTGGTGGTTTGCCGCGGTTGTGATGATTGCATCCGTTTTGCTCCTCCCGTCGGACGGCCGTTCCTTCGGCCCGAAGCCGCCCGCAGTCCTGAAGACGGCGGCTTTTGTTGAGAAGGCCCCGGACTTCGTCCTCAAGGACCTGAACGGCCGGAAATTCCGTTTGGGCGACTTCAGGGGGAAACAGCCGGTCCTGATCATCTTCAGCGCGACCTGGTGCACCTTCTGCAGGGAGGAAATCCCCCATTTCAAATCCATCCATGCGGCCTATGCGAAGCAGGGGTTGGAGATCGTCAACATCGACATCCAGGAATCGAAGGAGAAGGTGGCCAAATTCACCGCCAAGTATGGGCTTCCCTACCGCGTACTCCTGGACGAAGACGGTGTCGTGGGCGGCATATATGATATCCGTGGCGTTCCGTCGATGGTCCTCGTGGACCTAAACGGGAATATCCTCTGCCGCCAGTGTCAGCGGGTGGAGCCCCTCATCGAAACGCTCCTGAAAAAGAAGTGAGGTGGAAAGGGATTCATGGCGTCCGAATCGGAACCGAATGAACTCTATGGTCTGCAGACGGAAAACCGGCATTTGAAGGAGATGGTCGGCGCCCTGCGCGACGAGATGGAGAAGATGCGGATCGGCGAGCAGGAACGCCTCCAGAAGGCTCTGGCCGCGGCCAACGACGAGGTCGGCCAGCTCAAAAACATAATCTTCGCCCTCCGGGACGAATTGGAGCGCCGGAAGATCGAATCCGAAGAGAGATGCCACGCCATCGAACATGCCGCCCGCGACGAGGCGAAGCAGCTTCAAGAGATGATCCGGACGCTGAGAGAAAAACTGGAAGGCCATGAAAAAAGATAACCATCTGAAAAAACCGGCCGCAGGGCAGGAACGGCGCCGGAAGACCAACGAAGCGGAGCTCCTGCTCGACATCTCCAAGACGATCGCGGCGTTCGAGACCCTCGACGAGATCCTCAAATCCCTGGTGGAGATCACGACGAGGGAACTGAAGGCCGACCGGGGGACCATCTTCCTCAACGACAGCGAAACGGGCGAGCTTTACTCCCGCGTCGCCCAAGGAAATTTCCAGCGCGAGATCCGGATTCTGAACAATTCCGGCGTCGCCGGTCACGTCTTCACCACCGGGGAGGGGCTCATCGTCCACAGCGCCTACGACGACCCCCACTTCAACCGCACCATCGATGAACAGACCGGTTATGTCACCAAAACGATCCTCTGCGTCCCCATCCGGACGATCAAGGGGGAGAGCATCGGCGTTGCCCAGGCCCTGAACAAGAAGACGGGCCCGTTTCACGCCGGCCGACCGGCGCCTTCTGGAGGCGATGACGACGCAGGCCACGATCGCCCTGCAGAGCACGCAGTTCGTCGAGCGGATGAAACAATTCCGCCGGAAGGAAATGGAGTTCTTCAATGTCGTCTCCGATGTGACCGCCGAAATCGACCTGGGCGCCCTCCTCCAGAAGGTGATGTCCGAGGCGACAAGAATGCTGAATGCCGAGCGGGCAACCCTCTTTCTCAACGACGAAAAGACGAACGAACTCTTCTCCAAGGTCGGCCTGGGACTGGCGGCGACGGAGATCCGCCTACCGAACCATCTCGGAATCGCGGGGGCGGTCTTCACCTCCCGGCAGACGGTGAACATTCCCTACGCTTACGCTGATCTGCGCTTCAACCCCGCCTTCGATAAAAAAACGGGGTTCTTCACCCGCTCCATCCTCTGCGTCCCGGTCATCAACAAGGTCGGGAAGATTATCGGGGTAACCCAGGTATTGAACAAGCGGGGCGGCCCCTTCACCGCGGAGGACGAATCGCGGCTGAAGGCCTTCACCGCGCAGGTGTCGATCGCCCTGGAGAACGCCAAGCTCTTCGATGACGTCCAGAACATGAAGAACTACAGCGAGAGCATGTTGGAGAGCATGTCAAACGGCGTGATCACCCTGAACGAGGATGAGAGGATCGTCACCTGCAATGCCGCCGGCCTACGGATCCTCCAGCTTGCCCCCGAGGCGATTCTCAAACGGAAGGCCGAGGATTTCTTCACCGGCGCCAACGCCTGGATCATCGAAAAGATCCGGCACGTCGAGGGAAGCGGCAAGCCGGACGTCATCATGGACGCAGAGGCGGAATTCGGAGGAATCCGGATTTCCGTGAACCTGACGCTCCTCCCGCTCGTCAGCACCGCGAAGAAGAAGCTCGGCTCGATGATCATCATCGACGACATCACGAGCGAAAAGCGGATGAAATCGACCATGTCCCGCTACATGGATCCGGGGCTGGCCGATCAGATCCTCGAAGGCGGTGAAGAGGTTCTGGGCGGGAAGAGCACCGTGGCGACGGTTCTCTTTTCGGACATCCGGGGGTTCACCACACTGACCGAGGAATTGGGTCCGCAAGGAACGGTCTCCCTGTTGAACGAGTATTTTACGATCATGGTGGACGGCATCCAGAAGGAGGGGGGGATGCTGGACAAGTTCATCGGGGACGCCATCATGGCCGCCTTTGGGGTGCCCATCCCTCATGAAGACGACGAGGACCGGGCCGTCCGGGCGGCGATCGGCATGATCCGTGCCCTGCATGTCTGGAACCGGCAGCGCGCGATCGAGGGGAAGAAACCGGTCGGGATGGGCATCGGCCTCAACACGGACACGATCGTCTCCGGAAACATCGGGTCGCCGAAGCGGATGGACTACACCCTGATCGGCGACGGCGTGAACCTTGCCTCCCGCCTGGAGAGCCTCTGCAAACATTACCATGCAAGCATCCTGATCAGCGAAAACACCGTCCGGCGCCTGAAGGGAACCTACCGGATCCGCGAGGTGGATCGGGTGCAGGTCAAGGGAAAGACACAGAGCGTCGAGGTCTATGAGGTCCTCGACTATTACACCGAAGAGACCTACCCCAACCTGATGGAGGTGGTGAACCACTTCCGGGACGGCCTGGCCCTATACCGCCGGAGGGAGTGGGACCGGGCGATTTCCAGATTCGACGAGGCCCTCCGCCTGAATCCGAACGAGAAGCTTTGCGGGATGTACGTTGAGCGTTGCGTCTGCTTCCGGGAGGAGCCTCCCGGCGACGACTGGGACGGCGGCTGGATCATGAAAACGAAGTAATTATGGACAGCGCCCTATCCATTCCGCTGAAAATAAATAGGGCGCTGTCCATAATTATAAAAAGGAGACAAAATGAGCGTACTCATTCATTTTTCGATCTTTCCCACCGACAAGCAAACGAGCGTCAGCCCCTATGTGGCCAGGGCCGTGAGAATCATCCGGGACAGCGGACTTCCTTACAAGCTGGGCCCAATGAGCACGGCCGTCGAGGGGGAGTGGGAGGAGGTCATGGGGGTGGTGGACCGCTGCTTCAAGGAGCTCCGGAAGGATTGCGGCAGGATCTACATGACCGTCCAGGCCGACTACCGCGAAGGGGCGGTGAACCGGATCGAGGGAAAGATCAAGTCGGTCGAGGCGAAATTTTGAGGGCTTCGGAAAAAGTCCCCCTGTTTTCGCAGGGGCAGGCTCCTGCTGCGCTCAAGATTCATCCCTCCCTTCGGAGGGGATATTTTCCCAGTCTAACGGAAGAATCTCCCCTCAGGCGGGTATGATATCCATAACATTTAATTTCAATCCGCATCCAAGAAAAACACATTGGCCGCTACCGCTATTTCTGACAGATCGGGCAGAGCCACGTTCCCCGCCCGCCCTGGTTGATTCGTTCAATGCTGCCGCCGCAGCGTCGGCAGGGCGCCCCCTGCCGCGAGTACACCTCGAGATGGTCCTGATTCGTTCCGCTGCAACCGAAAAGATCCCGCCAGTCGGAGACCGTCGTGCCGCGGCAGGCCACGGCCCGGCGGAAAATCGCCGCGGCCGCCTTCGCCACCTTCCGCCATTCCGCCGTCGCCAGACTGCACGCAGGCCGACGGGGGTCGATCCCCGCAGCGAAGAGGATCTCGCAGGCGTAGATGTTGCCGATCCCGGCGATGAGCCTCTGATCCATGAGAAAAGACTTCACCGGACGCCGCCGCGTCCGGGCGATCTCCCGGAGACGCTGCGCCGGAAGACCCTCCATGGGATCATCCGGAAGCGCTGGGGTGATCTCTTCCGGCTGCACGGCGAAGGTCGCGAAACGGCGCGGATCGATCAACACCAGCGTTCCGGAGGAAAAGCCGATCACCAAGCGGCTGTAAGGAAAAAAGGGGGGACGGCGCCCGACTTTTTTAGCAAGGGGGGATGGCGCCCCTGTCTTCCGAACCCTGGTTTCCGGGAGAGATAAGGGTAGGGTTTCACCTTTCAGCGACACGCAATCCTTCCGCCTACGGGCACGAGGAGGAGGAAGTATATCGCCTTCCCGGCGGCCGTTGGAGGGCGGTGGCACATTGGCCGCCAGATAGAGAAGTCGGCCGGACATCCGGAGGTGGAGCGCCGCCGTCAGGCCGCCATCCATTTGAATATGAATGTATTTTCCCCTGCGCGTCACCGCCGCGACACGCCGCCCAACCAGCCCCGCGACCTTCCCCGGGCCGGAGTCATCCGGAACGGCGGATTCTGGGAAAATGATGGCGCTGTCTCCCCTTTTTCGCTCGATATTCCCCAGGCGTGGATCCAGAACTTCGATCCGGAGGATTCTCTCGCCCGGAAGGACGGTGTTCAACTGGCGGCAGAGGGTCTCGACCTCGGGAAGTTCCGGCATCGTGCATCCTTCACTCGGCAGAACGGTGTTCAAATGGATATGAGAAATCGGGAGCTGCCCCCCCTTTTTCTGTCTGTTTTGTGATTCTAATCGATGGCACAAACATGTCAAGGGGAAAAGGGATGGGAAATAAATCGGAAGCGTTGGTTCTCTATTGTCGTCAACAGGAATAAGAAGTTCCGTATTAACTTTCTTAATATGTTACGATATGTTATATATCATTTCTATTCGCAGTCTGCGCGTCAGGAAGACATTTCCGCCGAAACAGGAACAGTATGTTCCTATGACGACGAGGCGAGTTCGTACAACATGCTGAAATAACGGCATGTTGTGCCAACGGCACGGATCTTCCAATACATGTCGGTATCGTTTGTCCGGCGGGCGGATTCAAGGCGGTTTGGCTGCGGGAAACCGGAGACGGACAAACGGCAAGGACGATGCGACATGGCTCTTCCCAGGAAAAAAACAGTCACCCTGACGGGGATCGTCATCCCGGCGGACTGGAACGACCGCCAGGAGGTGGTCGCCGCGGCCCTCGCCACGGCGGACGAAAAGGAGTACCGGATCGCCGGAAATAAAAAAGGAAAAGAGCTGCTGGATGCGCTTCAGCGCCAGGTCGAGGCGACCGGCGCGCTGGAGCGGGATGAAAAAGGCAGGAACGTTATCACGATCAAACACTATATCGTCAAGTAAACAGAAGGTTTACGGCAATGAAGCCCCGTCAAAATTATTTATTGACAGGCCATTTCAAAAAGAGTAAAGCCTCAGCGAAAATGAACTGGGATGATCGCATCGTGACATTTGCATATAAAATACAGAGATCCCGGCAGCAATGACGATTTCTAACCAAAAGAGAGGTCTTGTCCTCTCTTTTTGAGCATTCAGAAGACAGGAGGCATAAACAGATGGAAAGTGAAGCACTTTTTGCTGAGGAGGCTGAACCTCCAGGTAGTAGGACCGGCAACGGTCTGCAACCCTACGATGGACATGTTGGCACGTCCATGAACGTTCTCTACACCCCCGCCGCGGTTCCGGCCAGGCCGGCGCCAATGCTGCCCGCTTTCAGCGACAGCCGGGCGAGGGCCTTCCGGAAGCGTTTTTTCCCGAACACCACCCTCAAGGAATGGAACGACTGGCACTGGCAGCTTCGCAACCGCATCCGCGACGCGGAGACATTGGGGAGGATGATCCGCCTGTCGGAGGATGAGCTCCACGCCATGATCGGCGCGGCGGGCTCCCTCCCGCTCGCGATCACCCCTTACTACATGAGCCTGATCGATCCGTGGAACTCGCGTCAGGCCCTGCGCCGGACGGTCGTGCCCACCGTGCATGAGCATTTCCGCAGCAGCGGCGAGGCGGACGACCCGCTCCACGAGGATGAGGACAGCCCGGTTCCCGGGATCGTCCACCGCTATCCGGACCGCGTTTTGTTTCTGGTGACGGGGATTTGCTCGACCTACTGCCGATACTGCACCCGGTCGCGGATGGTCGGGCACCACGGCAATCAATGCCTCAACACTGAACAGTGGGAAAAGGGAATCGCGTACATCGCAGCGCACCCGGAGGTGCGGGACGTCCTTCTCTCCGGCGGCGATCCGCTGACCATGGCCGACGAACAATTGGAGTGGCTGCTCGCGCATCTGCGTCGGATCCCCCACGTGGAGCTGGTCCGGATCGGCACGAAGGCGCCGGTCGTTCTCCCACAGCGGATCACACCTGCCCTGGTCAGGATGCTCCGGCGCTATCATCCCCTCTGGATCAGCATCCACACGGCCCATCCGGACGAATTGACCCCGGATGTCGCCCGGGCGTGCACGCGCCTCGCCGACGCGGGAATCCCGCTCGGGAGCCAGACGGTCCTGCTTTCCGGAATCAACGACAACGTGGAGACGATGAAGCGCCTCGTCCACGGCCTGCTGAAGATCCGGGTCAAGCCCTACTACCTCTACCAGTGCGACCCGATCCCCGGGTCTTCCCATTTCCGGACCCCGGTCTCGAAGGGGCTGGAGGTAATCCGGGGCCTGCGGGGATTCACCACCGGCTATGCGGTACCGACCTACGTCATCGACGCCCCCGGCGGCGGCGGGAAGATCCCGCTCCTTCCGGAATACGTCGAGGGACGCGAGGAGGGCGACCTGCTCCTGCGCAACTACGAGGGGAAGGTCTTCCGCTATCCGGACTGTCCATCGACGGAAGGCGTCATCCACTGAAATCCCGCGCCCCCGTTCCCCTTGCCGGGAGCGGAGGGCGCGGATTCCGGGTTATCGTTCCCACGTTGGAGCGTGGGAATAAGGAATCAATGTGAAGATCGGCATCACATACGACCTCCGGGATGATTATATCGCCGAAAGCTACACGGAGGAAGAGACTGCGGAGTTCGACCACCCGCGGACGATCGCTGCGATCGAGGAGGCCCTGCAATCGCTAGGTTACGAGACGGATCGGATCGGCCATATCCGGGCGCTGGCCCGGCGGCTCGTCGCGGGCGAGCGGTGGGACCTCGTCTTCAACATCGCCGAGGGGCTCCGGGGTTTCGGCCGCGAGGCACAGGTCCCGGCCCTCCTGGACGCCTGGGAAATCCCCTACACCTTTTCCGATCCGCTGGTGCTTTCGCTCACCCTGCACAAGGGGATGACCAAACGGGTGATCCGCGACCTCGGAATCCCGACGCCGGATTTCGCCGTCGTCGAGACGCCGGAGGAGATTGCAGCCGTGGCGCTCCCCTTTCCGCTCTTCGCCAAGCCGGTTGCGGAGGGAACGGGGAAGGGGGTCACCGCGGCCTCGAAGATCGAGGACCGGACGGAACTCGCGCGCATCTGCCGGGAATTGTTAGCAACTTTTTTTCAGCCCGTCCTGATCGAGACCTTTCTCCCGGGCAGGGAATTCACCGTCGGGATCATCGGGACCGGCACGGAGGCGTTCGTCCCCGGGGTGATGGAGGTTCATCTCACGGAAAAGGCGGAGAAAGAGGTCTATTCCTACGCGAACAAGGAAGACTGGCACGGGCGGATCGAGTATCGTCTTGCCGCGGACGCAATGGCCCTGGCGGCGGAGAAAACGGCGCTGGCGGCCTGGCGCGGTCTCGGTTGTCGCGACGGGGGGAGGATCGACCTGCGCGCCGACGCAAACGGGGTGCCGAATTTCATCGAGGTGAACCCCCTGGCGGGGCTCCGACCCGAACACTCGGATCTGCCGATCCTCTGCGAGCTCGCCGGCATGCCCTACCGGGAGCTGATCGCCGGGATCATGCGCTCCGCCCTGAAACACATCGGAAACGGATCATGAAAATATACGACTTCGGAAAAGCTCCATATGCGGCGTTGTGCTTCCTCCTTCGTCGTTGCGGCGTACATCAAAGTACGCCGCACTCCTCAGGGGTCGTGCGCCTTGCCTCTGGAGCTTTTTGCGAAGCCGTCCCGGATGCAAAGCCTTACCGGTTTATGACGGGTTCATCATGAAAATTGCCGTCATCCACGGAGAGGTGGCCGCAGGGGCAGGCCGGGACGAACGGGATGTCCTCACGCAGGTCGATTTCGTCTCCCGGGGACTTGTCGCCCTGGGCCATGAGCCCGTTGTCGTTCCTGCCTCCCTGAACCTCGAAGCGGTCGCGCAGACGCTTACGGATCTGCAGCCCGAGATGGTCTTCAATCTCGTGGAGACGCTCGCCGGAAAGGGGAGTCTGATCCACATCGTTCCTTCCCTTCTCGACGCTCTGAAGATCCCTTACACCGGCGCGGGGACGGAGGCGATGCTCCTCACGTCGAACAAACTCCTCGCGAAGCGTTGGCTCTCCGCCGCCGGTCTCCCGACGCCGGCGTGGTTCACGACCGCGGAAACGCATGAGGAATTGCGCGTGGAAGGGGCGTGGCTTGTCAAGTCGGCCTGGGAGCATGCCTCCATCGGCCTCGACGAGGATTCTGTCCTCTTCGGGGCGGACCGGAAGCGGCTCCTCGCGGAGATGGACGTCCGTAGGAACTCACTGGGCGGGGCCTGTCTGGCCGAGGCCTACATCGACGGCCGGGAATTGAACCTCTCGCTCCTCACGGGCGAGGGCGGGCCGGAGGTGCTCCCCCCAGCAGAGATTCGCTTCGATGCCTACCCGCCGGGGAAGGTCCGCGTCGTCGGCTACCGCTCGAAATGGGAGGAGGGGACGTTCGAATTCGCGAACACCCCCCGGATCTTCGAGTTTCCGGCGCAAGATGCCCCTCTCATCGCGAAACTGAAAGACCTTGCCCTCCGGTGCTGGAATCTCTTCGATCTGCGGGGATACGCCCGGGTCGATTTCCGCGTGGACAGAGCGGGACGGCCCTGGATCCTCGAGGTGAACACGAACCCCTGTCTCTCGCCGGACGCGGGCTTCTCCGCGGCGACCCTTCGCGCGGGCCTGACGTTCCCGGACGTCCTTTGCCGCATCATCAACAAGAGGGAACAGCTCCCGATGATCACCGTTCATCCTGTGGAGAAATAACGGTCATGGTGGGGGCCCTGACAGGTTAAACGCGACATGATCCAACAAGGTCAAAAGGTTACAATACAGGCGCTTTGCACAGGGTGGAGAAATCCCCGTCCCGGCGAAGATCCTGTTCCAATCAACGAGGTGATAAGTAACGTGCTGAAACCGCTTATATTGTTAACATTTTCAAACCTCTTCATGACGTTTGCGTGGTACGGCCACCTGAAGAACATGAACGGGAAGCCCCTGTTCCTGATCATCCTCCTGAGCTGGGGGATTGCCTTTTTCGAATACGTTCTCCAGGTGCCCGCGAACCGGATCGGTATCCATTATTTCAACCTGGGCCAATTGAAGGTCATCCAGGAGATCATTACGATGACCGTCTTTGCCGGCTTCGCCTTCTTCTTCATGAGGCAGCCCTTGAAACTGAATTACCTCTGGGCGGGATTCTGCCTCATCGGCGCGGCCTATTTCATGTTCCGGGGAGGCATACCCCATGCCTGAAAAAAATCGGGAGAGGTTCCCCCTTTTCATCACACACCGCGAGGATGTTCGGCCGGAGGACCGGCAGGCGGTCGGCCAACTCGTCCGCGCGACGGGGTTCTTCTCGGAGGAGGAGGCGAACATTGCCGTGGAGCTCGTCGAGGAGCGGCTGGCCAAGGGCGATGCGAGCGGCTACTTCTTCCTCCTTGCCGAAGAGGGAAATCGTCTGCTCGGCTACACCTGCTTCGGCCCGATACCCGGCAGCGTTCACAGCTTCGACCTCTACTGGATCGCCGTGGATCCCGGGGAGCAGGGACGGGGGGTCGGACGGACGCTCATGGCCGCCGCGGAGCGGATCATGGCCGGGTGCGGGGCGCGCCGGCTTTACGCGGACACCTCTTCCCTCCCCCAGTACGAGCCGACCCGCGCCTTCTACCTCGCCTGCGGCTACCTTGAGGAGGCCTTCCTGACCGACTTCTACGCCCCGGGAGACGGCAAGGTGATCTTCGTAAAGACCCTTCCCGCCTGCGCGCCCTGAGGATCCGCATGAATATTCTTGCTTCCTTCCATACCAACTGGTAATAAATACCATTACCTTTGCTCATGCGAGATAGGATACCGCCCCCTGCTCCGGGTAACGGAGAGACCCTTCAAAAGGAGGCGGGGGTGCCGCTTGGATGCGGCTTTGCTTTTTGTATTGCACGACGATGAGGGAGGAGAGATCGGCGCCATGAGATTCATTCCGAAGGAAGAAAAATTCTTCGACCTTTTTGAGGAGCTCGTCGGCCGGATCGAGGCCGGGGGGAAACTATTTTTGGAGATGGTGGAAAACGGCGCCTACAGCGAGGCGCAGGCTGCCCGCCTCAAGGAAATCGAGCACGAGGCAGACATCATCACCCACCAGACCTACGAGAAGATGCACACCACCTTCCTCACCCCGCTCGACCGCGAGGATATCTGCAACCTCGTCAATAAGATGGACAGCATCCTCGACATGACGGAGGCGGCCGCTGCCCGGATCATCCTCTACCGGGTGAAGGAGCCGTCGCCGACGATCGTCGATCAAGCCCGGGTCCTCAACGAGACGATCGTCAAGCTGAAGACAATCATCCACGGCCTTCGGGACATGAAGCACGCCTCGATGATCCTCCAGACCTGCGTCGAGATCCACACCCTGGAAAACGCCGGGGATGTGATCCTGCGCACAACGATGGCCCATCTCTTCGAGAACGAACCGGACGTCCGCGAACTGATCAAGTGGAAAGAGATCCACGAGAGGATCGAAGAGGCGATCGATGTCTGCGAGGACGTCTCCAACATTGTGGAGGGGATCGTCCTGAAAAATGGCTGATGCGCTTCTCGTCATCTTCCTCGTTCTGACGGCGCTGGCGTTTGACTTCATCAACGGCTTCCACGACTCGGCGAACGCCATCTCGACCATCGTCTCGACGCGGGTCCTCTCCCCCCGCCAAGCGGTTCTCTGGGCGGCCTTCTTCAATTTCATCGCCCTCTTCCTCGTCGGCGTTCCTGTCGCGAAGACGATCGGCACCGGGATCATTCGTCCCGATATCATCAGCGATGCGGTGATCTTCGCGGCGCTCGGCGGGGCGATCGCCTGGAACCTGATCACCTGGTACTTCGGCCTGCCGAGCAGCTCCTCCCATGCCTTGATCGGCGGCCTGATGGGCGTCGGATTCGTGAAGGGGGGGATGAAGGTCCTTGTCCTCTCCGGGATCACGAAGACGGCGATCTTCATCGTCCTCTCGCCTGCAATCGGCATGGTGCTGGGACTCGTCTTCATGGTCACCGTCCTGAACCTTTGCCGGAACTCCACAGTCTATCGGGCGGACCGGATCTTCCGGAGACTCCAACTGCTTTCCTCCGCTGTCTTCAGCATGGGACACGGGATGAACGACGCCCAGAAGACGATGGGAATCATCGCGATGGTCCTTTTCGGCCGGGGGATTTCGGGGCCGGTTTTCCACATCCCCCTTTGGGTGGAAATCGTCTGCTACACGACGATTGCGATGGGAACGATGGCGGGTGGATGGCGGATCGTCAAGACGATGGGAACCAAAATCACGAAACTCCGGCCGATGGGGGGATTCTGTGCGGAGGCGGCGGCCGCCGGGGCAATCATCGGGGCGTCGCTGGCCGGCATCCCCGTGAGTACGACCCACACGATCACCGGCGCTATCGTCGGCGTCGGCGCAACGCACCGCATCACCGCGGTGCGTTGGGGGTTGGCGGGAACCATTGTCTGGGGTTGGGTTCTGACGATTCCTCTCACGGCGCTCATCTCCGCCGCGATTTACACCCTCCTGACAGTCTGGTAATTGCGTACGGACGCCGTACTTAATTCTTCCGGAATTAAGGGCAAAGCATGATCGAATATCAATAAGTTATCTTCACCCTTCGACAAGCTCAGGGTGACATCTTCAACTTTTTACGAAGCCGTAAAGTCCCCGGAATACCAGAATTCAACAGGTCGGCAATGCTCTGGAGGACATAGTCGGGACGGACGGGGGAGGCCTCCAGCATCTTTGCGTCGGTGACGCCGGTCATGACGAGGGCCGTCTTCATGCCCGCCTCCAGCCCCATGCGGATATCCGTTTCCAGACGGTCGCCGATGAGGATGCATTCCGCGGCTCCCAGCCCCATCACCTCCAGGGCCGTCTGCACGGTGATGGGTGAGGGTTTGCCCACGATGATCTCGACGGATTTCTGCGTCACCGCCTCCAGGGCGGCGATGATCCCGGCGCAGTCGGGAAGCTCCCCGCCTTCCACGGGGCAGGTCCGGTCGGGGTTGGTGGCGATGAAGTGGGCCCCTTTTTTGATTGCCTGGAAGGCGATGTTGAACTTCCGGTAATCGAAGGTCCGATCGAAGGCGGCCACGACGTATTCGATCTCATGGGGATCCTCGGTCAGACGGAAACCGGCCTTGGCCATCTCCGCCACAAAGGGGAGCTCCCCCATGACGAAGACCTTCGCATCCGGCGCAACCCTCTGCAGATAACGGATCAGCACGAAGGTCGAGTTGACCACCTCCGAAGGCGTCGTGGGGATGCCGAGGCGCGTCAGTTTGGCCGCATAGTCCTCACGGGTATAGAGGGGCTTGTTGGAGAGAAAGACGACTTTTCTGCCCCCTTCCCGCAACAGGCGGATGATCCGGTCGGCGCCGGGGATCAGGCGCTCTCCCAGATAGACCGTCCCGTCCAGATCGAAGATGAATCCCTTGAACATTTAGCCGAAGACGCCTCCCATCTTGGAGCCGGCCATGCGGTTGATGATGAACAGGCAGGCGGCGCCGAGGATCAGCAGAATGAAACCGAGGGCGGCCGCCTCGTTGACGGAGCCGCCGATATAGAAGTTGAAGATGCCCACCGTCATCATCTCATGGCCTGGCACCACCAGAAGCAAAGTGGCCGACTGCTCCTGGAGGGCCAGGATGAAGGAGTAGAGTGAGCCCACCAGGACCCCCTTCCAGATCAGGGGCAGCGTGACGTCCTTGAAGGTCATCGTCTTCGTGGCGCCGACACTTTCCGCCGCCTCCTCGAAGGAGCGGTGGACGATCAGCAGCGAGGCGAAGGTTCCCCGCACCGTATAGGGGAGGCGCCGGACCGCCAGGACGATGGGAATGATGATCCACATGCCGATGAGGGCCGTACCCATGAACGGAAAGGGGTCCCGGAAGGCGCGCATGTAGGCGATGCCGATGCCGGTCCCCGGCAGGGCCAGGATCAGCGTCGTCAGCGAATCCAGAACCCCCCGCCCCGGAAGTTTGGTCCGGGACATCACCCAGGCCACGGGCACCCCCACGGCGATACAGATCACGACCGATATCCCCGAATAGAGCAGGCTGTTGATGATGAACTTGGGCGTTTCGATGGCCACCCGCTCGAAATACTGGAGCGTGTACTTCACCGGAATGGGGGTCAGCGCCCAGCCCTTGCCGAAGGAATCCAGCGCCAGCCCGAGATAGGGGATAAAGGCCAGGATCAGGATGGATATGAGGAAGGCAATCGCCCCCGCCTGCGCCGGGGGAGAGAGTTTCTTCCGCTCGATCACCGAATAGGAGAGGGAGCTGTAATCCTTGATTGATACGTACTTCTTGGCGATGATCAAAAACAGGATGGCCAGGATCACCATAATGGCCGAAATGACGATTCCCATCTTGAAGAGCCGCCGGTCCACAAACTGGACGATGTTCAGATAGGCCTGGGAGGCGAGCAGGTCGGAGATTCCGACCACCATCGGCGTGGCGAAATCGGCAAAGGTCCAGATGAAGACCAGAAGCGCCCCGGAGACGTACCCGGGGGTGGTCAGCGGGAAGGTGATGTCCCAGAACTTGCGGATCCCGCGCGATCCGACGCTCTCGGCCGCCTCGTCCAGAGAGGGCGATATCTTCCCCATGGCGTCAACGATGGAGAGCGTCATCAGCGGAAACAGGTGCAGCGTCTCCACCAGGAGCACCCCGTGGAGCCCGTACATGAAGTTGATCGGATGCTGGAGGCCGAAATAGTCCTGAAGGATGATGTTGACTGTTCCGGCGCGGCCCAGGATGAAGACGAAACCCATAACGCCGACCAGGGGGGGCATGATCATCGGGATGATCGTCAGATACGAGAAGAGCCCCCGGCCGGGAAAATCGTACCGCAAGAGCAAAAACGCGATGGCGATGCCGATGATAGAGGTGGTGATCACGGTGGCCACGCCGAGGATCAGGGAGTTGATCAGGGTCTTCAGGTAGAAGGCGTCGGTGAAGAAATCCTGGAAATTCGAGATGGTGAAGACACCCGCCTCGGTCGTGAAACTGTCGTAGAAGAGCCGGATCAGCGGATAGATCAGAAAGATGATGAAAAAGGCCCAGATGGCGGCATAACCCAGAACGCCGCTTATCTTCATCTCCGACCAGACACTGGGCTTGGGCAGGGCAACGGTGTTTTTGATTTCCACGTTCGGTGTCCTCTCTTCTCAGGCGGGGATCCCCAGGGTGATCTGGATGGGAAAACGCACATGCACCTTCTCGCCAACGGGGAAGGGCTGCTGGTTCCAGGGGTTCTGCACGTCGACCTTGAAGAGGGTCTCCGGATCCAGCTCGATGTCATAGCGGATGGTGTTGCCGATATAGGAGGCAAAGCTCACCTTCCCGGCGATCAGGTTCATGTCGTCGCTCGATTCGTCGGAGTTGCAGATGGAGGCGACCTCGGGGCGGACGGTGACCTTGCAGGCATCTCCGGTCTTGAACCGGCCCTCATAGACGCATTTGATAAGACCGAAGCGGGTCTGTACGGCCATCCAGCCTTTCGCCTCCTGGATCTCCTTCACCTGGCCGGCGATCAGGTTGTTGATGCCGATGAAATCGGCCACAAAGGGGTTTTCCGGTCTTTGATAGAGGTCCCGGGGGGAACCGAGCTGCTGAAGCTTCCCGTGATCGATGACGGCGATGCGGTCCGAGAGAGTCAGCGCCTCTTCCTGATCGTGGGTCACATAGATGGCGGTGATGGCCAGATCCTTCTGGAGCTTCCGGATTTCGGCGCGCACCTGCTGGCGGATCTTGGCATCCAGGTTGGAGAGGGGCTCGTCGAGCAGAAGCACGTCCGGGTTGAGAACCAGGGCGCGCGCCAGGGCCACGCGCTGCTGCTGACCGCCCGAGAGCTGACCGGGATACCGCTTTTCGAGGCCCGTCAGATTGACCAGCGAGAAGGCGCGGTTTACCTTCTTTTTCATTTCCACGTGGGCCGTTTTCTTGATCTTGAGGCCGTAGGCCACATTGTCGAAGATGGTCATGTGCGGCCAGAGGGCATAGTTCTGAAAGACCATGCCGATGTTCCGTTCATAGGGGGGAATGGCCGAAACCTCTCGGTCGCCGAAGTAGATCTCTCCGCAATCGGGCTTGTGAAAGCCGCCGATGAGACGGAGGATCGTCGTCTTGCCGCAACCCGAAGGACCCAGGAGCGTAAAGAGCTCGCCGTCCTGGATATCCAGGGACACGTGGCTAACCGCCTCCAGGGTTCCGAACCTTTTCACCATGTCTTTCAACTGGATGTTCATCGTTCGACCCTTATCCATCCAACCTTTTGGTTATTCCCACCGGTTATTCCCGCAAAAACGGGAAGCCATGAATCCTCACCCCCATCGCCTCATCCGCCGGCTGCAATCCAGCCCCTGCCGCAGCCCTCCACCCGCACCGGAAGGCTGAGGGCCCTCCGGCGCGGGTGGCAGCATGAAGTTTGTATGAAGAACGGACCCAAGGAAACTCCCCAAAAATGATCGGGGAGCTTCCCGGCCTTGTCCGTGACTTGAATGCTATTTCTTGATGATTTCCTTGTACTTCTCGGCGATCTCCTTACGGAAGTAGGAGTTGACCTCCTCGTTCCGCTTTTTCTCGCCGGCGACATCGGGGTCGTAAATATTGCCGACCTGGATGTCATAGAAAGAGCGGATGCCGGCCGTGAACTGGACCGCCTTCTCCGCGTCGGAGCCGGCCGCCCCCTGCACCTTGTATTTGGACGTAATGGGATAGAGACCGCGACTCATGAAGATCCTCTGCCCTTCCTCGGTCAGGAGGAACTCGATGAAGGCATGGGCCGCCTTGGGGTGGGGGGCGCCCTTGAGCACCGCCATCGGCTCGGGGGTCACGTAGGCGTTCTTGGGGTAAACAAACATCAAGTCATAGCCGCCGAGAACTTCGGCAAAGGCCATATAACTGGGGACCGCCACACCGACGGCGAACTCACCTTTGGCCACCACGCTCGGCACGTCGCGGGAACGGGCCGTGAAGATTCCCGTGTTGGCCGCCAGTTTGGTCAGCCAGTCCCATCCCTTTTCCCAGCCGTACATGGCCAGGATCACCTCGTAGCTCGCATGGCTCGAGCTCGACCGGTCCGGCGTGCACTGGGCAATCTGGCCTTTCAGTTTGGGATTGAGCAGATCGTTCCAGTCCTTGATCTCGACGCCGAGCCGTTTGAGCAGCTTCGGCTGATAGATCAGACCGTAGGGTTCGAGCATGGTTCCCACCCAGTACCCTTTGGCATCCTTCAGGGGAAGCCCGACGGGCTTGCCGATGGTGGCCGGGATCTCGTCCCACATCGCCTTGGGGATGGTCACCTTGTCCAGGAGACCCTGATCGGCCAGCAGGTCGAACAGGGTTCCCTCGCCGCCCCAGAAGACGTCCGCCTGAGGCTTCCCTTTCCACTCAACGATCTGGCCATAAGCGACCGGCGTACCCTGCGGCATGGCGCTGGTCTTGAGATCCACGTTATACTTCTTCTTCACAAAGTCCGCGAAGGCCTTCAGGGCCGGATCATGGACGTCCTTGGAGACCGGGGTAATGAGATAAAACTCATTTTCGATCGCCTGGGCGAAACTGATCCCTGTCAGACAGAAGAAACCCATGACCGTTAGGGCAATGACCACTGCAAAACGTTTCATGATATCTACCTCCTTATTTATGGTTGCTGCCTTGAACATCTTGAACATCACTTTCCCCTCTTAGGTTGAGGGGTTCTCATAGAAATTCAGATATTTCCGAACCTTTTTTGCTGTCCGGTTTTCACCAATGCGACATAACCCCAAAAAGAAAAAAATGTCAAGCGAAACCGGTCCGGACGATGTGATGTCCGTCGTCTTCCTCGGCGCTTCAAAATTCGCGGCGCGGCTCTTCGACAATTATCTCCAAATAATCTTAATTTTGACATGATATGCGGAAAAGAAAAAAATGGTTGCGTTATGTTTGTCAAGAGATTTATAGATATTCCGCCGTATTTAAAATGGGATAGAGGGATCCGGCATTCCATGAGTGCTAAGGATACGATTGCACAGTTAAGGTCTGGAGTCCTGAATATGCTCCCGAGTGGTGGAGATATACGGAAACTATAAAATAACTTGTTAGACGATGATAAAACAATATGGGAGAAGACATGAATAAATGCAATAAATGCGGCAAAGATGTCGATTACTCTTTTAGATATTGTCCATCGTGTGGCGGTCAGCTTTACGTTTCGCTGGACGCATCGAATGCAAAGCCAGAGATGTTCATAGATTTATTCAACTCGTTATATAATCTTTTGGCAGATAAAAATAATGATAGACGGTCTAAATACTTACCTATTCTTAGCGAAAACATCATCGCAAGAAGATGTAAGCTTGAATACGAAGATGATTATCGAGACATGATACAAAACCTAGGTATGAAATTTGTCCCGCCCGATGCCACCACGTATATGTATTATTTATCTCTCACAAACACGCTTGCGGGATATACTTATCGTTCTATAGAGGAGTTAATTGTAAAAAGAAAAAGTGAGATGTTATCGGAAACAGAAAAGCATCAATTAATGTCTTCATTATTCAAAGAGGCTGAGCACGATTTAAAAAATTCCTGTTATAAAGCCCTGGATCCAGTTAATTTTGTAGACAATAGAGTCCTGTTTTGTTTGTCAGTGAGATGGAAGAATGGCCAATTGAAGTATCTGCTTGCCGACGATATATATCAGCGTGAATGGTTCTTCAATATTTTGTCGCAAAACATCGCAAAGAGCATGAAATATCATGAGAAAATATTTAAGATTCTCATACCGTGTGCGGATGTGACGGCAATCGTCAATAGGAAGCGGGAAGCGATAGAGCAGAGTGCAGAACAGGACCTCTTATTCGGCTATATTGTAAAACTGTGCGAGTCCCTGAGCCCCTATTGAAACCAAGAAAAGACAATAAATTGAAAGGAATGACTAACCAGACAATCAACCCGACCGAGAATTCCATCCGTGCAAACAGCCACACCCCGTGGCCCGGCGGGTTATCTCTACGTTAGAGGAAAAGGTACGACGTGCAAGAGTCAGAATATCGAAGCTTATTGAAGATCCTCATTGACGTGGCCGACGAGAACAAGGGAACAGCGGCTGGTGAGGACGATCGAGTCCTGGACGCTGAGGGCTTGGCCCTTAAGTTCGTTTTTCATGCCGCGTCGGCCTTGTATCTGTACCGGAGCACGTCTCTCGCAGAGCTCGGCGCGAGTTTTTTCGACCCGGGATCGGTGAACGTCGTGTGTCGCGCTGCGCTAGAGACCTTCCTTGTTTTCCATTACCTGTTCGCTGAGCCGACGACCGACGATGATCAGAACTGTCGCTACATGGCGTGGGTGTTAGCGAGGTATCTTGAGAGGCAACAATTCCCGGTCTGGTCAGCCGAAGGTAAAGCGGTTCTGGAACGCGAGGCGCAGCTCATCGCCCCCTTGACCGACAAGCTGAAGGGTAACGCTGTCTTCGCCGCCCTCTCGGCACGGCATCAGAAGATGCTACTGAAGGGGGAGTGGAGACTTCAGTACTGGACGGAAATCGGCCGATCCGCGGGCCTTCACGACATCCACGCGAAGGCGTTTTATGCGTACCTCTGCGGCTACGCTCATGCTGGAAACTTGAGCATCCTCCAGATACGACAAGCGAATACAGCGGCCTTACAGCGGTCCCTGTGCGCAAGCTCGATGACGCTTGTCTCGATTGCGATGGCGAACATGGTAAAGGCGTACTGCGCGTTCTTCCCAAAGTCAATGGAACGCCTGAATCAGGAACCGGCCAGCGTCAGCCTTGTCGAAGTCTGGATCGGAGTCGGCCGCTCGGCACCCGAAGACATCCTCAACGAATGACAGCGGCGGCTAACAAATCAATCCAGCGGATGCGGTAAACCGCCCCGCTGATTTCAGGAGTTAGGACCCGAAAGTCCTGAAGGGTGTGTTGCCTGTGAACCGTTTTGCCGCATACTCTATGATGGCTATGGCTATCCTCATCGGCGGGGGGTCGCTCCTTCTTTTCGGAGTATTTCTGGTCATCGGGCCCATCACCATAGTCCGTTTTTGTGCCACGGAACACCAGGCACTCCTGTGGAACGGATTGCTGTCCGTCCTATTCTTCATTCAGCATAGCGGAATGATACGGCAGTCGTTTCGTACCTGGCTCTCTTCCGTTATACCCAGCCATTACCACCCGGCAACCTACGCCATCGCATCCGGCATAGCACTGACAGCCGCGGTGCTCCTTTGGCAACCGTCCCAAACGGTTCTCTATCAGGCTGAGGGCCTGCTTCGCTTGCTGACACGCGCTGTCTCCGTATTTGCCATTGTGGGCTTCTCGTGGGGGGTGCGGGCCCTCGGAAACTTTGACACCTTTGGTCTAAATCCCATCAGGGCTTATCTGCGCGGCAAGCAACTCCGAGCACCAAATGTCATCGTCCGCGGTCCATATCTCTGGGTCCGCCATCCCCTCTATTTTTTCATGCTCGTTCTCATCTGGTCATTACCCGACGTAAGTTTGGACCGCTTGCTTTTCAATGTGCTTTGGACCCTCTGGGTTGTTCTCGGCACGTACCTTGAGGAAAAAGATCTTGTCGCTGAGTTTGGTGAAAAGTACCGTCACTACCAAAAGACCGTCCCGATGCTTTTCCCGTGGCGGTTTCCCCGAGGCTCCAAGCTGTGAAATGCATGGTGGTCGCCTCCGGGGTGTTCACGCGCCTGACAAGGCGCTCAAGAGGGGCAACCACGGGGCAAGTTCACCGGTTTTGTCCGAAAGACCGTGGCCGTGGTTGCTCACGGGTTATCGGCACAGTATGAGCAAAGGAGAAAATGAAATACGTGACTGACAGCATGAGGCCGGAAGACTGGGAACAAGTCCGTTCGATCTATCTCGAAGGCATTAGCACGGGCAATTCCACATTCGAGGCCGATGCTCCCGATTGGGGCAAATGGGATTCCGCTCACCTATCTGAGCATAGGTTGGTCATCAGGGCAGGTAATAGCGTTCTGGCATGGGCCGCACTCAGCCCCGTGTCCGGTCGCTGTGTCTACTCAGGGGTGGCGGAACTCAGTCTGTATGTAGCAGCCGGGCATAGAGGCAAAGGCATAGGGTCGGCCCTTCTTGGGGCCTTGATAGACTCATCGGAAAAGGCGGGGATATGGACGCTGCAAGGCGGTATCTTCCCCGAGAACGCAGCGAGCCGCGGTATGGTTAGAAAACATGGATTCAGGGAAATCGGAAGACGTGAAAAGATAGGCAAGATGACTCACGGCAACCTTGCCGGAACCTGGCGAGATGTTATCTTGGTGGAACGACGAAGCGCAGTCACGGGCATAGACTGAAGATCTCATAACCATCGGCTGCATCTGATCTCCCGGAAAGCGGGCTCCAGGTGAGCCGTATGTTGGCCGAATAGAGACAGGAGTGACTATGGAGTTGGTGGAAAACAGTCCGCTCGATACAGGTAAGATCGCCTCCCTCATATCGACCAGGGATGACATGTTCCTCGTGTGGCCTATCGCTAAATGGCCATTCGACCACCGACAGTGGGCGGAGGCGCTTGATCCTGGAAAGGGAAACGTTTCTTTCATCATCCGCGAAGGAGGCAAACCAGTAGGACATGCCGCGCTTCTAAACAAGGGGGTGCCGGACACCTGTATGGTCTCATTCCTGTATCTGCTCCCCGAGTATAGGTCCCAAGGCTTGGGGCGTCGTATGGTTGCTGCATTGGAAGACTACGCCATACACACGTTTGGCGCGAAGAGGTTGCGCCTCGTCGTGCGCGACTACAATTCCCGAGCCCTCAAATGCTATCTGCATTGTGGATTCAAGGAAACCGGACGGGATGGCACTCTAATAACCATGGAGAAGGATTTGCAGGAGGGAATTGCAGGAGGCCAACCAGCGGGTGCAGGCGATGCTTTATAGTGCGCCTGACCTGCGTCGTTAGATGAACTTGATTAGCCATTTAAAACGAAGGAGGCGTTATGAAAATTTTTATTGAATATTGTGTTGCTTGAAACTTTCTTCCTCAAGCTTCCCGGGTGGAAGAAGAATTGAAGACAAATTATCCTGATTCAAATATTAAATTGATCGAAGGCGGAGGCGGTATTTTCGATGTAAAGTGTAACGGCAAGTTGATTTACTCTAAACAGAATATTGAAGGACAGCGATTTCCCAATGAGGGAGAAATCACCAGGTTGATCCAACAAGAGATGGGCTGACTTTTAACGGAAATAGGCAAAAGGGTCGCCTTTAACATTTGAATTTTGGTTGAAACAAATGGGGGTAATTATAGTAAACTCTATAATGACAATGAGTTGCCTAACTATGCCATGCATCGAATCGGCCATAAAGCGGCCTCTCGCTGAGCTTTGTGTTAGCCGTGTAGGTCGGAGAGCAGAGGAATGAGGGGGCAGTCCGAGAAGCCGACAACCATCATCGCAGTTCGCCACGGTGAGACCGAATGGAACCGTGTCGGTCGCCAACAAGGTCATCTCGACAGTCCGCTCACACCGCTCGGCAAGCAGCAAGCTCTGTCGATGGCCGACGCACTATCCAGCAGGTCTGTGCAGTTGCTCTACTCCAGCGACCTCGGCAGAGCTCAGGAAACCGCCACGATTATTGCGGCGCGGCTGAACCTGCAGGTTCGCACGGATGCGCGCCTGCGTGAACGAAATCTGGGGATACTGGAAGGCCAGACAATGTCTCAGTTTCGCGAGAAGCATCCGCCGGAAGCCGCCTCGCTTGCTTCGGGGGACCCGGATTTCGCGTTGCCGTGCGGAGAGAGTGCACGCCAGAGGTTTGTGAGGAATGTCGAATGTGTGGAGGAAATCGCACGCAAGCATGCTGGCAATACGGTCTTGGTTGTGGCACATGGTGGCGTACTAAACAGCTTCTTCCACAAGGCGGTGCAACTGCCGCTGGAAACCCGACGATCTTTTTCGCTATTCAACGCGGCAGTGAATGTGTTCACGGTTGCGGATTCGGGTTGGCGTCTGGAGACGTGGGGCGATGTCTCGCATCTTCGAACAATCCCAACGCTTGATGACGCATAGTCGGCAGAACGTTCACTTGTGCGGAACAGGGCTAACATGCGGGTGGAGCACGACAAAACGGGGGCAAAGTCGGTCAAAACCGTTTGACACCCCCCGGGGCATCCCTTATACTGCGGATCACGTGATGGGTCCCATCCGGGGGGTGGTCAGGAAATGAGCAACGAATGCATATCCACGTGACCTGCGCGATCATCGAGCGGGACGGTCTCGTCCTGGCCGCCCGGCGGAGCCGATCCATGCGCATGCCCCTCAAATGGGAATTCCCCGGTGGAAAGATCGAGCCGGGGGAGAGCCCGGAGGCGTGCCTCCACCGGGAGTTGATGGAGGAGATGGAGCTCCGCGTTGCCGTGAAGCGGGAGATGCCGCCCTCGACGCACGAATACCCGGCCTTCACGGTCACCCTGCATCCCTTCGTCTGCGAGATCCTCTCCGGGGAGATGACCCTGAACGAGCACCATGCCATCGCCTGGCTCAAACCGGAGGAATTGCCGGCCCTCGACTGGGTTGAAGCGGACCGGACGGTCGTCGCGACGTACCGGCGGAGAATCCGCGGGACGGACATTGCGGAGTGAGACCTTTGGAAATCATGATCCCTCCGCGCGCTGGATATTTTTCGACCCGAAAAATCTCCAATGCGCGCTTCCGGAATTAAGATTTCCAAGTTGCGCAAAAGTAGCGGAATGATTTTGAATCTCTCCAGATCGGATTCGCCGAAGCCTGCCGCGGGGAGGTTCATTTACGGAGTGAAGCGGAATTTTCAGAAAGGGGAAAAGCACCATGATGGATATCAGTGATCGGAATCCGAACGAGGAGAGAAGTCTCTCCAGGCGAATGTTTCTGAAGATTGGCGGGTGGTTGATCATGGCGGCGGGTATTTTGAGAATACCGGGAATCGCCCTTGCCCAGGAAAAGTCGGAAGTGATTTCCGAGAATGTTCGGTTTCCGGGTAAAGGGGGAATGGTGGGCGGGTATCTTTCCCGACCTGCCGGGAAAGGACCCTTCCCGGGGGTTATCGTGATCCATGAAAACAGGGGTGTCACGGATTATATTCGGGACGTGACCCAAAATCTTGCGAAAGAGGGGTATGTCGGCCTTTCGGTGAACCTTGTTTCCCGAAGCCTCGGACCGGATTATCCCGGCGGTTCGGATGAAGCCATGAAGGCCCTCGGCCAATTATCGGATGCCGATGCGATGGCGGATCTGGACGCCGGCATGGAGTACCTTCAAAAACAGCCGGTCGTATTCACCAACTCCATCGGTTGCATGGGGTTTTGCATGGGGGGAAGATTCTCCCTCCTCTTCGCCGAGCACAGAAAAGACTTGAAGGCGGCGGTGGTCTTTTATGGCCGTACGATCAACAAAATAACCCCGCTGCAACCCCATTCACCTATGGATCTGGTGCCGGAACTGGCGGCCCCGCTGCTCGGAAATTACGGGGCTTCGGACGCGGGCATCCCGGTCGACGATGTCAGAAAGCTCGAAGAGGCGCTGAAGAAGAGCAACAAGACCTTTGATATCAAAATATATCCGGATGCAAAACACGCGTTTCACCAGGAGGGCCCGAATTACCATGCGGAAGCGGCAAAGGACGCCTGGAAACGGTCCGTAAACTGGCTGGCAAAATACCTGAAGCCGCAACCCCCGAAAGGATAGATTCATCCGTGGAGGACGACCTGAGCCTGTTGATCAAACCCGTCTCCGCGGACTGCAACATGCGTTGCCGGTATTGCTTTTACCGGCGAACGACGGATCCCTATCGTTCCGAAGAGCGTCACATCATGGATGATATGACGCTCAAAACGATGATCTCTCAGTATATGAAATCGGCCGGAAGGTGCGCCTCGTTTGGCTGGCAGGGCGGGGAACCGCTTCTGGCCGGCATCGGTTTTTTTAAGAGGGTTGTCGCCTATCAGCAAGCCTACGGCCTTTCGGGGCAACTGGTCGGCAACAACCTGCAGACCAACGGTCTTTTGATCGATGAGGCGTGGGCAAAATTCTTCCGGCAGTATAACTTCTTCATCGGTGTGAGCCTGGACGGTCCGGAGGAAGTTCACAATCGCTACCGTCACTCCGCAAACGGAAATGACGGTTTTCAGCGGACCCTGAAAGGAATCCGGACCCTCAGGGATCACCGGGTGGAATTCAGCATTCTTTCCGTGGTTAACGATGTGACGGCGAAGAAACCGGCGGAACTCTATGATTTCTTCATCCGAAACGGGCTCGACCGGCTGCAGTTCATCCCCTGCCTTGAGATCAATGGCGAAACCGGGAAGGTACAGGACTACTCGGTCACGGTGCAGGATTACCGGGATTTTCTCTGCACCCTGTTCGATCTCTGGTACAACCACGGCCGACCGGTGGCCTCGATAAGGCTTTTTGAAAATATCCTGGCCATCTATCTGGGCCGGGACCCGGAGATCTGCGCCTTCAAGGACCGGTGCGGCAGCTATCGGGTCGTTGAATACAATGGCGATGTCTATCCCTGTGATTTTTTTGTGGAAGATCAATGGATGTTGGGGAATTTGCTGGATACGTCGATCCACGATCTGCTGAAGAAGCGGAAGAGCCGGGAATTCAACGGCCGAAAAATGGAGGGATCGCCCGTCTGTAAACCCTGTGAATGGAATTTCATCTGTCATTTCGGCTGTCAGCATTACCGCTTGTCTGCGGAGAAGAATTATTTCTGCGATGCATACCGGCAATTCTTCCAATACACGCGGCGCCGTTTTGAAACATTGAAAGAGAACCTCTTGAAAGCGGAATCGGAATGGTCGAGGAACCCTGGGCGAAAAGACGCTTTTCTCTGACCGACGGCGCTAAGGATGGGCGATCGGCTGCGGCAGGACGTCGCGAAGGAGTTGAAGGGGGTGGAGGACCCGGAGGCCGGTCATGTGGCGGATCTGCATCCGGCAGCCCTCGCAGTCCGTGAGGATGATATCGGGCTTCATCCGGTCGACCGCCTCCGTCAGATCCTTTCCGATCTCCTCGGCGATCGTGAACTTCTCTTTCTTGAAGCCGTAGAGTCCTCCCAGACCGCAGCAGTCCGCCTCGAGCAGGCGGACGTCCAGCCCCGGGACAAGGCGGAGCAGTTCCAGGGCGGGGAGGCCGATGTCGAGGGATCGGAGGTGGCAGGGGGCGAAGTAGGCCGCCTTCATGGAGCGCGGCCGGAAGGTCACCGCCGATTTTTCCTCCTCGTGCAGACGCAGGAGGAATTCACAGATATCGAAGAGACGTCCCGCGAGCTCCTCCGCGCCGGGGAGGTTGAGGATCCGTCCGTACTCGTGGCGGAGCATCAGGCCGCAACTGGTCGAGGAGAAGACGATGTCGATCCCCTCCCGCACCGTCGGGAGGAGCAAGGCGATATTCCGGCCGCCCATCTCCCTCGCTCCCGGAAGATCCCCGACGCCGAGGCGCGGGATCCCGCAGCAGCGCTGGGGCGGGACGACGACCGTAAGCCCGTGCGCCTCCAGGACCTCCACGGCGGCCTTTCCCACGTCCGTCTCGTTTGTGTTCGTGAAGCAGCCATAGAAGTAGGCGACCTTGCGGCGGCCGCCTTCCGGCGCCGGCCGGGTCCGGAACCACCGGCGGAAGGTGGGGTATTCGTAGCCGGGGAGGTCCCGCCGCCGGTCGATCCGGAGCAGGGCGTC
>PLLC01000036.1 GCA_003141195.1 Syntrophaceae bacterium
CAAAATTTGCCAAGCGCCGCTTTGTAACCTACTGTAATTATTATGCGCGAATTTTCAAAAAGGGCCATTTTTCGACTTTTTACGAGACCGTCAAAATTAGACTGTGTGCTTTTTCACCCAGGCAACGTACCGGTCCATCCAACTTTGCAAGAATTGTTTACTGTCCGCGCCGATGTTGCCGGACTCGTCAAATAAACCGTCCTTGGCATGAATAAATGCTTCGGGTTGAGCAAGTGTCGGTACATCCAGAAAAGCGAGGACGTTTCGCAAGTGCTGCTGTGCCATTGCCGTGCCGATGACGCCGATTGAAGCGCCTAAAACACCGGCCGGTTTTCCCGCCCAAGCGTTTTGGCCATAAGGACGAGAAGCATTATCAATTGCGTTCTTGAGCACTCCGGGGATAGAACGATTGTATTCCGGCGTTACAAACAGAAGACCTTGAGCATCCTTGATCTCGTTCTTCAGCCGTTTGACGGATTCCGCCTGCTTAATGTCGTCGTCTTGATTGTAAAGCGGCAAGTCGTCGATCTGCACCTGCTGGAACGTGAATTCCGAAGGAGCTAATTTTTCAATGGCGTTGGCCAGTTTGAGGTTGAATGAATCTTTACGAAGACTTCCGACGATAACGGCGATTTTGTATTTGCTCATGACGACCTCCAAAGTTTTCTATCAAAAACCAGATTTCTATCATTTTAACCATTACTGCTTGTATTCTCGCATAGTTCTCGAAATCAGTCAATTATTGACTACAGGAAGTACGTATCAACCAGATGAACCATGAAAAATTCTGTGTGGACAACAAGGCCAGGGGGGAGAGGGACTGGATTCTGGGGGTCCCCGTGGCCGTTGGCGATAAATCCCGATCTACGCACGGTAAGTAAAAATTGGCACAAATAGAGAGCACTGTAAAGGCTGTTAGGATTCCTCGCCTAAAGATGGTGAATAATTTACCACCTAATACCTTGTTTTTTCAAAGCACCTTGTATCTTTTCATTCCCTAATCTTGCTGATGTTTTTAAATCTTCCATAGCTTGTTCTTCGTTGCCCAGCCCGTGATAGGCAGCTCCACGAATAATATATACATCTGCCCGTTTGGCGCTTAGTCCTATTGTTTTATTTGAATCCTCCACGGCGAGAATATAATTTTTCATTTTTAAATAAACAATTGCACGATTATAATAAGCTATAGCGAGATAAGGATCGAGTCCAATTGCTTTGTTTATATAATTTAAACCCTCATTTAAATCACCAAAATTTATATCATATGCGCCCTGTACAATTAAAACCTCGGGACTGTTGGAATCAAGTTCCATGGCCCTCCTGATATCCGCGTATGCCATCGACCTATTCCCTAAGGCCATTTGAACACCTCCACGGCTCATGTAAGCTAATGCTGAATTGGGACTCAGTTTAATGGCTTTTTCGATATTTTCTAATGCGTCTTTATAGTTTTTCGATCCACCGAGACTTAGAGAGCCTCCACACAGAATATATGCTAATGCAAAGTTAGGATCCAATTCGATGGCTTTCTTCGCATCTTCCAAGCCTTTTTCATAATCGCGTAGTCTATAGTAAACATAAGCACGATTTCCATATGCTAATGCGAAATGGGGATTAAGTTCGATTGCTTTACTTGAATCATTAATTGCCAGCTCATGATCGCCCAGCCTTGCATCCAAATGACCGCGAATGACATACGCTAATGCATTTTGCGGGTTCTCCTGGATAGCGCCAGACACCTCCTGACGTGCTTCCTGAAGCTTGCCGGCAACGGATAGTTCAATGCCTTTATTATATAAATTAATAGCATAGAACGCTTCTACGCCCTCTAAGTATTGTGTTGTTAAGCTCTGATTTGATCTGTCTTTCTTAAGTTCATATTTTTTCACGTCTTGTATTACTGCTTTTGGTTGCTCTATCTTTTCAGCTTTTGATTCTAATATTTTTGCTGACTTTTTTTCAGTGAGTGTGGCATCAATCATGCCTGGCTCAATTTTGTTAGGGCAATTTGCAATACACTTGAATCTTTTTGCTTCCAAGCACTTCTGAACCTCGCTCCTCTGGTTGCTCCTCTGGTTGTATTTTACAACTTCAATGATCGCCACCACCGGGGCAATGATGATTAGTGGGCCAAAAAGGAAATAACCCCCCTGGTTATCGTAAGCGCCGCATTCATTTAATGCTGTCTGATAATCATCCTGATTCGTCCCCGGCGCAAGCCGAAACTGCATTGGAGAGTGGGCGCAACCAAACATCATGATACACACCATCAATATAACTATTGTTTTCATAATATGTATCCCTATTTTGATGAGAAAAATCTCTTCCGCGGGGATTTGCACCTCTTTGGAATTTTAATCATCGTGTTTGTCGGTTTGAAAGTTACTATGGGGGGAATTTTCTTTGAAATCAAGAAATAAATCGAAGCGCTTGCGTGGCGGTTCCCAACCTGAATGAAAGGTTTGGATAACTTCAGGCGTATAGAATTCACCTCAACAACCGGGCAAGACCCTTCATGAGCGCTTGTCGGCAAAGTTCCTCGGACTCAGCCCGAATCTTCGGGTCTTGTGCTATACGATCAATTTGTTCCTTCAATTCCTGGACAACCTTTTCTTCTTCTACTCGGATCATTGCAGCGACATCTGGGCGCCGCGTGTGTCTGCTGATCGTGCTTTGATGAACCCCTAATGAAGCCCCGATTTCCCTTTGAGTATAACCACAGGCGAGACCATAAGCGATATTCACTTTGAGGCTTGCCGGATGCCGTTTCATATAAAAACCTCCCGCATTAAGACGCATTCATTTTTGTCACAACAGCCCCTTTTTGGTGCCATAAGCAATAAAAGGAATGGATGGACACGTCACACACGCTGATCAAAACGGTTAATTTGGGGACGGGTGGCTACTTACCCTTACCCAGGGGCTGATCGCTCATTCTGAACCGAAAAACCCTCATTCACGTCTGATTTTTGAGGATTCGGCCATCCCTGGAAAATAGATCATGTCCTATTTTTTTAATTCGCACATGGTGCACCGCTTCGGCTACTGCCCGCCTCCTGCCTTTCGCCATCGCTCACACGCCGCTGCAAAATCTATCAACTTACCTCTTCCCTCAACCACTTCGCCGTATAGGTGATTGATCTGCACCTCCGCCGCCTCTACCTCCGGGGTAAGACGCCATCGACCGATGTTGATGATCTTGTCCTTCTCCGAGTAGAGCACCGCGTCCGCAACCTCCTCGATCGTTCTTCGCCGTCCGGGAGACATGGACCTTGTTTTTTCCCTTTCCTGTCTCTCGACAACCTCAAGGGCCTTTTTTAAGTAGCTCATCTTTTCTTCCTCACGCTATAGCGACATAAGCGACTTATGCGACATAAGCCTGCTTTTTATGCCCTTTTGTCGCTTATATCGCTTTTGTCGCCTGTGCCTGTGTTCGCTTTATCCTCTCTGTAGGTCGGCCTCCCGTTTCTTCTTTTACGAGAACAACCTTCCGGTACCTGACCAAAAGTGTGATAGCGTCGTCGATCCGTTCTCGTTTTTCGTGGCGGTCGAACATATCCCGGATCTCGGTCCGGGTAAGCCCCTCTGAACTGTCACCCAAAGCATCATAAATTCTGTCGGCCACAGCGTCACCCATCCGGTCACCGAAGATAAATTTCACCGACGCCTCGGCGTATTCCCAGAGGGCGAGTGCCGCCAGAAGATGCTCCCTTCGGATCGTGCACGACAAATCCATTAGCGAATAAATGACGGCTAATCTCATTACATGGGCCTCCGCCCGTGAAAGGACAGATCCAGACATCCCCGGCTTTCCCTCTGAAAGGTCCGGGTAGGTCTGAATCCATATTTCTCTTGCGCCATCATCCCGCCGTACCTCACCGACGCTCCGTGCGAATTCAATTGCATTTTGAATCTTTCCCTTGAGGCCACTCATGTCCAGCTCATGGAAGCGCCCGCCTTCTGGCAATACCTTTGACCTCTTGACACAGAACCATAAGAACCTATTGGCGAGTCCGTTGAAAATTTCAACGTCGTAGAGATAGTGCTTCAGTTCCGCCGCGGTGATATGGCCGCTGATAGAGATATGAGCGTTTGTAGCCTTCAGAGGGTTGTTTTTTGTCAGGATAGCAAGGTTTCCCGAGTCCCATGCCTGCCGGATCACGGGAGACAAGGTGTTCCCTTGCCGCTCCAATACCCGGAGGACGCTGCCGAATTCGGTTTCCCGGACGAATAGCCTCTTGTCGGAAACACCTTCCTCCTTATCCGTTGCATCCCTGACATGGTAGGTCACTCCCTCCCCGGAGGAGAGCCCTGACTTAACCCTTTCAGACGCCCATTGTTGGGAGAACGCATGCGACATAAGCGCAAAAAGCGACAAAACTATGCCATCGGATGTTCCTTTCCGGCCTTTGCTTGTCTCTCCTACTATGACGGAATTCTCATTTGTGTAATGCCGGTCGGCCTCAACCCGGAAGTGCGGCCCCCTGCCGATGATATTACCGAACACGATAAGGGATTGGGCCAAGATCGCTATGGGGTCGCTCTCGGTGTGAGGCTCAACGGTTCTGGCAATCTCCCCTGCAAGACCCTGGTAAGCGAGCCTGTTAAGAGGTTCAGGCCATGACGATCTGATCTGAAAAAGCTCCACTTGCGGTTCTTCCTCTTGCCCATCGGCCCGTCTTACTTGTGCTTCAAATGTTTTCATTGATTGATCTCCCTTCAGGTGACAGCCAGAGTAACCGCTGCCATGCCTGTTTTTCTTCTCTATAATGTCCCGGCAACCTGCTCAACCGTGCCGGATTTGAACATGCACCATCAACGCCCAGAGGCGTCAGCAGGCGGTCGTATAGGCGGCCCTTGATCTCTGTTTCCCATTGATCCGAAGTCTCAACCGTGGCCAGTTTTTGAACGTCTATCCAAGCGTGAATTGATCGCCTGCCGGAGTCGATCAGAGCGACAATGGGCAACTTGACGGCGCTCCAGAATCGGATCTGATCTTCCCTGCTGAGGGTGTCAAATTCGGCCATGCAGTAGCGATATGCCGCGACGTTTCCATCGCCTCGCAAGGTCTCACCGTCGCCGGTTTTCTTCGGTGTGGAGGTGCCGGTCAATGGATTCGGAATGACATGAGGTCCGGCCTTACCGTCGTCCTGGAGATATGCGATCCACTCCTGGACGGTCCTGATCGTGTCGCCGATGATCCCGGCCTCGTGACGGTCGCCGATAAAAACAAGCTCGGCGGGTTTGAATAAGGTTTTGAGCAGTAGGACCGGATCGCCCTGGGACTCCTCCAGTAGGCGAATCGGTGACGCCTCCCACAAATCCGATTCGTCGCTGATCTTTCCCTGGTCGATGATCTTTTGAAGGGTAGCCTTGCCGTCCCGGACGATGGGCTCCGGTCGGGGTCGCGGGGTGAAGGTTCCGCCGTTTCGGTCCGACAGGGATTTGCTGATCGCGTCCTGAATCTCCCTGTCGGGGATTCGCCTGGTTCCCGTGGGGATAGCGCTCCGGACATCCGAAAAGATTTGCTCCCCACTCAGCCCAGCCAGGACTCCGTAATCGGCAACGGCCAACAAATAGGGGTGACATCCACAACCGGGTGGTGGTATGCTCCGCAGAGATTCGTTATAACATGCGAGTAAGTCCATGACCGCCCCCTAAGAAATTATCCATGAGCGCGCTTCCAGCCACTCGATCAGGCTTTCACGCTCGTAAGCGACCACATTTCCGAGCATTATCCGCTTTTCGGGACCTTGGCCCAGGCAGTCAAAATTCGCCAATGTTCGGGGAGAGTAGCCGGTTAATTCTCGAAATCGGGGGAATGTTCTTGTAACAAAAGGGGGAAGTTCCTTGAGTAACGCTGATAAATCTGGTCTTTGATTTTCCATTATTTTTCTTACCGCCAGAAAGTTTTATTTGAAGGGCTTTAAGCTTCCTTCTGAAGGCTAGGGGCGACATTCGATGTCGAATTTTCGAAGTTTGATGTCGAATAAAAAAAGACCTGAAAAAAATTACAGGCCTTTTATTTTTGATTTTGTTTGATGATGTTAAATGGATATATGCCAGAGGATACCACTATCGCTGAAGACGCATTGCGTACCTGTCTTAATATTCTTTTTCAAATATTCATGCAGCTCTGGTGATTGCTTATTGATGTTCTCATATGCCCGGTTAATTGCTTTCAGAATGCGGTCTAATTCCTTTTTAACTCCTTCATTCAATTTTTTCCTCGCTCTCCAAGTAAGCGCACCTTTGCTATATTGATTTCTGATGGTTTTCAGAAGTTTATTTAATTCCTGAGAGGCTTTCTGTCTTTCACTTTGAGGCAACCCCTCGTCATCAATTGTTTCGCGCAATTCTCTAATTTTTGCCTTTAGCGTTTCCTTAGCCTTATTATCAAGACCATCGTCCTTCATGGTTGAAATAAACATATTCCCTTTATTTATGGAATCCGTTACTTCATCTTCCCCCATCATGGCTTGGTCTTTCTGCTGCGGATTGACCGAATCACACAGAGTTGTAACAGGAATAATCTGATTTGGTTTCGATAAAAGATTTGCAATATAGATCATCCCATCCAGATTTTTTATCGGCTTCAGTTTATTGCCTTGAAACCATATTTCCCAAAAGTCTGTCTGATGGATGAAGGCGTTTTCTGGCTTTATATCAGTCTCTTTTGCGTGTGGAACAAGGCTTTGCTTTACTTCCCATGCATTTACATCGGCAAAATTGAAGAGTAACACAGGGAGAAGAGCCCTTAGCGCCTCATATCTAATTGAGTGATTTACCGTTTCGTCGGTAAGTATGGAGACCAGTTTGTCAACTCTTCCGGGTACATCTAAGAAACTGTCGTCCTTCCAGTTCGAAAAACAATGTATGTAAGGAACTTCATCCCGACAGCGGAAACCGTCCTTGTGCGGTAATGCCTTGTCTTCAAAATCGAGATCGAAACAAAAGTCATGCGGAAAACCACCATAGTTCTTACATAATGATGGGGATTTCACTTTACGTTTTGCAAAGCATTTCGTAAAATTTTCTCTTTCTGCTTTCTCTTGTGCCTCCGTGCTCCTCGGAATATCAAGCGACTTGTTGCCAGCGCCCCTTTTGTAAACCTTCAGTTCATCATAAAAAACCCTGTTTGTAAGATCGTCTCGGCTGATGTTCCATAGGTCAAGCCGCAAGTCCTTTTCAGTTAACCATTGATTCATCTTTTGCGCCTCCTGTTTGCGCTCCTGGTGGGGTAAGCCGGGGAAGGCGGCCAGGATAACCGCCTTGTCGGGTGCGCTCCCTATCCCCGGCCTGCTTGCCTATTTTTGGAAATTCACAACAATCTGTCCAGCCTGCTGCCCGGCGTCCCCCCCTGCTAATGCTGCCCCTAATGCTGTTGTAGCGGCCCTCAATCGGTTTTCGCTCAGATGCGCATACCTTTGGGTCATTACGTTTGTCTTGTGGCCCAGAAGCTTTTGAACGGTGTAGAGGTCGGCCCCCTGTTCGATCATCCATGAGGCATAAGAATGGCGACAACTGTGGAAGCATATTCTCAACCGGGGATCGTCAATGCCTTTGTTGAATTTAAGATCGGCAACCGCCCGGAAGAAGGTATGAGATACTTTGGACATCTTCCCCCCCTCGCGATTCTGGAAAACATGATCCGATGGTTTCCCCTGGTCGCGGCTCCGTAGCATATCGGCGGCCTGGGGTGTCAAGAAGGCGTATCGGCTCCCTGCCTTCGCGTCTCGGACCGTCAAGGTGCCCTTGCTCAAATCCACGTCCTGCCATGTAAGAGAGGCAATTTCACCGAAGCGCAACCCGGTATGAAGGGACAGCAGCGTCATGTCGTGCTCGTCTGCGGATTTATTTTTCAGGGTAGCGAGAAGCGCATCAGCTTCTGACCTGGTCAAGAATCGCATCCGGCCATTATCAACTTTAGGGCGCTTGACATTTACCGTGGGGGATTCGCCCAGGTAGGCCCCGGATCTCTTCGCCGTGTTGAAAACCTGCCGGATAACTGCAAGCGCATATTCGATTGATCGGGGAGCCTGCTTCTTCCCGGCCATGTTCTGCTTGAGCTTCTCCAGGGTGAAGGGAGCGACATCTTTCAAGGGTAGGTGGCCAATGACCGGCTTAATCCATACCGAATAAAGGCCCTCTTCCCTGTTGGTGGAGCTTTCTTTTTTTGATGATTTGGCAAGGGGAAGGTAGGTTTTAGTAAAGAACGCATCGAAGGTGACCGCATCTTTCGCAAGGCGCTCAGCTTCCGCATCATCTGCTGCTTTACGACTATCCTCAATCTCCCTTTTCTCTGCAAGGCGGACAGGCCCTTCACCCTTCATAGCGGCTTCCCTCAATTTGGAAAGCTCAGCAACTGCCTTGTCAAGTGTTATGCCTGTTTCCGAAGCCCAGCCTAAACCCTCTTCGATGCGGATTCCGTTCTCCTGGTACCGAATCGCGTAATATACATCAAACTTCTTGCCGTGCTTACGAGTAGGATGTTGCCGGTACCGGATACCTTTGGTTCCTGTCTTATGCCATTTCAATTGATTCATGATCCCCCTCCTATGCTCAGTTTTGGTTAGCCAGTCCCCACTCTGTCCCCACTTTTTCCCTGAAATGGTCTGATTTTGAATGATGGTTCGTGTGGGTAAGATAAGCCTAAGGATGCTGTTTGTCAAGGGTTAATTGTAGAATTCTGACGGCTCGTGAAAGATAATAGAACGGATACAGGATCCGGCGCCGCAACCCCATAAAGCCCCTCCGGATGAGGATCGGTCATTTGACATTTTCCCGGTGATCCATTATAGATGGACCCATGAAAAGTCTCGAACAGCCGTGTTTTTTCAGGACCCGAATTTAAGAAAACGGGGGGTGCCATGCAGATACAGGATGTCTTTCACTATTTCGGAAGCGACCTCAAACGGGTCGAGGAACACATGGAGATGTACCTCCGTTCGGAGGTTCGGCTCATCCCGGAGATCATCCACCACCTGATCGGCAGCGGCGGCAAACGTTTCCGGCCCCTCCTGCTNNATCATCGAATTCATCCACACCGCCACCCTTCTGCACGACGACGTGATCGACCATGCGGAGACAAGGCGGGGGAAGGTTTCCGCGAACCAGGTCTGGGGCAATGCGGCGAGCGTTCTCGTCGGGGATTTCCTCTACTCCAAATCCTTCCATCTGATGACCGACGACGGCAACCTGGCCATCCTCAAACTCATCTCCACCACAACGAACACAATGTCCGAGGGCGAGGTCTTTCAGCTGATGAAGGCGGGTGACGTGACCATCACCGAAAAGGAATACCTCCTGATCGTGGAGAAGAAGACGTCGATTCTGATTTCGGCGGCCTGTGCGATCGGCGGCATCCTCGGAAACGCCACCGACGGCCAGATCGAGGCCCTGACCCGCTTCGGGATGAGGCTCGGCACCGCCTTCCAGATCACGGACGACACCCTCGATTATGTGGCCAAAGAGGAAGAATTCGGCAAGGCGATCGGACAGGACCTCCGTGAGGGGAAACTGACGCTCCCCCTCATCCGGACCATGCGGAAGTGCACCCCGGAGGAAAGGGCCTTCATCCGGACGGGGATCGAAAACAAGGACGGGGAGGCGACCGCCGGCATCATGGCCCTGATTCAGCGCTATGACGGCATCCCCTACGCCCTGGGGAAGGCCAGAACCTGCATCGACGAGGCGAGGGGGTTCCTGACCTCCTTTCCCGACTCAGAGGCCAAAACCGCACTCCTGACGATCGCGGATTACATCATCGAAAGGCGGCTGTAGCCAACGGCGGCAACACCATCATGGGATCTGCAGCCCGGGCAGATCGGATTCGATATCCCGCCACGTCGGGCGCTACTGCAAAATTGCAGAACGATGATCTGGAAAGGATGAATCATGAAAAAACCCATCTCCATTCTGTGCGGCATATTGTGCATCGTCCTGACCGCCGCCCCCGTCCGGGCGGCCTCGCCGGAAGAGTCCTTCCGGAAGAGCTTTCCCAACCTCCGTGCGGACGGCATCCGCCCCGCCGGCGTCCAGGGTCTCTATGAGGTGGTATCCGGAAGCCAGATTCTCTATTACGCCCCGGGCCCCGAATACCTCATCTACGGGCCGATGATCACCCTGGAGGGAAGGAACCTGACGGAAGAGCGCGTCCTGGAGATCCTGGAGCAAGGATTGAAAAAGGTTCCCCTCGAAAAAGCCATCCGGGTCGGCAGAGGCCCCCATAAGGTTATCGAGATTACGGATCCGGACTGCCCATACTGCCGAAGGGCATCCGCCTTCCTCTCGGCAAGAAACGACGTGACCCGGCATATCTTCTTCTTCCCGCTGGCGATGCACCCGAACGCCGAGGCGAAGGTCCGTCAGATTTTCTGCGCCGAAGACCGCGGCAAGGCCTATGAAGAGGCGATGAACGGCAAGTTGGACGACATGAAATTTACGCCCTGTAAGACCGCCGCGGTGGAGGATCTCCTCAAAGCCCACCGGGAGATCGGCGACCGTGTCGGGGTCACGGGAACGCCCCTCTTCCTGATCGATGGACAGGTCATCTTGGGGGCGGACATCCCGCGGATGGAAAAGATCTTGGGGAGTCAAAAATGACGGAGGCCTTAGCTGTGCTGAAGGAGCGATATCTGGAGAGGTACGCCGATGTCCTGTTCTGGGGCCTCAAGACGGCCCGGCGGGGGCGATTCCGAAAGGGAAACGTGATCCTCATCCAATACGACCCGGCCGCCCTGCGGCTCGCGGAGATCCTCTACGGGAAGATCCTCGCCGCGGGAATGAACCCCATTCAGCGGATGGGGCTTACCATCGGCATGGAGCGCTCCTTCTTCGGAAAGTCCGGCGGACGCCAGCTCGTTTTCCAGCCCCCGGGCGAGAAGGAGCTCTGCGGGAACCTCCACGGGCGGATCTACCTCCATGCGCCCGATTCCCTGACCCATCTCAAAGACGTCGACCCGACCCGGATCGGCAAGGTCCTGGTCGCCCGCAAGCCGCTCCGCGACATCCTCGAAAAGCGCGAGCAGGAGGGATCCTACGGCTGGACTCTCTGCACGCTGCCGACGGCGGAGCTTGCCGGGCAGGCACGGACGACGCCGGAAATCTACGCAGAGCAGATCATCCGGGCCTGTTACCTGGATCGGAAAGACCCGGCCGGTAAATGGGAGGAGATCAGATGCGATGCCACCGCCATCAAGAAATGGCTGGACGGCCTGAAGGCGACTTACTTCCATGTCGAGTCCGCCCATTGCGACCTCCGAATCACGCCGGGGGAGCAGCGGCGATGGGCGGGGGTTTCCGGCCACAACATCCCGAGTTTCGAGTTGTTTGTCTCCCCGGACTGGCGCGGCACCGAAGGGACCTACTACGCGAATCTCCCCTCCTACCGAAGCGGCAACTATGTCGAGGGGGTGAAACTGACCTTTGACCGGGGGAACGCCGTCGAGATCCGCGCCGAGACCGGTGAGGAGTTCACCGTCCGGCAGCTTGGGATGGACCGGGGGGCGAAACGGATCGGCGAGTTTTCCCTGACGGACCGGCGCTTCTCGCGGATCGACCGGTTCATGGCCGACACCCTCTTCGACGAAAACTTCGGCGGGGAACACGGGAACTGCCACATTGCCGTCGGGGCCTCCTACACCGACACCTACGCCGGCGATCCCGCCGCAATGAACGGCGCGCTTAAAAGGAAGTTGGGCTTCAACGACTCGGCCCTCCACTGGGACCTGGTGAACACGGAGGCCAAAACGGTCACAGCACACGGGTCGACGGGCAAAAGGGTTGTGATTTACGAAAACGGATGTTTCCGTTACTGACAGGCTGTTGAAAAACGCCCATCTGCTGCGTTTCCCTCATCCTTCGCCNNTTTGAACAGCCTGCAAAAGAGACTTTTTCAACATGCTGCTGAAGGCCGGCCGCGGGATCGAGATAAAAATCCTTGACGACGCCGGGTGGAAAGGATAAAAATCCAACTTGTCTCAAAGGTAAAGGGGGTTCCTGAATTTCATGAAGAAGTTTCTGTCCCGGAAGAGGCGTCTTCTGACGGTTCTGCTCGCGCTGACCGGCATCGTCATCACCCTCGCGTACGCCTTCTGTCTGGGTTCGTGCAGCTATCTGAAGGGGGGGATCCTGGGGATCGACCTCAAATACCTCGGGATCTTTTACATGGCCGTCATTTTCGTCCTCGCCTGGCTGCGGAAGCCCCTTCTCTGCCTCCTGCTCCTCGCCTTCGGGGCGGGCGGGGAGATCTTCCTGATCGGCTACCAGGTCCGCAGCGGCGTCTACTGCCCCTACTGCTTTGCTTTCGGAGCGACGATCCTGCTGGCCCTCGCGGTCAATTTCGAACGAAACCGGAAGGCGCTGGCCGCACTGGCCGCCGCCGCCGGGCTCCTCTTCTTTCTCCTGTTTTTCTCCGGATCGGCAACACCCGTCTATGCCGCCGAGCCCGTCATGCCCGCCTTCGGCAGGGGCGCCATCGAGGTCCGTCTCTACACGGATTACTTCTGCGAACCCTGCCGCGACGAAGAGAGAGAAGTGATCTCCCACATCACGGACCTCGTGGGAAAGAACCTCATCCGCGTCGTCTTCATCGACACGCCGTTCAACCCGGAAGGCGTCTTCTATCCTGGTTATTTCCTCGCGGTCCTGAATGCGAAGGGGGATTTCCGGCAGGCCGTGGCCGCCCGGGGTGCGCTCTTCGAGGCGGCCGGGAAAAAGATCACGTCGAAGGAGGCGCTGGAGGCCTTCCTGAAGACGAAGGGTCTCGATATCCGGCCGTTCGATCCGGCGCCGGTCTTCAAGATCTTCGGCAACTACCTGAAGGAGGACCGGATCAACTCGACGCCCACCTGTGTCATCATCGGCCCGAAGGGGAAACAGACCCTGATCGGGAAGGAGGAGATCGCGAAGGGACTCCGCGGCCTCCGGAAATAGGAAATGTGGAGGGCCCGCATAAGAATAAACGGGCAGTTGAGGAAGGGGGGAGGAAATCATGGCAAGCGTAAGCATTCGGTATCTGGTGTCGGTCTTTTTCATGGCGAGTATTTTGTTAACCGGTTTTTCTGTTCTTGCAGCCCCGCCGGATAATTTCACGGCGACAATGGTCTCTTCGGGAATGGAAATGCCCATGTCAAGAATGGGAACCAAGAGCCGCGTGGAAAACCCGGGCATGAAAGGCCTTGTGACCATCAGTCTTGCGGATGCAAAAAAGACCATTATGATGAACACGATCAGTAAGACCTACTACGAGCAGCCGATCCAAGACCGGGAGAAGACTCCGAATGTATACGATCCTGATGTGGTATTCGACAAAAAAAAGGTAGGGACCGATACCATCGACGGTCACCCGTGCATCAAATATGATTCGATCTTTTACCGGAAGAGTAAGCCTGAGGAAAAGCACAAAGCCACCCTATGGGAGGCTCAGGATCTCAAAGATTTCAATATTCAAACTGAAATTACCGTCCCTGCGAACCCGAAATATCAGGGGTCCGGGGGTAAGATGGTCATGAAATTCAAAGACATCAAGTTAGGCGCGGCCACAGCCTCCATGTTTGAAGTGCCGCGGGATTATAAGAAGGTCAACAGCGTACAGGAAGTAATGGGCGCAGGCGGTATGGGGAATATTGGTGAAATGATGAAAAATATTCCAAAGGGACAGCGGCCGCCCAAACCCTGATAGCATAGAAAACACCTTATGCGTATTGCTTTGCAGGTGCAAGCGATAAGCGAGGTGGGCCTCCCCATTGTTGCTTATCTTCCACCCGACCCGGCAGGCGCCGAGGTCAGACCATCGCCGGCCCTTTGTAGCGCTCCGCCAGGGTCTCGTCGAGGCCTTCCCGGTCCTGTTTCAGTGCGTAGGGAAGGTAGTTGAGAATATCCTGGGCTGTGATCCCGTCCTCCCCCTTGTCTGCGGCGGCCAGGTCGCCGGCGAGTCCGTGCAGGAAGACCCCCTTGCGGACTGCCTCCTCCAGGGGAAGCCCCAGGCCGCTCATGGCGGCGATCGTTCCCGTGAGGACATCCCCAGCCCCCGCCGTCGCCATCCCCGGATTCCCGCTCAGGTTGATGAAGACCCGCCCCTCCGGCGTCCCGATCAGGGAGTGGGGACCCTTGAGAACGATCCACGCCTTCAGATCCGTGCAGGCCTCCCGGAGGATCGGAATCCGCCTTTTTTCGATTTCGGTAACAGACTTTCCGGTGAGGCGCGACATCTCCCCCAGATGGGGGGTCAGGATCGTCGGCATTCGGCGGCCGCGGAGGATCTCCGGTCGGCCGGTCAGCGCGGTGATTCCGTCACCGTCCACGAGAAGCGGCTTATCGATCCCGGCGGCCAGTTCCCGGATAAGCGCCTGCGTCTCCTCGGCGAGGGAGAGACCGGGGCCGATGACGACCATGTCCGCACGTCCGGCGAGCGCCAGGAGGGCGTCTCTATTCTTCAGGGAGAGGCTACCCTCCGTGGTTTCCGCCTGGGGGACGAAGACGATCTCGCTCCCGCGCGTCGCGAGGAAGGGGGTCATCGACCAGGGGGCGGCAAGGCGCGCATACCCCCCGCCCGCCTTCAGAAATGACATGGCGGAAAAGTAGGGGGCGCCGAAATAACCGGCGGCGCCGGCGATAAACAGGACGTCCCCCATTGATCCCTTGTGGGCCGTGGGTTCACGCGGCGGAAGCGGAATGAAGCCGTTCGTCTCGACCGGGATTGCCTCATCGTCATACAGGGATGGGGGAAAGGAGATGTGCGTGACATGGAGCCGGCCGCAGAGGCCGCAGCCGGGGTAGAGCAAGTTTCCGATCTTGGGAAGGCCGAAGGTAACGGTATGGTCCGCCCGGACCGCCATCCCCAGGATCTCCCCCGTATCGCCACAGACGCCGGAGGGGATATCCAGGCTGAGGACCGGCCGGCCGGCCGCATTGATCAGATCGATCACTTCGCGGTAGACGCCGTCCACTTCGCGGTCGAGGCCCGTCCCGAACAGGGCGTCGACGATCCCGTCCGCGTGGAGGACCGCCGATCGGACCGCCGCGATCTCCTTGACGCGCTTCACCTCGATGGGAAGCCGGACGATGATCTCCCAGTTGGTCTTTGCCGCCCCGCGGAAACGCTCAGGGTCCCCGACAAGGAAGATCCGGGAGGTCCCGCCGCCTGCGAGGATGTGGCGCGCCACGACGAGGCCGTCGCCGCCGTTGTTCCCGGCCCCGCAGAAGAGAACATACCGCCTCCCCGCGACCCCCCACTCCCCGGAGAGGATCTCGAATGCCGCCCGCCCGGCGTTTTCCATGAGGATCTCCTCGGAGATCCCGAACTTCTCGATGGCCTGACGGTCCATCGCCCTCATCTCACCGACGCTGCTGATCTTCATCTTCCCCTCCCGCGGCATCACAGTGCCGCCGTCAAACGGGCAATCCCGCCCGCCGGGTCCCCGTGGAGGTGGATCCGGATCGCGCGGCGTCCCGCATTGAGCAGGGCCTGCCGGTCGCCGAAAACCTGGGCCTGTTTCAGGATGCCGAACGTGAGCACGGATTCCGGCCGTCCGAGTTCATCGGGGATCGGCATATCCCGGGGATCGTCCGCCGTGAACTGGATGAACAGGCCGCCCCCGGCGTCTCCCTTGTGAAGTTGCCCCGTCGAGTGGAGGAAGCGGGGCCCGTAGCCCACGGTCGTGACGAGATGGAAACGGTCCCGGATCTGCATCCGGAGGCGCTGCAGGGCCTCGTCCATCCACGGAGAGGGCGTCAGATAGGCCTGGAGCGCGGTATACGCGCCCGGCTTCGCCTGCGCGAGAAACGCCGTTAGGGCGTCCTCCGGCTTCCCTGCCGTAACGACGCCGTACACGGAGAGACCGGACGCCTTCAGGGACGGCGTCTCCGGCGGCATCGACCCCTTTTCGCGGTACTCCACGATCATTTTCCGGGCGAGGACCTTCGCCGCCTCCACGTCCGGCTGGTCGAAGGGGTTGATCGCCAGCCGCCAGCCCGCGACCGCCGTGGCCATCTCCCAGAAAAAGCACTGGCCGCCCAGGTCAAAGGGATCAGCGAGCACAAGATCGACGACGGGATGGCCGGCCCCCGCGAGCGCCTTCAGTTGCTTCTCCCCCGCGTCGTCCCTGGTGATTCGGATCGAGCAGAAGAGGCGGTCGCCTCCGTAAACCGAAGGCGGCCCGATCTCCTCACCCACGACCGGCAGGATCCCCTCCCCCTCCTTTCCTGTGCTCTCCGCAAGGAGCTGCTCCACCCAGTCGCCGAAAGCAGCGAGCTGCGGCGAAAAGACGAAGGTGAGCTTGTCGCGGCCTTGAGCCGCGAACTCCCCAAGAAGAGCCCCAAGGACGGACCCGTTCATCGCTCCATTATTATTTGAAAATTCATATTCCGCGGCCGCCGCGGCCCGCTCCAGGAGTAGCTTCACATCCATTCCGATCAGCGCCGCCGGAACGAGACCGAAGCAGGAGAGGGCCGAATAGCGCCCGCCGATCTCCGGGTCGTTGAGGAAGACGTGGCGGAAATGGTGCTCCCGGGCAAGATCCGCCAGGGCGCTCCCGGGATCAGTGATCGCGAGGAAGTGTTTTCCCGCCTCCTCTTCCCCGAGGTTTTCCGCAACAAGGTTATAAAAATACTTCATAAAAGAGAAGGTCTCGACCGTGCCCCCCGATTTCGTGGAGACGACAAAGAGCGTCCGGCGAAGGTTGAGCCGTTCGGCGTAGCCGAGGACGGCCCCCGGGTCCGTGCTGTCCAGGACGGCGAGGTCGAGGAAGCCGTCAGCCGCGCCGAAGACCTTCCGGAAAACCTCGGGTGCGAGGCTGGAGCCCCCCATTCCGAGGAGGAGGGCGAAATTGAAGCCATCGGCACGGACACCCTCAACGACGGCCGCGATCTCAGATAGTCGCTTCTGCATAGCCTGCGGGCTGTCGAGCCAGCCGAGGCGGTTTGCGATCTCCGCAGGCTCGGACTTCCAGACGGTATGATCCTTCCGCCGGATCCGTTCCACGACCCGCCCGGCCGCCAAGGCCTTGCGGGCCTCCTCCGCTGCCGCCCGGCAGGACTCCGGGCGAAACGTCATTGATGTCGTCATGGCCATTTCCTCCCCTTTTCCGTTATCTCCCCAGGAGACGCCGCGCCTCCGCCGCAACCGCTGCGGCGGTGATCTCGAATTTCTCATAGATGGTCTGGTACGGGGCGCTCGCACCGAAACGGTCGATCCCCACGACGGCCCCCGTTATACCGACGTAATGCTCCCACCCCAGGCGGACCCCCGCCTCGACGGCGACCCTCGCACCCACGTCGGGCGGGAGGACCTGATCCCGGTATATCTGCGGCTGATGATCGAAGAGCTCCCAGCTCGGAAGCGAGACGACTCGGACGCGGATTCCCTCCGCGGCAAGCGTTTTTCCCGCCGCGAGGGCGAGCGGAACCTCCGACCCCGTCCCGATCAGGATCGCCTCCGGCGCACCCTCCCCCGACTCCCAGAAGACGTATCCCCCTTTCCGGAGACCGTCCGCCAGACCGACCGTCGAACGGTCCGCGACGGGGAGGTTCTGGCGTGTGAAGATGAGGGCGGTCGGACCGGTCCCGTTTTCGATCGCCATGCGCCAGGCCTCGACCGTCTCGTTGGCGTCCGCCGGGCGGATGACCGTCAGGTTGGGAATCACCCGCAGGCTCATCAGTTGCTCGACGGGCTGGTGGGTCGGGCCGTCCTCGCCGACGCCGATGCTGTCGTGGGTGAAGATGTAGATCACCTGAAGACCCATCATGGCGGCCAGGCGGATCGACGGCCGCATGTAGTCGGCAAAGGTGAAAAAGGTCCCGGTAAAGGGGAGGATTCCCCCGTGCATCGCCATCCCGCCTGCGATCGCGGCCATCGCGTGCTCCCGGACGCCGAAATGGATATTCCGGCCGCCGTAACTCCAATCCCCGCCGCACGCCCCTTCGCGGCAGGCAGGCGGTTCTCCCATTTTCTGGAAATCGCCCATCCCCTTGAGCCAGGAGAAGGTGGAAGGGTTCAGATCGGCCGCGCCCCCCATCAGTTCCGGGATCGCCGCCCCGAGGGCCTGGAGGACGGCCTCGGACGTCTTGCGCGTTGCCACGTCCTTCGTCCCCGGGCCGTATACGGGAAGCGCCTTCTCCCAGCCGGCCGGGAGCTCGCCCCTTATGACCCGTTCGAATTCGGCGGCCGCCTCCGGACATGCAGCGGCGTAGCGCCGGAAGGTCTCCTTCCAGGCTTCCTGTTTTTTCGCGCTTTTGGCCGCGGCCTCACGGAAAAAACGGAGGGCCTCCTCCGGAACAAAGAACGGGGGATCAACCGGCCAGCCGAGGTTCTCCTTGGCCGCCTTGAGCTCCTCCGCCCCGAGCGGCGAACCGTGCGCCGCGCTGGTATTCTGCTTCCCGGGCGCCCCGAAGCCGATCGTCGTATGGAGGCGGATGAGCGAGGGCCTCTTCGACTCGGCCTCCGCCGCCGCGAGCGCCCGGTCGACCGCCGCCGTGTCGTTCCCGTCTTCGACGGCGATCACCTGCCAGCCGGAGGCGGCGAACCGCTTGTTGATATCTTCGGTAAAACAAAGCAACGTGGTCCCCGAAAGGGAGATCCGGTTGTCGTCGTACAGGAGGGTCAGCTTCCCCAGACCGAGGTGGCCAGCCAGCGCGCAGGCCTCGGCGGAGAGCCCCTCCATGAGATCGCCGTCGCTCGCGAAGACGTAAGTCCGGTGATCCACAACCGGGTGGCCGGGCCGGTTGAACCGGGCCGCGAGATGGGCCTCCGCGATCGCCATCCCGACCGCCGCGGCCAGACCCTGGCCGAGGGGACCCGTCGTCATCTCCGCCCCTGCGGGATGCCGGCGTTCCGGATGGCCGGGTGTTTTGCTCCCCCACTGGCGGAAGGCCTTCAGGTCGTCGAGGGAGAGGTCGTATCCGGAGAGATAAAGGAGGGCATAGAGGAGCATCGAGGCATGCCCGGCCGACAGGACAAAGCGGTCCCGGTCGGGCCAGAGCGGATCGGCCGGATTGTGCTTCAGGCGCCGCGTCCAGAGGGTGAAGGCCGCGGCCGCCGCCCCCATCGGCATGCCGGGGTGGCCGGACTTGGCCTTTTCAATGGCGTCCACCGCCAGAAACCGGATCGTGTTGATGCACTTCTCTTCCAAAGACATACGGTCGCTCATGTTGCGCCTCCTTAGCACCCGGGTTCGATATCGGACACTTTACATCAAGACTTCCCGTTAGACAAGGGTATTGGTTCAACAGGGTATGTGTAGGTCCGCGCCCTTTTTTTTCACCTCCGGCATGATCATTCCCTTCCACCTCCCCATGGACTCATGATAAAATGCCGACGGGGAATTTTTCTTGACAAAATTTCATTTTGCACGCATCGGGAACAGAAATTCATAAAATGAATTCATATTCCAATATCTGAATAGCTGATCAGAGATTGGCGAACGGATTCTATCAGCACGGGGATAAGATCATATTCAAAAAAGCGGTCCTCATCGGTTTCATCCTGGGCCTGGCGCCCGCCCTGACCGGGGCGGCTTCGGCCCTGACGCTCCAAGAGGCCCTGGCGCAGACCCGGGAGAACCTTCCCTCCTACCAGGCCGCGAAGAATAAGGTCGAATCGGCGGACGCCCTCTACGGGGCGGCGCTCGGCTCTTATCTCCCCAGCCTCGACGCCTCTGCGTTCCGGGACCGCCATGACGTTGACCGTGCCGATTACTACAGTTCGTCCGGTTACGACGTTACCCTCTCCTACCGCCTCTTCGACGGCAAACGCCGCGCCTCCCGGGACATCGCCGGGTTCAACCTCGAAATGGAGCGGGAAGAGCTCCGAAAAAACCTTCTCGAACTGGACTATCGGGTGAAGGTCGCCTTCTACACGGCGCTGGCCGGCCGCGAGGTCCTCGATCAGCGGAAGGTCCAGTTGGAGGACGCCGGGAAGGATTATGAGGTCGCCGAAGGGCGGCGGTCTCTCGGCGCGGCGAGGCTCTCCGAGGCCCTCCAGGCCTCGGTCCGCCTGGAACAGGCCCGCTTCAACGTCGTCCAGGCGGAGGGGAATCTCCGGAAGGCGCTCTCCGAGCTCTACTCCCTGATCGGCCGGCCGGAGGAGACCGAAGGGAACGCCGAGGGGCGCCTCGATGCGGGCGGCACAGTCCCGGAGCTCAAGGCCCTCTCCGACGCCGTGCTCGCGCGGCCGGAGATCCGCCAGGCCGAGATCGCCCTGAAGAAGACGGAGCAGGAGATCTCAAACCTCGGGAACAACCTGATCATCGTCTTGAGCGGCCAGATCCGACGCTACGGCCCGAACATCCCGCTGATCAGCCGGGCGACGAACCTGACGCAAGGCGACGCCGAGGCCATCGCAAACGCCCTTCCCGCCGCCGCACGGGTCTCCCCGTCCGGTTTCAAGGCCTTCCCGGTCCGGCGGGGGGACACGGTCCTCAAGGCCGTCGCCGTGAACGGCGTCACGCCGGATTTCGGCGAGGTCCGGAACTTCGAGATCGCGGAGGGGAGCCCCATTACCGAGGAGGATGACCGCCTTCAGCGCAAGGTCGCCCTGATCGGCCGCACGACGGCGGAAAAACTCTTCGGGGAGGAGAACCCCGTCGGAAAGACCATCCTGATCTGGCGGGTCCCCTGCCAAATCATCGGGGTCATGGCGGAGAAAGGAACAGATCTGGCGGGGAACGACCAGGACAACCGGCTCTTTATCCCCCTGAAGACCTTTCTACGCGACTTCGTCAACCAGGAAAATGTGAATATCATCTACATCCAGGCCGTCAGCGCCGAGGCGATCGAACCGCTCCGGGGGGAGATCGAGGCGTTGCTCCGGGTGCGGCATGGGATCCGCAAGGAGATGAAGGACGACTTCGGCGTCGTCGATCTGAAGGAGGTGACCGCCCTCAAGAGCCGGGCGATGGACCTGATCACGGTCCTGGGGAGGATCGCGGCGGCCGCCTCCTTCCTGATCGGAGCGCTGGGCATTCTCTCGATCATGATCCTCATCGTGAACGAGCGCAGGGTGGAGATCGGCATCCGGCGGGCCGTCGGCTCCCGGAAGCGGGACATCATCCTTCAGTTCCTGATGGAGTCCTCCTTCATCTCGGTCGGCGGCGGGATCATCGGCATGGCGGCGGGATTCCTCAGATTCCTCATGAGCCTTGCCATCGCGCGGGTTTTGCGCTATCCTGTCACCGTTTCGGGTTTGGGGCTCCTGGTCGCCTTCGCCGCCTCGGCCCTCTCCGGCATCGTGGCGGGGATCTACCCCTCGTTCAAGGCGACGCAGATCCACCCGGTGGACATCATCCGGGAGATATAAGGCGGGAAAGCAGGAATTTCATCGCTCCACGCTCCAGCGTGGGAACGATAACGTTATTATTACTCCGGCAATTAAACATGACCATTAAATCTGTGCGATGCCCGTATTTCCTGTAAACGTCGATCATGCATTGCTGTATTTAGTTGCCGCTGTAATACCTTAAGGAGGTGTCATGAGCCAGCACAAGAAGATCGAACGGAAAAAGGAACTGGACCGCAAGCGCCGACGGCGGGAGAAAAGCCTCAAGCTCCGGGCGGAGGAAGCGAAAGGGAAAACCAAATAGGATAGAATGGGGGATGCCGCGAAGGCCTCCCCAAAAAGATCGGCAAGGGAAACGGGGCAGCCCGGCATTCGCTCTTTCCCTTTGTCGCCGCGCCCCTGGGGGCTGAAGTTGATGCCGGAATCCGGGAAGTAGCGCAGGGTATAAGCCCGGCACGGACCGGCCACGTTTTCAACACGCTATGCTTTCATCAGGAAAGAGGAACTTTTCATGGCGACGTATGCTCCAAATCAACTCCACCCGTCCCGCTGGCCGAGCTTCAGCCCGATCCGACGCAGCCCCGGAAATACCTGGACCCTCTGGCCCACGAAGAATTGACCGCCTCCGTCGGCCAGGTCGGAATCATCGAACCGATCGTTTGCCAGCAGGACCCGCAGACCGGCTTGGTGTACGTTGTCGCCGGCGAGCGGCGTTGCGCCACGGCGCGGAAGGCGGGCCTCGTCTCCGTCCCCGCCGTCTTCATCGACGGCGACAACCACGCCGAAATCGCGCTGGTGGAGAACCTCCTGCGCCAGGATCTGAACCCGATCGAGGAGGCCGAGGCGCTGAAGCGCCTCATGGACGACCATCCGTACATGCAGGAGGATCTGGCCCGCATCATCGGCAAATCCCCAACCACCATCTCGGAGGCCCTCTTCCTCAACAAATCCCCCAAGGAGATCCAGGACGAATGCCGCCAGGACCCCACCGTCCCGAAAAAAGTGCTGGTCGCCATCGCCCGGAATAAGCAGCAACGGAGCATGGTGACCCAATTATACCATTTCTAATTCATTAG
>PLLC01000033.1 GCA_003141195.1 Syntrophaceae bacterium
CATATTTTTCAACCTACCACAGTGTATGCAGAAAAAAGATTGTCGAGATCATCCGTGCCGCCATCTGCCATCGAGATTCTGTGATCTACTTCAAGGGTACTTCGGGTGGTCGCCTCCCGCAGTACTGGCAAGTAAAATCGTCGCGAGCTAACACTTGCCACCTGACCCTGGCAGTAAGGCCTGACCGGGATTTTGGTGCACTCCTGGATTTACCCAAACGGATATCGAAGTGCATGGAATACTCGCGACAGTCGGTATAATGGTGTGGCGCGACCGTGCTCCACTGCCACCGGAAATCAGATATACCGATACCCTGTTCGCCAAGTCTTTTGTGTGCTAAGTTATGGTCTATCTCGTCTGCGTATCTATGGAAACCCGAAGCAAAGTAATCAAATACATCAAATCCGACTTCTGGGCATGCCGTTTTGGCGCCCTTATAATGGAAATGACCTCCCATTGCAAGCTCTTTCTGCGGGATCCGATTCCATCATTTACCGGGGAGAAAACGGTTGAAATTTTTGCACGGCGGGCCTATGATCCGCAGTAACCGCCACCTGGATGACGCGGCAGGAAATCGAAACGCGAGGCGACGTCATGTCCACACCCGTCCGAATTACCACGGGAAAGATCCGGATCGAGAAGGCGTAATGGCGCAGCAATGATCCAGGGATTCGCCTTTTCCGTTTCCGCCGCCCTCGCCTTTCTCCCGGTCCACAACCCCCTCCACGCGTTCGATCTGAACGGGCGGCAGCTCCTGCTGTGCCTGTCCCTCGGCCTCATCCCCACGGCCATCGCCTATATATTCCTCTTCCGCGCCATCGAAACCGTGGGAAGCGCCTACACGTCAATCTTCTCGACCTTCGAGCCGGTCACGACGGTCGTCATGTCCTTTCTGGTCCTGAACGAGAATATCGTTTTCTACCAGGTCCTGGGGATGACCCTGATCATCGCGGGGATCATCCTCCCCAACCTGAAGAAGCTGGCGGTCGGAAAAAGGACGCAGGCGACGGCCGGCGGAGAATGAAGGAATGCTGTCCTTTTCATCCCGCCCGGACACGGCGGGATGAAGCCGGATCACCATGAATCGGCCGTCTGTCTCCGGTCCTTTCTCGATTTTCCCCGATCTTTTCTTGACACACAAAAAACCTTCCCCTATAGTGCAGCCGCTTAAAGTTGATTCTCTCGCAATAAATCGGCACGGTATTCCATCTGGGGCGGCTCCGTAAAAGCTTACGAAGTCGTCCAATATGGGCAAACCGTATAGAATAGAATACGGAGGCTACGCGAGATGCGCAAAATGCAAGGGAAAGCGGCCATAGCGATCGGTGCGCTCTATGTCGGTTTCGTCGGCTGGTCGCTTTACGGCGCCATATTCCCTGTGGAAACCTATGCCTTCCGGATGGTCCACATGGCCTTCATTTTCGGCCTGGCCTTTCTGGTTTACCCGATCCGGCCGAACGCGGGCCGCTGGACACGGTGGCTGGACCTGATCCTGGCCCTCCTGGGCGTGGCCACCATCGCCTACACCTTTATCGACATGGACCAGTTCATCCGCCGTTCCACGCTTCCGGAACCGCTGGATCTCTTCTTCGGCATCGTCGCGATCATCCTTCTGCTGGAAATCTCGCGCCGCATCGTGGACAACACCTTCACCCTGGTCGTCGTGGGGTTTCTGCTCTACATGTATTTCGGGAATTACTTTCCGGACATCATTTCTCATAAAAGTTATGACATCGACCGTATTGTCGGCCACATGTACATGACGCTGGAGGGGATCTTCGGCGTGCCGCTTTCGGTCAGCGCCTCGTTCGTGATGCTCTTCGTCGTCTATGGCACCTTCATGGACGTGGCGGGGGCAGGCGGCTTCTGGCTGGATCTATCGCTCGCAACGATGGGGCGACAATCGGCGAGCGCCGGGCGGGGCGCGGTGATCACCTCGGCGCTCCTGGGCGGGCCGCAGGGAAGCGGCGTGGCGACCACCATGTCCGTCACGCCGATTATGTGGCCGATCCTGAAGAAGGCCGGCTATTCGCCGAACATGGCCGCCGGACTGATCGCCACAGGTGGGATCGGGGCGGTCCTCTCGCCGCCGCTGATGGGCGCGGCCGCCTTTCTCATCATGCAGTTCCTGGGCGTCTCTTTCTGGGACGTCGTCGTCATGGTGACCGTCCCCACGATCCTCTACTATATCGGCACGCTGTTCATGGTGGAGTTGGAGGCCCGCAAATACCGCTTCGCCCCCCCGGAGGCCGAAGCCAAGACCGTCCGGAAGGTGATGCTCACCAAGGGGTATCACCTGCTGTCGATCGTCGTTCTGGTGGCCCTGCTGGTCATCTGGAACAAGTCACCCGAATACGCGGCGCTCGGCGCGATCGGCGCGACGATTCTGACCAGCTTCCTTAGCCGGGACCGGAATGAATGGCTGACCCCCCGCAAGATCATCACGGCGATGATCGAAGGAGCGAAGAACATGCTTCCGGTCGCCGTGCTCCTGGCCGCCGCGGGCCTGATCGTCGGGACCTTCACGCTGACGGGCCTCGGGCTCAAGATCTCCTCCATCATCATGTCCGTGAGCGGCGGGTCGGTGCTGGCCGGGCTGATCCTGGCCATGCTCGCCTCGATGCTGATCGGCCTCTCCCTGCCGATCACCGCGACCTACATCATGACCGTCGTGATGGTCGCGCCGGCCCTGGTCAAGCTCGGCATCCCGATGCATGTGGCGCACCTGCTCGCCTTCTACTTTGCCGTCCTTTCGGAGGTCTCCCCGCCGGTCGGCCTCTCTCCCTGCGCGGCGGCGGCCGTCACGGGAGGAAACCCCTTCGGCTCGATGATGCAGGCATGGAAGTATTCCCTGCCGGCCTTTCTTGTGCCGTTCTACTTTTCGACAACCAAGGTCGGTTACAGCCTCCTCATCGTGGGGGGAAACTGGCCCGATTTTCTCCTGGCCATGACGACGAGCGTTTGTTCCCTGTTTTTCGTCTCCCTGGGCATCATCGGATACATGCGCAGGAAATTCCCCATGGTCGAGCGGGTGCTGCTGATCATCGTGGCCTTCGCCATGGTGATTGCCCCCATCGGCTGGTCCATTCCGGGGCTGGCGCCGCTTTTTGCCGGCGTCCTGATGATCCTGCACCACCTGCGGATGACGCGCGGCCCCGCCCGGAAAAGCGAGGCTTCGTTCTGAGAGTAAATGCGAAGTTATCCAACCCTCGACGGGTTATCCTTCTCCACGGCCTTCGCCCTGGAGGGAAATGATACGCAGAAGGTCAGGTCAAAATGGTATCGTCCTGGTGATTGTATTTTTTCAAATTTGAGGAGGTGTGTCATGAACGTGCGAAGGTTCAAAACAGTTGCATACGTGGTGCTCGTCCTTGCCGTATCGCTGTTCATCACGGCAGGCGTGTACGCTCAGCAGCCCAAACAGGAGAAGCTTTCCTTCAGCATCGTCACCGGCGGCACCGGCGGCGTCTGGTATCCGCTGGGCGGCGCGATCGGCGGAATCATCGGCAAATACGTCCCCAACACCGAGGCAACCTCCGAGGCCACCACGGCCGCGATCGACAACATGAAGCTCTTGGGCGCCGGGAAGGCGGGAATGGCCTTCGCCTACGACTATCACATCGGCTGGGCGAACGACGGCAAGGTTCCGGGCATCCCAGGCAAGCACAAGATCCGGCTGGTGATGGGATTCTACGAGCAGCCGCTCCATATCGTGACCACGGACGGCACGGGCATCACGACCGTGATGCAGCTCAAGGGTAAGCGCGTCTCCGTCGGCGCCCCGAACAGCGGCACGGAGGAGCAGGCCGACTATGTGCTCAAGGCGCTCGGCATCGACTGGAACAAGGACATCAAGAAGGAAAAGCTCGGGGTCAACGAGTCCGTCGCGGCGCTGAAGGACGGCAAGATCGACGCCTTCTTCTGGAGCGGCGCCATCCCGACCGGCTCCATCATCGACATGGCCTCCACCCCCGGCGTCAAGATGGTGCTGCTGCCGGTGGCAGGAGAGGCGGCGGACAAGATCATGAAGGGGAAGCCCGGTGTTTTCCACAAGGTGATTTTCCCGAAGGGCTGCTACAACGGCGTGGAGCGGGATATCGACACGATCGGAATCACGGCCGTCCTCCAGGCGATGGACACCTTCCCGGCGGAGCGGCTCTACCAGATCCTGAAGGCGATCTTCGACAACAAGGCCGAGCTCTCGGCGGTCTGGAAGGAGGCCACGGCGCTGACGCCGGCCATGGCCGTCGGGCAGGTCACCCCGGATGCGCTCAAGTACCTGCACCCCGGTGCGCAGAAGTTCTTCAAGGAGAAGGGCGCGCTGAAATAGACCGTCCGCAAAATCCTTGCGGGTCAGCCCCCCGCCGCGGGGCGGAGGGCTGACCCGCAAGGAAGCGATCCCTGTGCACCCCTGATGCACTCTGGGACAACGGGGCTGCGGGACCCGGTGGCGCGGATACCCGACGAAGGTTACCCCCCGAAAGCGGCCTTCTGGCAGCATGTTGAAAAAGTCTATTTTGCAGGCTGTTCAAAAATGCCCAGATGCAAGGCCCCCGAAATCCTGAGCCGTGAGGCGTACTTTACGGTACGTTGAACGGCGAAAGATGAGGGAAACGCAGCAGATGGGCGTTTTTCAACAGCCTGCTGGAAAGCAGGAGATGCGCCGCTACATAACGATCATCACCCTGATATCTCTCTCGCTCCTTGGCTTTGGGCTTCTGTCGCAGGTCACCCCTTCGGGTTACACACGGATCGAGCTGACGGAGGAAGGCAGGGGGGAGAAGATCCTCTCCGTCGTGGCGCCGGACGGCGAACCGGTGACCCTCACCTGGCGGAATTCCCAGTTCGGTCTCCACGTCACGGAAGGCTTCTTTGCCCGGGACGGCTTTCTGGTCCAGGACCGGGTCACCTTCTCCGCCCCGGACGGTTCGCCCCCGCCGCGCGTCTCCGCCCGGGACGTCGCCGACCTGTACCACACGGGAGGGGCGTTCGACGCCCGGGGGCTCTCCCGGCCGTTTTCCCGGATCGTGTACCGCATCGGGGAGATCGGCGACCCGCGGATACATGTGAAAAACAGAACCGCCGCCTTGAAGAAGGCGGCGGGTTTCGGCGGCCGCGTGATCCTCACCACGGCCAGACCCAAACTGTACGAGATCCTGTTCTGTAAATCAGCAGAGACGTTTTATCTCGCTTTGGATAAACTTCGATATTGAGAGAATCCGTCCAGCGATCTTCCGCCGCTCCGGCGTCCCGAAGGTCGCGGTCCCGTACGCTGGGAATCGTCACCCCTTTTCTTCGGGCTGAATCGCGAAACATTCGCCGGTCTTCCCTGTCGCTCGGAATACCTTGCGCGGTCGGATCCTCCGCCGCCTGCCGGCGCCGGCACGTTGTAGTCGAAATCCTCCAGCGTGCGCCTTTCGATTCTCTCCCCGAGAACATGCTCGATATCCACCACAAAGCCCCTGTCTTCCGGCGTCACAAAGGTGAAGGCGTCCCCCGTCTTCGCGGCGCGGCCAGTCCGGCCGATCCGGTGCGTGTAGGCATCGACCGTGTCGGGCATGTCGTAGTTGATCACATGGGATATCCCGGAGACATCGATCCCCCGGGCGGCGATGTCGGTGGCCACCAGGATCTGATATTTTCCTTCACGGAAGCCGCTGAGCGCATCCTGGCGCCGGTTCTGCGAGAGGTTGCCCTGCAACGACGCGACCGGAAAACCGGCCCGTTGCATCTGCTCGGCCACGCGCGTCGTGCGGTGCTTCGTGCGCGCGAAGACAAGCACCGATTCCGTGTCCGTCCGCTCGATAAGCTTCATCAGCAGGGCCGTCTTGAGGTGCGGCTCCACCGGATAGAGGGCGTGAGAAACCGTGGATACGGGAACCCCTTCACCAACCCGGACGGTGACGGGGTCATGCAGGATCTCCTTCGCAAGCTTCCGGATGTCGTCCGGCATGGTGGCGGAGAAGAGCAGCGTCTGCCGCTTTGTCGGCAGCCGTTTCAGGATTTTCCGGATGTCCGGCAGAAAGCCCATGTCGAACATGCGGTCCGCCTCGTCAATGACGAGGACTTCGATCCCGGACAGGTTGATTTCACCCTGTTCCGCGAGATCGAGCAGGCGTCCCGGGCAGGATACGGCGATTTCGGCCCCCTGGCGGAGTTTCTGGATCTGGGGATTCTTGTTCACCCCGCCGTAAATGGTGACGCTCTTGAGTTTCGTCGCCCGTCCCAGCCCGTCGATGGCCTCGTGGATCTGTTCCGCCAGCTCCCGTGTCGGGGCGACAATCAGGGCGCGGAGCCTTTTGCGCGGGCCGCTCAGCAGGCGCTGCAAGATGGGAAGCGCAAACGCGGCGGTCTTTCCCGTTCCGGTCTGGGCCATCCCCATGACGTCTTTGCCCTGGAGAATGGCGGGAATGGATTGAAGTTGAATCGGCGTCGGCGCCGTGTAACCCAGGGCCTCGATGCCCGTTTCGATCTGCGTGTGTAGATTAAACTGTTTAAAACTCATTCATTTTCCTTTGTAATGTTGTCTTTCTTCTGTTGCTGCCGTTTGGCCATTTTCTCGCTCGCCTTTCGTATGCGCTCGAGCTCCTTTTGCCGCTTGATGAACTTGTCCTGGCCTTGTCTTGCCATATTCCTCCTGTCTTCTTCCGGTCTGGACGGACCCCCCAAGGCCTGTCTATTTTTCAGGCGCAAAAAAACCCAGAAGCCTTTATTGCAGGCTCTGGGTGGGGAGACAGCCAAAACCAAATTCTAAAGCACGGTCCCTATAAGCTTTATTGCCGCTGATGTCAAGGATTAGTTTTCCGCAAGGATCGGCGCAGCGATGCGCCCCCCTGACCCTCCCGGTCATGCCCGAAACCGATCCGGCGACGGCTCCTCCATCATTGCGATTATTTCCGCCCGGACAAGGCCGACGCTCTCCGGGAGGAAGTCCGCAAGGGCCTGCTTCCCCGCCGGGCCACCGATGCGGCCGAGGGCCCAGGCGGCCATCGCCTTCACCCTCTCGTCACCCTCCCGGCGGAAGGCCTCCGTCAAATGGGGGATGTAGGCCTCATCCCGGGTGTTCCCCATGACGCGGGCAACGTTCGTCTTCCACCGCCAGAGGTCCGCATCGGACATGTAGAACATGTGCGGCCAGATCTTTTCCGTAAACCAGGCCTTGTCCATCCGGAGGAGCTTTTCCAGGCGGAAATCCCCCGCCATCCCCGCCGCTTTTTCGTTCATCCTGAGCTCCCGGGCAAGCCAGGGGGCGTTCCGGGGACAGACGTTTTGGCAGCGATCGCACCCGTAGACACAGAGCCCCATCGGCGCCCGCAACTCCCGCGGCGTCATCTCGCCGCCAAAATAGGTGAGGTAGGAGATGCAGCGGCGCGGATCGAGCTTCCGCGGGCCTTTCAGCGCCCCCGTGGGGCAGGCCGCGAGGCAGGCGTTCCGACACCAGTCGGGGCAGCCGATCTCAAGGGTCGGCTCGTCCGGCGCGAAGAGCTGATCGACGACAACGGCGATGGGGAGGACCCAGGACCCGCCGGCGGCCACCTTCCGGGAATAGAAGAGGCAGTTCTTGCCGAACGTCCCGAGACCCGCCCGCGCCGCGGCCAGCCGCTGGGGAAGATGGAAGGGAACCTTGGAATCGACCCCGTTGTCCCGAAGAAAGGACCGGAAGGCCTTGACCCTTTTCCCCAGGCGGTTCCCGATCATCCGGTCGTCGTCGAGGTAGCAGCGGCCGAAGTGGCGCTCGAGCGACGGGGGGAAGGCCTCCCGGAAATAGGCCTCCACCAGCACGATGATCGACTTCGCCCCGGGAAGAACGGTCTTCGGGTCGGTCCCGGCGATCAGATCCAGGCCCGACTGGATCGCCCAGCCGTACTCCTCCCGCATCCCTTCGAGGAGCGCCCGCTGGGAGTCGAAAGGCTCCGCCGTGGTGACGCCCGCATCCTCGAAGCCGCATTCGTACGCCTTTTCGATGATCTCTTCCTTGCTCAGCATCCGTTCCCCCCTTTTTACAATCGGACATCCCCGGGTCCGTTTTCCCCTCCCCGCTCCTCCAGCCAGGCCGGAACCCGCTTCCAGCCGTCGCGCATCCGCTTGTGGATCGCCCGGCATTCCGGCTCAAGGCCGCCCAGAAGCGCCCAGAAGCGGGGGGAGTGGTTCATCAGGACCGTGTGACACAACTCGTGATGCAGGACGCAGCGGACCCAATCGCGCTCCAGATACAGCAGCTTGAAACTGAGGCTGATCGTCCCCTTGGACGAACAGCTCGCCCAACGCGTTTTCTGCCCCCGAATGAGGGCCTCGTTGAACTTGAAACCGCTCTGCTCGGCGAGACGGGCAAGCCAGGGAACCAGCTCCTCGCGCGTCCGGAGGTGCAGCCAGCGCTTCAGCGCCTCGCGGCAGGCGTCGTGGTCGGAAACGGCGCCGTAGATGGTGATCCGCCCCGGCTGCTCGATGATCACCCCGACGACCCGCGTATTCGTCAGGCAATACTCGATCTGCCACGACTCCCCGAGGGCCGGAAGTTCAAGGGTCTCCGGCAACACGGCAGCCGGTCTCCGGTCGACGGCCCCGGAAATATCCGCGAACCGCCGGAGATGGGCCTCGATCCAGCTTCTCTTCTTCTCCACGATCGCCGGGATCCGGCGGTGATCATAATTCCGGGGCACCACCACCGTGAGCCCATCCCGGATGGAGAGCTGCAGGCGGACATTCCGCGCCCGCGGGGAGGTCCGGATCCGGTAATCGACTACCCTCCCCTGATTCAATTCCAGGCTATGATTCACCTGCATGCCACTCCGTTTCATGCTCCGCCCCGCGCCGGGACATCTATTCGCGCCCATTTTCTGGGGATGGTGCTTACCGTGAAAAAAGATATATCGCTTGATCCAATCCACATAGGCTTGTTCCGTGCGGATGGATTAATGCCTTTTCCGGAGGACTTCCCGAACCTGATCCAAGAGCTTCATCTTCTGTCATCATCTGCGGAATTTTAATATCCAATATGGTTTCCATTGTTTTCGTTTGACAGAGATCATATCTTATGTCAATATCTTACGCAAACATAAATAATCTTTCGCAGTGACACAAGGCCGCTGTTCGGCGGTCTACACTATGTTCGGCACAAGAGAACCTGACCAGGGTTAACTCATGCCTATGTTTGACGCATACCTATTCGTAGATTGGAGCGGTGCGAACGGCCCGAGCCCACGACGCCCAACCGCAAATGCGGTGTGGGTCGGCGAGCTCGTCCCCCGCATCAGCCAGCAGGAGACATACCACCAAACGCGAAGCAGCGCCATCAAGCACGTTACAGACGTATTGGTGGACCATAGCAGGCAAGAACACAAGGTGCTCGTCGGGTTTGACTTCCCGTATGGATATCCTGCCGGTTTTACGCGCGCTCTGGCCCTTCCCCATGGCCCCCAATCATGGTGGGCGGTCTGGGCCGAATTGGCGGACAGGGTACAAGATAACCACTCCAACAACGTCAGCAATCGATTCGCCGCCGCCGGAGAACTGAACACTATCGCGGCAAATGGCAATCAGGGTCCGTTTTGGGGATGTCCGGTCGGCACTATGATAGCGGCTCTGCAACCGCGAGACCCCGGGTTCCCTTTTCAGGCCGCAGGAAATGTGCCCCTGCTAAGGTATCGCATCGTCGAAGAACGACTACGTGAAGAACACTTCCGAGTACAGGAAGCATGGAAACTATACGGAGCCGGAAGTGTCGGTAGCCAAGCGTTGGTGGGTATACCGTATGTCTACGGGCTCCGTCGCCACCCGGAACTGGTTCAGATCAGTCGAGTCTGGCCTTTTGAGGTCCAGTTCACGTCAGTCCCGTCGCCGGGGCGCGGCCCTTTTGTCTTGCACGCCGAAATTTGGCCTGGAGTGGTGAAACAGAGGGTCGACGTCCTCATGAGTGGTGGTGCTGGGTTGATTCGAGATCGCGCACAGGTCCGCGCTATGTGCGAGTGGGTGGCAGAACGCGATGAACAAGACATGCTCGGTCAATTCTTCGACACGCCCGTTGGTTTGAGTCAGCAGCAGATTCACGTATGTGTTGAGGAGGAAGGCTGGATTCTTGGAGCACAGTAAGGGCCGCCGAACGAGGCGGTGCAGCCAATCGGCGGGAAAGGGCACCCGCCTCTGGCTGACCTCCGTGTTCGGCTATAGGAAACAAAATGTTTGAGACTACAAAACTGGACGATGGTACTTCTCTGCTGGTCGAGACGTTTGGTAGGCCTATTGTGTATCTCGACAACTGGGCATTGAACGACATCGCAACAGAAAGCACGCTCTGCTCCCGCTTCACATCTGCCATGACAAGCAAGGCAGGGACATTGCGCATTTCCGTCTCGAACACGGTAGAGCTTCTCAAACAGACGGACGCCCATCAGATTGAACAGATATTGCGCCTCATCGATGCCGTTGACACCGGCTTCATCAACATCAATTTCCAAGAAGTGATAATGCGAGAGAACCAGATTGTGACTGGCATAGGGAATGGCCAGAATCCCAGCGAGGACTTGGCAACAATCAAGACATTCCTTCTGGCCCTAAACTGGCCAAAGTCGTGGACAATCAGCGACATAGTGAGACATGTCCTTTCAAGCAACGACAATATGGTATTTGTGCAGAGCTACGACTCCTTTGCAGACAGAATGGATACTTTCATCCGTGGTGTCCGCACCGACGACAAGTATATGAAGAAGTCGTGCGCGAGGTCCCGTGCGGCACGCCGCGAGAAACCCAAGTACGGTGCCGCGACGCGCGAACTCGCTTCCCGTAGTTTTGATTTCATCTTCCAGAACAAAGAGATGAAGATGCCCGGTAAGGAGTGGCACGATCTCTACCACACCATAGTCCCTACGGCTTATTGCGACATTGTGTTTCTTGACCGACGCTGGGCAACATTCGTCTCTCAATCAGGTCTTACTCTCCCGGCAATTGCAGAGGTATTCTCGAGACAGTCGCTTGAGGCGGGTATTGCTGCCATTGAAATGTGGACGTCTCCTACAGAGGTATTATAGATATGCCGTGTGAAAGAGCCGAACCACCCGCTGCACCGGATCGGCGGGAAAGGGCGCCCGCCTCCCGGTGAGCGCGGCGTTAGCCCCAGATACCCAAAGGAGGATAGAGCCGGCCTGGAGTCGTTCATAGTATAAGTAAATTCTATAATTGCTTTTTGAAGGAGGCGATATGGAAACACGCCGTGGCTTCATCAAGAAAAGTGCAATTGTAGGTGCTGCTCTGTGCCTCCCGGTTTCTCTGACGCGTGAAAGCCGGGCAGCTTATCCTGACTTAAAAACGCGCAATCCGAAAAGGATGCTGGTTTTATGGTATAGCCAGACCGGCCAAACGCGTAGATATGCACGGCTTATCGGCTGCATCCTTAAAGGGAAAGGGCTTGCGGTAGATGCATGCGATATGCAGGAATTCGATAAAAACCTGCTGTCGAATTACGATCTCGTCATTGTCGGTACGCCGGTATTTTACTATGATACTCCCGCCAATGTCAGCGAGTGGCTGGAAACGATTCCTTCCATCAAGGGGACACCGGTGGCAGCCTTTGTTTCCTTCGGCGGCCCGGAAGGCAATCAGCATAACGCGTCAAGTCACATTCTCAAACTTTTGGCGGACAAAGGCGGAGTCCCTGTTGGAAGGGATACCTTTAGGAATATTGCTTCGTATCCAACGCCCAACTGGAACACTCCCAATCAGATTTCCGGGCAACATCTGCCCAATGCGGCAACGTTTGATCAGGTGCGCCGTTTTACTGCAGATGTTATGGAAAGAATTACCCTCGGCGAAACCATTTCTGTCGGATATGAAGTAGCGTTGAGGGAAGGATTGAGTTGGCTGCCTCTGGTCTGGCTGAACAAGAAGGCGATCAGCAAGCATACGGTGGATGCCCAAAAATGTATTGGCTGTCAAACCTGCGTGAGAAAATGCCCAACGAAAGCCATCAATCCCTCCCAGCAAACGGTTGATCGGGATAAGTGTCTGGCCTGCTTCGGCTGTCTGAATAATTGCCCTGCCGATGCCGTGGTGATGGAGTACAAGGGCGAGCGTCTATACGGTTTCCCGGAATATCTGAAGCGAAACAAAATTGCGATTATGGAACCATCGGAACTTAATACATGCAGCCTGTAATGATATGGAATCTACCTGAATATCAAAAAGGTTAAGCCGGAAGAGGCAAAAGGNNATCGGCCATAAAACGGCCTCTCGCTGATGGCTATGTTGTGCGCCGGTTTTCTTCCCTTTCCTCCCTTTGCCGGGAGAGGGTTCACGAAGGATAACGCCATAAACTGTGGTTTGAGGGAAGCAACAAAATTTCTTAAAAGGAGGATGCACTCATGAAACAGCTTGAGAAGTACGCGGACTACGCATACGCCTTGATGCGAATCGTGGCGGGATTCATGCTTATGTTCCACGGCGCCCAGAAAATCCTGGGGGTGCTGACCGAGTCCCAGCCACCGGTGTGGTCCCAGCTCTGGTTCGGCGGGTTGATTGAATTCGTGGGAGGGCTGGCGGTGATGATGGGATTTCAAACACGGGTAGCGGCATTCCTCTGCAGCGGCATGATGGCCGTGGCTTATTTTCAATTCCACTGGAAGTTTCAAATCGGACCTAATATCTTCCCGGCGTTGAACAAAGGCGAGTTGGCCGTTCTCTTCTGCTTCGTTTTCCTATTCATTGCCTGTCGAGGCGGAGTCAAATGGTGCCTGGACAAAACGAGCTAAGGTATGGGCACAGAATCGGAATGAATTTATGAAAAACGCTATGCCTAACGAGACGCTGCAGCGGAAAGCCCAACTTGCGGGCTCCCGCTGAGCTTTTCGTTAGAAGGTGCATGCATGAAAAAACTCTTGCTCGTTGCGGCGGTTCTATTCGCTGGATATACGTTTTTTAGTAGTCAAAACGGCTCGACATTAAACGAAGTCCCGTCGTCAATTTCAGAACAAAGCACCGGTAAGTCCGATGCAGTCATCGCCAATGCATTTTCAAACCATGTAAGTAATCTGCAGGTTTCTGGCCAAGGTGTCGTCACGAGGCTGTTGCCAGACGACAACAGCGGCAGCAGGCATCAAAAATTCATACTTAAGTTGTCTTCTGGTCAAACGCTCTTAGTTGCACATAACATCGATCTTGCACCTAGAATTAGCTCTCTTCGAGAAGGTGATTTTGTTCAGTTTTACGGCGAATACGAATGGAATGAAAAAGGAGGCGTTTTGCATTGGACGCATCGAGATCCGAAGGGTTCTCACGTGGCTGGTTGGCTGCAACACCAAGGTCAATGGTATCAATGACCCCTTCTAACAAGTCAATAAACTACCCCGCCGCAAGCAGCGGGGTATTGGATGTCATTCCGTGCTTGACACGGAATCCAGTTTCCTTTCCTGGATTCCCGCTTTCGCGGGAATGACGTTAGCGAGGCAAGCCTCGGGGAATGGACCCGAAGAGATTCAAGTTCGCGGCTACGCCGCCGGAATCGCCTACGGCGAACCGCTTAATTCTGCGTTGGACGGTAATCAGTTACGTAAGGAGGGAGAGAAATGGCTGACACGATCTTCATGATTCACGGAATGTGGGGCGGGCCGTGGTACTGGGAGAACTACCGGCGTGTGTTTGAGGGGGAAGGATACCGCTGCGTCTCTACCACATTACCCTACCACGACATGGACCCGCGAGGCGTTCCGGACCCTCGTCTCGGGACGACCAGTCTGCTGGACTACGCCGAGGCCCTCGAACAGGAGGTGAGGCAACTCGGCGCGAAACCGATTCTGATGGGCCACTCCATGGGAGGTCTGCTGGCCCAGATTCTGGGGGCCAGGGGACTCGCCAAGGCTCTTGTTTTGCTCACTCCCGCATCACCGTCCGGCATCGTGGCCCTCACGCCGTCCGTAATAAGGAGCTTTTGGTCCGTCCAGACGAAATGGGGCTTCTGGAGAAAACCGATGCGCCAGACATTTGGCGAGGCGGTCTATTCGATGTTGCACCTGCTGTCGGAGAACGAACAGAAGGAAACCTATGACAGGTTCGTCTATGAATCCGGGAGGGCGGCGTTCGAGATCGGCTATTGGCTCTTCGACTCAAGGGGTGCGTCAAGGGTTGATGAGTCCAAAGTGACCTGCCCCGTGTTGGTGGTTGCCGGCGCCCAAGACCGCATCACCCCCGCATCGGTCGTCTGCCGAGTGGCGAGGAAGTACAAGGCAGTATCGACCTACAAGAAATTCGAGAATCACGCACACTGGGTCGTGGCCGAGCCTCGGTGGCAAGAGGTCGCCGAATATGTCGGCGGCTGGCTCAGGCCACTGCGGACGGCATCTTGAAACGTCGGCTGACAGTGTTCCCGCCCAACAACGCGATCGAGGGGACGGTCAACAAGCGGCTTCGCCGCCTGTCTCCCGCCCCTCATCGCAAACGTTGTGCACCTACAAAGAGCAATGAAACATATTGCAGAGCCACGCGTTGAGAAAACCGATCGAGTGCGGATCTTTGCCACGGCCGGAGGCTTTGGCGCAATCCTGTTATGGAGTACGACGATCGCCGTTGCTCGAAGCCTCTCCGAACAACTTGGCCCTGTGACCGCCGCGGCGGCAGTCTACAGCGTCGCCGGCACAGTGTCCCTGGCCCGCCTTGTGGGCTGTGACGCGAACCGGCGGCAAATCCGGCAGCTCCCGCGCAACTATCTGATCGGCTGCGGCACGCTTTTCATCGCCTATATGCTTTTCCTGTATCTTGCAATCGGACTTGCCACGGACCGGGAGCAGGTCCTCGAGATCGGGCTTCTGAACTATCTCTGGCCTGCACTGACGCTCCTCTTATCCGTGACGCTTCTCCGCAAGGCGGCCACTCTGCTTCTTTTCCCGGGCACGGTGCTCGCTGTCTTGGGCGTTATTCTTGTCCTGACGCACGGAACGGATGTGTCATGGCGGTCATTCGTCCACAATGTCGAAACCAACCCTGCAGCCTACTCACTGGGACTCGCTGCCGCGGTAGCCTGGGCCCTGTATTCCGTTCTGGCATGCAAGTGGGCTGGCGGCAGCACAACCGGCGGCGTGGAAATATTCCTGTCCGTCACGGCTGTCGTACTGCTCCTGATATGTCTTGGCGTACATGAACCGCGTGCGTGGAGCGTACGTTCCATCGCAGAGGCGGTCTTCCTCGGGATGGCGACGTACGTGGCATACGGGCTGTGGGACACCGCCATGCGAACCGGCAACCTGGTGCTGGTCGCAGCAGGTTCCTACATGACGCCGTTGTTTTCCACAATTGCGAGTTGCCTCTACCTCGCCATCGTGCCGGGACCGAGTCTGTGGCTGGGTTGTGGGATGCTCATTGCAGGATCCCTGCTCAGTTGGCTCTCTGTTTCTGACGGGGTTTCCATACGGCTTGCACAACAAGCGCATACGCCGGACGCTCGTTCCTCGCGCCGGTGATTTCTTACATTAGGCATACGGTCTTCACACCCATGAAAATAGACAGCCTTGACCATCTCGTACTGACAGTCAAAGACATCAAGACCACCTGCGCCTTCTATTCAAGTGTATTGGGCATGGAAATCGTTAAATTCGGCTCTGGTCGCACGGCTTTATCTTTGGGGTCACAAAAAATAAACCTGCACCAACAAGGAAACGACTTCGAGCCAAAGGCTCAACAGCCAACCCCCGGCTCAGCCGATTTATGCTTTATCACCTCAGTTCCCTTAGCCGAGGTGGTGAATCACCTATCTTCATGCAAGGTGACTTTAATCGAGGGGCCAGTTCAGCGCACAGGAGCAGCAGGTCCGATTCTGTCGGTTTATTTCCGTGACCCAGACATGAATCTGATTGAGGTATCAAATCGTGTGTCTGCCTAACATTGCATTCGAGAAGGGCTGGCCAAAAGCTGCGCTTTTGCCCAGCCCCTCAAATGAACTACCCCGCAGCAA
>PLLC01000058.1:0-32453 GCA_003141195.1 Syntrophaceae bacterium
TCAAGTCCCATCGACCCCGCCAATCGCCAAAAGGGGGTTGACCAACCATGGTCAACCCCCTTTTGTATTGTGAACGGCAACTCTTGAAGTCTACTTGACAACAGGGCTTGGGGAAAGGGACAATCCGCAGGATGAAGTACGAAGGGATGATGATCAGACCGCCGAGCGAGACGGACAGCCTGCTTCTCCAGGTCACCGTAGGCTGTTCACACAATCGTTGCCCCTTCTGCCCGACGTACAAGGGTGAAAGATTCAGAATCAAAACCTTCGCGGAAACCGAAGAGGATATTCGGGAGGCGGGAACCGGATGATCGAACACGTTCTGGAGTAGAGAAACATTGAAACGCTCCGACCGGAATTTTTGTGTGCGCTTTAAGAGATAGAGATTCATGACATTTTATACGACGCATTGGAAACCGTTTTCGAGTCTGGCGATGGCCCTCCTGTCCGGCCTTCTTCTGTTTCTCTCCTTTCCGAAGTTCGGAAGCGGCATCCTGGCGTGGGTGGCGCTGGTTCCCCTTTTCTATGCCCTGCGGGATGCGAAACCCTGGGAGGGGTTTAAAACCGGTTTTCTCACTGGTCTGATCGCCCACGTGGGAATCCTCTACTGGATTTTCTATGTCGTGGTGCAATATGGCTATCTTCCCGTTTATGCAGGGATTGCGGCTGTGCTGCTCCTTGCCGCATACCTGAGCCTCTACACGGCATGTTTTGCCATGGGGGTTGTTTTCCTGCGGGCAAGAGGAAACGCTGTTTTTCTGTCGGCCCCCCTGTTGTGGACCATCCTTGAATTTGCCCGGTCTCATCTCTTCACGGGCTTTCCCTGGGAAAATCTGGCCTATTCCCAATACCTCTACGAAAACATCATCCAGATCGCCGATATCACCGGCACCTACGGAATCACATTCACGATCGTTCTAATCAATACGGTTCTGTACAATGTTCTAACGGCACAATTCCGGAGGGGAAGATATCCGGCAGCGGAGATCGCGACCGCGTGCGCCATATTGGTGGTCGTCTATGGATACAGTCATTTTCGCACGGCAGAAATTCACGAATCGTTGAAGAAGGCTTCCACCGTTGAGGTGGCCCTCGTTCAGGGGAATATCGATCAGAATATCAAATGGGACGCACGCTACCAGTCGGAAACACTGGATATATACCGAACCCTCTCCCTGCGTGCCATCCCTGCACCGGGCGGACTCATCGTCTGGCCGGAAACGGCGGCGCCCTTCTACTTTGAACACCCCGGTCCGCTGCGGGAGGCGGTGTTTGATCTGGTCCGGATATCCGGTCGACCGCTGCTCTTCGGCAGCCCGCGCTATGAAGAGGGAAACGGGATGGTTTCCTTTATGAACAGCGCGTACCTGCTCCGATCCGATGGGGCCGTTGCAGGCCGATATGACAAGGTGCATCTGGTCCCTTACGGGGAGTATGTCCCCCTGAGGAAACTCTTCCCCTTCATCGGCAAGCTTGTCGCCGGTGTCGGCGACTTCCGGCCGGGGAAAGGATTCGATCCCCTCGTGAGCGAGGGCCACCGTATCGGTGTCCTGATCTGCTATGAAGGGATCTTTCCGGAAGCCGCGAGGGATTACAAACGGAAGAAAGCGGATCTGCTCGTGAATATCACCAATGATGCCTGGTTCGGAACAACGTCGGCGCCTTACCAGCATCTCTCGATGACGGTTTTCCGGGCGGTCGAAAACCGCCTTTACCTCGTCCGGGCGGCCAATACCGGGATCAGTGCCATCATCGATCCGACAGGGAAAATCCTAGCCCAAACGGGCATATTTGAAAGAACCGTTCTAAAGGGTGAGGTGAAATACATTGACGAAAAGACCTTTTATACGGCATATGGCGACTTGTTCGTTTACTTGTGCGGAATCGTGTTGATCCCGTACTATTTTATCCTACAAAGGAGAAGGAAAAATGCTGGAAGGAATTCGTGACACCCTGATCGATCTGGCCCGGAGAATCGAACATTTCGGGGTCTGTCTTTGACATCCCTGAAAAAGAATTGCGTATCCGGGAACTGGATAAGGAATCCCTGCGCGACGGTTTCTGGAATGAACCGGAAAGGGCGAGCGGGATCCTCCGGGAAAAAAGCCGGTTGACGGATGCGGTCGAGAAATGGAAACAGCAAAAAAACAGCCTTGACGATCTTCGGATTCTTTCTGAAATCGTCTCCGAGGAGCAGGATGATCAGACCCAGGAAGAGATCCGGTCCGAGTTGGAAAGGCTCAATGCCGCCGTTCGGGCCGATGAACTGAAGATGATGCTCGGCTCCGAACAGGATCCGATGAACGCGATCCTGTCGATTCATGCGGGCGCGGGGGGGACGGAGGCGCAGGACTGGGCGGAGATGCTCCTGCGGATGTACCTGCGCTGGGCGGAGAGAAAAGGTCTCGAGGCCACCATCATCGATTATCTGCCGGGTGACGAGGCCGGCATAAAGAGCGTAACCTGGACCCTACGGGGTGAATACGCCTACGGCTATGCCAAGGCGGAAATCGGAATTCACCGGCTGGTGAGGATATCCCCTTTTGATGCCGGCGCACGTCGGCACACCTCATTTGCCTCGGTCTTTGTCTATCCCGAGGTCGACGACAGGATCGTGATTGAAATCGATGAAAAGGATCTGCGCATCGACACCTACCGCTCCACCGGCGCCGGCGGTCAGCACGTGAACAAGACCGATTCTGCGGTGAGGCTCACCCATCTGCCGACGGGAATTGTGGTCCAGTGCCAGAACGAGCGTTCGCAGCACAAGAACAAGGCGATGGCCATGAAATACCTCCGTTCCCGTCTCTATGAGATGAAACTCCGGGAGCAGAATGCAAAGCTCGCTGAGATCAACAAAACAAAAAAGGATATTGCCTGGGGCAGCCAGATCCGCTCCTACGTGCTGCATCCGTATAAAATGGTCAAGGATCATCGGACGAACCTCGAAACCGGCAACGTCAACCGGGTTCTGGATGGCGATATCGACGATTTCATCGAGGCCTATCTGCTGCATTAAAATTTGGGTGCAATGGGAAAATATGGTATAGCATTGCGCGGCCATAAATGGATTAGACTTCGTGCGATGGAGAAGTCCTGGATGGCGGTATTTCTATCATGGGCGAATTGAAATGGGTCAGCAAGGAGTCGAAGATGTTCCGAAATAAGATTTCTACGATCCCAATGATCATCATAATCGTTTGTTTTGGCAGTTTGACACTTTCGTCGTGCGCGACGTTCAACCAGGACGCGTTGAAAAAACAAACCCCGCCTCCTGTTCAGAATGTGGCTCGTGCGGAGTCTCCGTCTTCGTCGCCGTCGCAGCCTCCGGTAAGCGAATCGGCTCTCCATAATAAGATCGATCTTTCGGAGAAAGGGGGAACCGTACGACCTCTTTCCCCGGAAAATGATCCCCCGCCGGTGAATCCTGCTGATTCTCTAAAAGGGAATGATGGGCTGATAAAATCTCCCGGTCCGGCCGGAGGTCCTCCGCCGATCCTATCGTCGGAGCCGTCTAAGAAGAGCGAGACGGTAAAAAACAATCCTATTCAGAATCCCTTAAAATTGAATCCTCGGGAAGCGCGCAGTGTGCGCGAGGAGGAGACGGAAAGGGATCTCATGGAAGAAGCCCTCTTGCTGCTGGATGAATCCCATAAATACTGGGTGAACGGCGAACTGGAAGATGCCCTCGAAATGCTGGATCAGGCATATGCCCTACTGATCGACGCCAACGGCAACCCGGATATCACGCGGCAGAAAGACGACCTTCGTCTCATGATTTCAAAGCGGATATTGGCCATCTACAATTCACTCCCGTCCGTTGCGAAGGGAAAGCGCGGGGAGATCCCAATCGTCACCAATGCGGATGTCGAAAAGGAGATCCGTCAGTTTCAGACGGTCGAACGCGATTTTTTTATCACCTCCTATCAGCGGTCGATGATTTATCGGCCAGTGATTTTGCGGGAACTCAAGAAAGCGGGTTTGCCGGAGGAGCTTTCCTGGCTGCCACTGGTGGAAAGCGGCTTCAAGATCAGTGCATTGTCGACTGCTCGGGCTCTTGGATTATGGCAATTTATTCCCTCGACCGGTTATAAATACGGACTGAACCGGGATGACTGGGTAGACGAACGAATGGACGTCGAAAAATCCACGCGTGCGGCCATTGATTATTTCAAGGATCTGCACGCGATGTTTGGCGACTGGCTGACGGTCCTTGCCGGATACAATTGCGGTGAAGGGCGGGTCATGCGCACCATCGCATCTCAGCACATCAATTATCTGGATCGGTTCTGGGACCTCTATCAGCGTCTTCCCTACGAAACGGCGCGGTATGTTCCCCGTTTTATCGCCACATTGCTCATGGTCAGGGATCCGCAAAAATACGGAATGGATCTCGGATCGGGAGCCCCCAAAACAGAAATTTTGTCTTATGAGGTCGCGGAGATAAACCGCTGTATGCGTTTGCAGGATATAGCCCAGAAACTGGAAACTTCGGAGGAGACCCTCTATATCCTGAACGCCGAACTCCGATATCGCATGACACCGGACCGACCCTATAAATTGAAGGTTCCAATCGAGAAAGCGGAACCGCTGCTCAAGATGGTCGCTGAAATTCCGCAAGCGGATAAACCTCGCGCCTCTTTCCAGGAGGTTCGCGGGGTGTTGATCAAGCACAAGGTGCGGCCTGGGGAAACCCTGGCCTCCATTGCGGAGAAATACAAGACCTCCGTCGAGGCGATCCGCTCCGCGAACCATTTGTCGAAGAAGCGTTTGGTGGCGGGCCAGAGGTTGAATGTACCCATCCGGAGCGCCAAAAGGTCGGATTCGGCTGAAAAGGAGACCCATTCCGGCAAGGACATCCGCCATCAGGTTCAAAAGGGGGATACACTGGCATCCCTTTCACGAAGGTATCGTATTTCCGTTGCGGAGATCCGCAAAATCAATCATCTGGAGAATGACACCCTGAGAATTGGCCAGACGCTTCGGCTTGCGAAGGAAAACGAGGTGGAAACCCAGGGTAAGGAATGGAAAAAGGGGAACACGCCAGAAAAAAAGGGGAAAGTCAAGCCGGGGACGAAACCGGCGTCGGGAAATGCCTCCGAATCGACAGCCCCGAAGCAGTACACGGTTAAAAAGGGGGATGGTTTGAATCGGATCGCCCGGGAAAACAACATCCCGCTCGACAAGCTGCTCCGACTGAACCGGATGGGAAAAAATGAGAACATCCATCCGGGACAGGTGATTCGGGTTCAATAAGACCGGTTATGATCAGTCGAGATGGTAATGCCGCCGGAGGAAAAAGAGTTCCCGTTCCAGCTTTTTCATTTTTTCCGCTTCCCTGCTTGCTACGTTTTCATGGTGGTATCCCAGGAGGTGGAGAAGACCGTGGATGAGAAGAAATTCCACTTCATCCATGAAATCAAGATGGCCGGTCAGGGCGTCGCGGGCGGCCGTTTCGACGGAAAGGATGATATCCCCCAGGATCTCCGGATGGACGTCGCCGAACGCGCCCTCCGTCATCGCAAAAGAGATCACATTGGTTGGGCGATCTCTTTTAAGATAATTCTTATTGATCTCCCGGATCTGATCGTCATCGACCAGAAGAAGGCTGATTTCGCTGCCTTCGCAGTCGAGTTCCTTCAGAAGCCGCTTCAGGCCTCTCCGCACCCTGCCGATATCTACCTTCTGCTGTTTCTGCCGATTTTGAATTGAAATGGACATGCCTGACCTTCTGTACGCCTCAACGTAAATTTTTCGTTCCCTCTTTCAGTCGGCCGTCATTCTTTCTTTTTCGGCGATCCAGGTGGTTGTAAGCACGGATCACCTCCTGCACCAGCGGATGCCGGACCACGTCCAACTCGGAGAAGTGGACGAAACGGATACCCTCCGTTTTGCAGAGGAGTTGCTCCGCTTCCACGAGACCGGACACCTTGTCCGTCGGGAGATCGATCTGCGTCACATCCCCGGTGATCACGGCCTTGGAGCCGTATCCGAGCCTCGTCAGGAACATCTTCATCTGCTCCGACGTCGTATTCTGGGCCTCGTCGAGGATGACGAAGGAGTTATTCAGCGTCCGGCCCCTCATGAAGGCGAGGGGCGCCACCTCGATAACCCCTTTGTGGATCAGGGCCGAGGCCCGGTCGAAATCGAGCATATCGAAAAGGGCGTCATAGAGGGGCCGGAGATACGGATTGACCTTTTCCGCAAGATCGCCCGGAAGAAACCCAAGCTTCTCACCCGCTTCGACGGCGGGTCTGGCCAGGGAAATGCGGTTGACCTTCTTTTCCATCAATGTGGCGACGGCCATGGCCATTGCCAGGTAGGTCTTTCCCGTTCCCGCCGGTCCGATGCCGAAAACCATGTCCGCGTTCCGGATCGCATCGATGTACAGTTTCTGCGCGATACTCTTGGGGGTGATGATCCGCTTTTTGGACGAGATGAAGACCGTGTCCAGAAAGATCCGTTCGAGATCCGCGGCGGCGTCTTCGGAAAGGATCCGGTGGGCGTACTCGATATCCGCCGGAAAAAGCGGGTATCCCTTCCCCGAGATTTCATACAATTGTGAGAGAAGATTCCGGATATGAAGGACGGAGATGCGGTCGCCGCTGATGGAGATCGCATTTCCCCGGATCCCGAGATTGACCGCCGCGAGTTTCTCGAGGAGCCTGATATTTCTGTCCTGCTCTCCACAGAGATTGCGCAGGATGTCATTATTGGCGAAATCGACCTTCTCTGCGATGCTGGTTTGCGTCTTGGGCTTCAAATGGCGTCCATCCTTTGTCGNNGGCCTCAATCCGGGTGACCTTACCAAAGTTTGCAGAAATGTCCTGATAAACCCGGTCGTTTCCGATGATCAGGATAATCGCGCTGCCCGGGGTAAGATGCCGTAACGCCGTATCCCGGATATCTTCGGCCCTCACGTTTCCGATTTTGGAGCGATAGGCGACAAGAAAATCATCCGACAGACCTTCATATTCGATCATCAGTTTCTGGAATGCGATCTGCTCCGCAGACGTGAAGGAGAAAATGAAACTGTTCAGGATCGCCTTCTTCGCCCTTTCCAGTTCCTCCGGGCGAACCGGTCTTTCGCCCATCTCCCGGAGGATGTTTCGGATCCGGGTGGTGACCTTGACGGTGGATTCGGATTTTGTCAAGGCATAAGCGCCAAACAGGCCGTAATCCGATTTTGCATTATAAAAACTGCCCGTGCTGTAGGCCAGACCCAGATTGGTCCGGATCTCCTGGAAAATCCGGGAGCGGAATCCACCGCTGCCGACGATAAAGTCCAGAACCTCAAAGGGATAGAACTGCACGTCCCTTTTGGCAGGCGCCGGCCAGCCGAAGATCACGATCGATTGCGGCACCTCCTTGGTCAGGAAGAAAATATTTCCTTTCGGAGGCCGGGGGAGGGGAGGGGTTTCCGGTTTTCCCTCCGGCGACGTCCAGCTCCCAAGATAGCGGTCGATGAGGATTTTCGCTTCCTTGCTCTCGATATCTCCGGTGATGGAAATCATGATGCTTATCGGGTGAAAGAAGAGCCTGTGGCAGCGGAGCAGATCATCCCTCCGGATCGCACGAATGGAGTCACTTGTGGCAAGCCTCCCGCGGGGACTTCCCTCATGCATGAGACGTCCGAATTCCCGGAAGGCGAGTTTCTGCGGATCATCGAAGATCCTTCTCAATTCCTCGATCTTCAGATCCTTGCCCAGGATCAGCTTGTTTTCCTCGAAAGAGGGTTGCATCAAAGTCCTTGAAAACAGGTTGAAGCCCCGGTCCAGGTCCTTCTTCAAGACGGAAAACGCAAAGATGCCGGAATCCCGATTTACGGAGACGTGAAAGGTCGCCGCCATGGATTCCAGCGCCTCATCCACGGCGTCGCCGCTCATGCCGGCCATTCCCCCGATTCTCATCGTTGTGGCCGTCAGCTCGGCAAGTCCTTCCAGGCCGGGGGGATCATACATGCTGCCGGTTCTGACGACGGCCTTGATTTGAACCAGGGGGAGTTCCTTGTCGGGAAGGATGTAAAGGCGCAGCCCGTTGTCGAGAAGGACGCGCTCCACACGGGGCGGTTCAAACGAAAGGGGTTTATAGTGGATACGGTCCGGGTTGGGAATGGGCGGGGGGGCCGCGGCCAAGACCCATCCGGAACAGACCAGAAGCCAGATCATCCCCAGGGAGATGACCGGAATTCGGAGCGATTGATTCTTAAAGATAGGTTTGTGCGTCATCGTTCAATATAGTTCAATGGTTGTTGACCAGCGTGGCAACCGTTCGGTTTTCCTTCGTCAGATGGGTTCGTGCCGCCTGGAGGATATCCTCCGGGGTGATCCGGTCGATGGTGCCGGTATAGTCGATCAGGTAGTGAAAATCTCCGAGCAGCGCCTCATAATAGGAGAGCATACCGGCAAGACCTGCATTGGAATCGAGCCCCCGGATAAAATCCGCCCGGATCTGATTTTTTACCTTTTCCAGTTCTGTACTGGAAACGGGTTCCCGCTTGAGCTTTTCGATTTCCTGATCAATCGCCTGTTCCAGCTCGCCGCAGTCATGGGGGTGGCGCGGTGTGGCAAACAGGACGAACTGATTCGGATAGCGCCCCCCGGGCAGACCATTCACCGCCTGAATGTTTTCCGCAATACGCTTTTCGTCAACCAGTGCTTTGAAAAGCCGCGACGTCCGTCCCCGGGTGAGGATGGATTCGATGACGTCGAAGACGTGATCCGTAAATCCCGGAGGGGGCGGTTTGTGGTAGCCCAGGATCATCTGCGGTTCGGCGGCAAAGATCACCTCGACCCGCCTTTCTCCGGACTGGCGGGGTTCTTCCGTGATCCATGAAGAAGAAAGCCTCTGCGGGGAAATCCGGCCGAAGTATTTCTCCACGATCTTCCGAACGGCAGACGGTTGAATATCCCCGACAATGGCGATGACCGTGTTGTTCGGGGCGTGTGTATTTTTGAAAAACCTCTTCATGTAGGCCATATCGAGGTATCTCATATCCGCCGGCCATCCCAGAACCGGTCTCCGATAGGGGTGGGCGAGAAAAGCCGCGGCGAGATAGCCTTCGAGAAGTTTTCCATCCGGATCCGATTCGGAGCGCTGCCTCCTCTCCTCCATCACCACATCCCGCTCGGTATAAAATTCGCGGAAGACGGGATGAACCATGCGGTCGGACTCGATTCTGGCCCAGAGTTCGATTCGGTTTGCGGGGATACTGACCTGATACGTGGTGAGGTCCTGTCCTGTGGAGGCGTTCAGGCCGACGGCGCCGTTTTCCGTGTACAGACGGTCAATCTCATTCGAGAGGGTGAGACGCCGCTGTTCATTCTGAAGCGTCATCAATTGATCGGTGAGAGTTGTAATGAGGGCCGGAGCGGCCGCCTTGCCTTTCGCTTTTTCACGATCCAGGGCGGTTCCGATCTTCTCGATCCGGTGGAGAATCTTCTCTTCTCGAAGGTAATCCCGGGTTCCGATGGTTCTGGTTCCCTTAAACATCATGTGTTCGAGCAGATGCGCCGTTCCCGTTTTGCCGTCCGCCTCATCCGCTGCCCCGGCCCGGTAGCGGATATAAAGGGCAACCGTGGGACTGAGATGCCTCTCCAGCGTAAGCAGCCGGAGGCCATTTTTGAGCGTAAAACGTTGAACCCTTTCCCCCAGCTCCTGAGCCAAAAGTAGGGAAGGGAGAAACAGGAGGAGAAAAATTCCCAGGGCAGAGAGCCTGGCGCCGGGACTGAACGGACGTCCGCCAAAGAGACGGTGAAGAGAAGAGGAAGAACTATTTCTCATCATGATTAACCCCCATGCCCGTTTTAAGATGGGCATGAACCTGAAACGCCGGGTAGAGAATTCCGACGAGACTCACCAGAATCATGAAACTGGCGGAGAAAAAATACATGATGAACTCCAGAGGATTCTGGAGATGAAAGGCGCCGATCAGGGTCTCGATGCCGAATACGAGAAAAAAGAGCGAAAAAAAGCCGATCAGTATCATTTTCCCCCACCAGAGGCAAACCATGGACTTCGTCTCCCTCAATCGTTCATTATAAATCGGACCTGGCCGGTGGTCAAAACAAATCCCCTGTCTCCACGCATCTTCAAAGAAGGTCATCGGCGGTGCAACGGTGTCTGCGTTTTTCTACGGATGCGACGATCTATCATCAGGGTTGTCTTTAAAAAAGAAGCCCCCCAAAGGATGGTAATCCTCAACCCTTCTATACCGATATTCGTACCGGCTGTCAAGAGTCTTCAGACTGAGGCGTAAGTCTCGTCATAAGTTTCAGGGTCTGGTACATTCCATAGGATAGAGAGGCACTTTTGCAGGGGAGGAGCGTATTGTTCTGAAATAACGGCTCTGTGTCGATCGGATAAGGCGAAGATGCGATGGCATCATCCCACAAATCCGATCCCGGTATCGGTGAGTATTCGGCCAGGAGCGGGCGCGCCCCGGAGGAGCGGACAAATCGGATGCTCTCCCGGACCTCATCCGCCGATTGTCCGGGGAGCCCGCAGAGTATATAGACGCCGATATCCTGCGGTCGATAACCGGCAAGCTTCAAATGGTGGACGGCTTCCCTGAATTCTTCGTTATTGACCTTCCCTCCGGTTTCCTTCTGTCTGATCAAATCGGAGGTTTCGAATCCGAAACGGATCGTTCGGAACCCGGTTCTATACAGAAGCGAGCTCAGCTCCGGCGTGATTTCACGCAGATGAAGGCCGTTCGGACAGTGGAATTGAACCGGCAATCGTCTCCGGATGAGTTCATGCAAAAGAGGGATGGCCATTTCCTGAGTATTCACCAGAAGGGCGTCGTCATAGAAAGAAAAGTTTTTGATTCCAAACCGGGAATACCAGTATTCGATTTCATTGGCAACGCGAAAGGGATCCCGTCTGCGAAAACGATCGGTGAGAAGGTGGGAAGCACAATAACTGCACCGGTATGGACAGCCCCGGGAGGTCAAGATCGGGACGCAATCCCGCTGACGGGTGAGATCGAAGGCAGGGTAGGGGTATGAATCGAGATTCTGAACATCGGGAAGGAAAGGCATATCCATGCCCAAGAGATCCTTCAGAAGTGGGGGGAGGGATAATTCACCCGGTCCCGACATGCAGAAATCCGCTCGGGAAAGGGATGCATGCCACGGGCAGAGGGTCACATAATTTCCACCAAGGACAACCGGCACGCCGGGATAGGTCATCTTTAGAAGCAAGATGATGTCAAAGATACCTGGATACCAGTAGGTCATCATTGATGTAACCATGATGACGTCGGGTTTGGAGATTGACTTCAAAGTGTTGAGAAAAACGCGCGGGGTCATGCCAAAACGGTGGAAATTCCGGGGAATCGATTTCAGTGGCAGCGGCTTCGGGATTCGTTCTGCCGCGTAGGATCCCTCTCCGGAAGATTTTCTTTTAGGCATCCGGACATGAGGCTCATGGCGCATATCCGGATGATCCGGGTCGAGACAATCGATCCATGAAATACGGACCCCATTTACGCGGAGAAGGGACGCCAAGTAAAGAAGCCCCAGCGGCTTGTACCAGAGATCATATGCGGAAAAATCATAGATCCAGGGGTTGATGAGAAGAATGTGGCGATTCATAAATAAACAATTAACACATATTGGCCGGGATGACAATCCCCTGGGAAAACTTGTCAATATATTCATGTATAAGATAATATTGTATTGTCCAATTTATTGTTATAATAATTTAAATTATCAGATGATGATCTGTTCGGTTAGACAGTATAAAAAAATATATCTTGACAAATCCACTTGAATTGTATAAATAAGAACGTAAAAGGGGTGATTCTCTTTGCTGATCCCACGATAACGAACTGTCTAAATATGGAGAACTGATCATGGCTGAACCGGGGAAAGTAGGTTTAATCAGCAGCATTGCCGTACTGGCCAGGACGGGTCTATCACGCGCAACCCTGAATAATTATATAAAAATGGGAATGATCCCCCGGCCGATCGTGAAAAAACCAGATGATCCGTCTATCAAGGCAAAACAGATTGGTTATTTCCAGGATTCTGTATGGGGTACGATCGAAAAAATTAAACTGTATAAAAAAGAGGGACGTTCCATGAAGGAAATCGGTTCGCTGCTGTCTTTGAAAACCAACAGGTCGTCCGGAGAGCTTTTCCCCGAGGTCCCGGAAAATGATGCGGAGACGTCAAAAGATAAAGGATATGCCGTGTACGGCCAGGGGGAAATCCGTGAAAAAACAACTTCTCTCGTTTCCTTTTCGGTTCTGGTTGCGGATCTTCAGGAATCCGTCCGGATTTGTGCCGAACTGCCCCCCGAAGAATATTTCAGCCTAATCCATCAGATCTGGAAATGCATGGAAGGTTCTGTTAAAAAATATTACGGCACCCACGGGAAGCATACCGGCGAGGGTATGGTCTATTATTTCCTTAAAAATCGCGATCCCAATTATCTCATGAATGCCATTCTCTGCGCCCTGGAGTTGAGGGAAAGCATGAAGAAGTTGAGCAATGAATGGAAAATCAGCAAGGGATGGTTTAATGACCTGTTCATGAACATCGGGATCAATGAAGGCGAAGAATATTTTGGAACGATCCCGCCGGCGTCGCCGACGATCGGACTTACGGCGTTCGGCGATTCCGTCAATTATGCAGGTCGTTTGTCTGACATAGGCTGTTACGGTTCCATCTGGACAACCAAGAATCTTATGAGCAGGTTAAGTGAAGAGGAACGAAAGAAAATACGCTACGGTATTCGCCGAAAGCAAGAGGACCGGGAAATCCTGATAGAAAATGTTTTCTCGAGGGTCATGGACCTGGTTCCGCCGGACAGTCCCAAATCCAGTAAATTCACGCATATCTCCACACTTCCCGTGACCGAGGTGCTCAACTTCCGTTAAAGAAATGCGTACCGCGATGGATACATAAAAAGTCAATATGCTGCGTTCAAACTTTCTCCTTCGTCGTCGCGCGCCTTGCCTCTGGAACTTTTTCCGAAGCCTTCCCCAAATCGTGGCTTTTCCGATTTTTTGTGAGAACATCATTCATTTCATGCCATTCCGTTGTCTATGGTAAGAGATCCCGAGAATTAGCTTGAAGCCGATGGGGTTTGTTGCTAACATGTCGTATCCATCAAGGCGGGTCATATGCGTTCTGTAGTACAGAGGGTTGACAGAGTTAGAGTCCTCATCGGCGACAAGCGGATATCCGAAATCGGAAAAGGCCTCCTGATCCTTCTCGGGATTGAACGAGGTGACCGGAAAAACGATGCGGATTATCTCTCCGATAAGATTATGAATCTCCGGATCTTTGAAGACGAAAACGGAAAGATGAACCTCTCCTTGCTCGATATCCGAGGGGAAATGCTGGTGGTTTCCCAGTTCACCCTTCTGGGGGATTGCCGGAAAGGGAGAAGACCCTCTTTTACGGGGGCGGAGAATCTGGATCGTGCCCGATTGCTTTACGATTACTTCATCCAGAAAACACAGGCTATAATCAGTAATGTAGTCCAAGGTGAATTTCAAGCCATGATGTCCATCGAGCTGGTCAACAACGGACCGGTTACGATGCTCTTGGACAGCAGACGAAGTTTTTAGGAAAACCACCGCTGGAAATGGCAATGGGTTCCAATGAAATCCGGGGACCGCTTTTCTGCCATTCCCGCAAGAAAAGGAGTCCCGCCTGTGCGGGGAGGGACACTTTTTAAGAGAGAGCCATAATGGCTGAGCAACCCCAGAATGAATCGCCTGAAATCCGAATTGATCGGGACGGGGTATGGTATTTTCGGAATATGGAGATGACGAGAATGGAAATCGTTCAATATTTCTATCAACATCTCCGACGGGATTCCCAGGGAAATTATCAAATTGAGCTGGGCCACGAACATTGTCGTGTCCAGGTGGACGATGTTCCGTACATCATTCAAAGCGTATCTTCGGGGTTTGCCGGGGTAGATGGGCGGCCGTGCATGGTCATATCGCTTTCGGATGGAAGCTGTGAGGAACTGAACCCGGAAACCATTCGGATCGGGGAAAATAATGTTCCCTATTGCCGTGTGAAAAAAAGCGGACATGAGGCGCGTTTTTCCCGTCATGCCTATTATCAATTTGCCGTAAATATTGAACATGATCCCCATCAGGATCGTTATTTTATAACCGTGGATGGTCGTTCTTATCCCCTTGCCATTAACCAAAAAACCGAAAATGGAGGTCCCCATGTTAGATGACCATATTGTTGAAGCGCTGACTTTTGACGACCTGCTGATGGTTCCGGCGGAGTCCAACATCCTGCCGCGCGATGTGGATACAGCATCCCTGCTGACCAACAACATCAGTCTGAATATTCCTATCATCAGCGCGGCCATGGATACGGTCACGGAATCGCGGACGGCGATCTGCCTGGCCCAGGAAGGGGGGATGGGAATCATCCACCGGAACATGAGCATCGAACGGCAGGCGATCGAGGTCGATAAGGTGAAAAAATCGGAAAGCGGGATGATCGTGGACCCGATCACCATCGAACCGGAACAGAAGGTGAGAGAGGCCCTTGAACTGATGAATCGTTACCGCATATCCGGCGTGCCGGTCGTCAAGAACAGGTTGCTGGTCGGCATTCTGACCAACCGGGATCTGCGTTTTGAAACCGATCTCGATCAGCCGGTAGCCAATGTTATGACGCGGGAAAATCTGGTGACGGTATCCTCGTCTCACATCTCTCTGGAGGAATCCAAGAAGCTTCTGCACAGACACCGGATCGAAAAACTCCTCGTCGTCGACGAAAATTACCATCTGACAGGGTTGATTACGATCAAGGATATTGAAAAGATTAAAAAATATCCTCTTGCCAGTAAGGATTCGCTGGGGAGACTTCGGGTCGGGGCTGCGGTGGGAATCGTCGATCGGGAAGAGCGGATCGATGCCCTGCTGGCGGCCGGTGCCGATGTCATCGTCATCGATACCTCCCATGGACATTCTGCGGGGGTTCTGCACGCCGTGCGGGATACGAAGGCCCATTTCCGGGAATGTGAGCTGATTGCCGGGAATGTGGCGACGGCGGAGGGGGCCAAAGCCCTGATCGAGGCCGGCGTCGATGCGGTCAAAGTGGGTGTCGGACCAGGTTCCATCTGTACGACGCGAATCATTGCCGGGGTGGGGATTCCGCAGATGAGCGCGATCCGGGACGCTTATATAATGGGTGCAAAATTCAACATTCCCATTATCGCGGACGGCGGGATCAAATATTCCGGCGATATCGTCAAGGCCTTGGCGGCGGGCGCCCATTCGGTCATGATCGGCGGACTTTTCGCGGGGACGGAAGAGAGCCCGGGGGAAACCATCCTCTTTCAGGGAAGGAGCTACAAGGTCTACCGCGGAATGGGCTCGCTGGAGGCCATGAAAATGGGCAGCATGGACCGTTATTATCAGGATGACATGGAAAGCAACCTGAAACTGGTTCCGGAGGGGATCGAGGGACGGGTTCCCTACCGGGGATCTATATCGGCCAGCATTCACCAGTTGCTCGGCGGACTCAAGGCGGGCATGGGTTACGTCGGATGCAGAACGACGGGTGATTTGAGGCAGAAGGCGCGTTTCGTCAAGATCACCTCCGCCGGACTCCGGGAGAGCCATGTCCATGATGTGATCATCACAAAAGAAGCCCCGAACTACTGGCTGGAATAACATGAAGCATGCCGATTTCGTTCATCTTCACGTTCATACGCAGTACAGTCTCCTGGACGGCACGATTCGTCTCGACGATCTTTTCCAGAAGGCGAAGGAATATCAGATGCCCGCCGTGGCCATGACCGATCACGGAAATCTCTACGGTGCGATCGATTTTTACAAGCACGCCTATCAGTACGGGATCAAACCGATCATCGGCTGCGAACTGTACGTCGCCCCCAAGAGCCGCTTCGACAAGACCGGTTATGGAATCGGGGAGACGGCGCATCACCTGATCGTCCTGGTCCGCAATATGCAGGGATACCGGAATCTCATGAAATTATCGACCGCGGGATTTCTGGATGGTTTTTACTACCGGCCGCGGGTAGACAAGGAGATCCTGAAACAATACCATGAGGGTTTGATCGGCCTGAGCGCCTGCCTTCACGGCGAAATTGCGGCCCATCTGCTGAGGGGAAATTTCGCAGAGGCCGACCGGATGGCGGAACAGTACCGGACTGTTTTTGGCGAAGGAAATTACTTCATTGAGATCATGGAAAATGGCCTTCCCGAACAGAAGAAGGCCAATCAGGGGTTGATCGAACTCAGCCGCAGACTCGGGTTGCCCCTGGTGGCGACGAACGATTGCCATTATCTGAAGCAGGAGGATGCCGAGGCGCATGAGGTCCTGCTCTGCATTCAGACTGGTAAAACAATTGAAGATTCGGACCGGATGCGGTTTGGAACCGATCAGTTCTATTTCCGCTCCCCCGACGAAATGAAACGTCTGTTTTCATACTGCCCCGAGGCCATCGAGAATACGGTCCAAATCGCCGAAAAATGCAATCTTACCTTGGAATTCGGCAAGTTTTTCCTGCCCAATTTTGAGATCAACCCCGATGAAACGCTGGATGAACGCCTGAAAAAGGCGGCGAGGGAAGGTCTCGCGATGATTCTGCCGAATATCCTGCAGGGTCGGAAGGAAGATCTCCGGGAGGTTTATGAAAAAAGGCTCCAGCAGGAGCTGGAGATGATCCGTTCCATGGGTTTTGCCGGATATTTTCTCATCGTTGCCGATTTCATCGATTACGCTAGGAAGAAAAACATCCCGGTGGGACCGGGCAGAGGTTCGGCCGCCGGAAGCCTCGTCGCCTATTCGATCGGGATCACCAGCATCGATCCCATCCGTTACAACCTGTTTTTCGAAAGATTCCTCAATCCGGACCGGATCAGCATGCCGGACATCGATACCGATTTCTGCCCGGAGGGAAGGGATGAAATCATCCGCTACGTAACGCAAAAATACGGGAGCGACAAGGTATCCCAGATCATCACCTTCGGGAAGATGCAGGCGAGGGCCGTCATTCGGGATGTCGGCAGGGCGATGAACATCCCGTACGGCGAGGTGGACCGTATTGCCAAACTGATTCCCAACGTTCTCAACATCAAATTAGAGGAGGCGATTAAAAGAGAACCCCGGTTTCAGGAAGAGCAGAAAGGCAATCCCCGGATCAAGAAACTTCTCGATCTTTCCCTGGCGCTGGAAGGGCTGAACCGCCATTCCTCGACCCATGCCGCTGGGGTAGTGATCTCGGATCTGCCCCTGGTGGACCGAATTCCCCTGTGTAAGAGTCCCAAGGAGGATGTCGTTACTCAGTTTGCCATGAACGACATCTCAGAGGTGGGGCTGACAAAATTCGATTTTCTCGGACTGAAAACCCTGACCGTCATCAAAGATGCACTCCGTTTCATACGCGAAGGCCGGCGGGGCCTGCTGGATATCGACAACCTTCCGCTCGATGACCGGCAGACCTATGAATTGCTCATGCGGGGCGATACCGACGGGATTTTCCAGCTTGAAAGTTCCGGAATGAAGGACGTCCTGGTCCGGATGAAGCCGGACTGCATTGAGGACGTCATCGCGCTGATCGCCCTCTATCGTCCCGGTCCCATGGACAATATTCCCGAATTCATCGCGAGAAAGCAGGGCAATACAAAGATTGTTTACGAAGTGCCCGAGTTAGAGGCGATCCTGAAGGAGACCTACGGGGTCATCGTCTATCAGGAACAGGTGATGCAGATCGCTGTCGCCATCGGCGGGTATGCCCTGTCCGAGGCGGATACCCTCCGCAAGGTCATGAGCAAGAAGAAGACCGAGGAGATGGAAGGCAAGGAGAAACCGAAGTTTCTGGAAGGGGCTCGGAAGAAGAAGATCGCCGAGTCCAAGGCCTCCAGGATCTGGGAACAGATGGAGACCTTTGGGAAGTACGGTTTCAACAAATCGCACAGCACGGCTTATGCGATCATTTCCTATCAGACGGCCTATCTGAAGGCCCATTACCCGGCGGAATTCATGGCGGCGCTGCTGACCAGCGAGAAGGACAACCGGGACAAAATCATCAGTCACATCGGCAGTTGTCGGGAGATGGGGATCAATGTCCTTCCACCCGACATCAATGAATCTATGAGTGATTTCAGCATTGTGGGCGAGCATATCCGTTTCGGGCTTGCTGCGGTGAAGAATGTTGGCGTTGGTGCGATCGAGTCGATTATTGTCGTCCGGGAGGCTGGGGGACCGTTCCAGTCCATTGTTGATTTCTGCGATCGGGTGGATCCGCGAAAAGCGAATAAAAGGATGGTCGAAAGTCTGATCAAGTGCGGGGCGTTCGACTCGACGGGGCACAAGCGGCGGCAGTTGATGACCTATTGCGAAGAGATTATGGACAAGGCGCAGAAACGCCAGCGGGAAAGGGCAAGCGGTCAGGCGAACCTTCTGGAACAGTTCGAACAGACGAACCGCGTGGCCCGGAACGGCGGAGGTTCGGATGACAGCCTTCCCGACATGCCCGAGTGGGATCATAAGGAACTGCTGGCGAACGAAAAGGAGACGATTGGTTTTTACATTACGGGGCATCCCCTGTCGCGCTATGCCGACCGTCTGGGGATGATCGTGACGGCGGATTCCTCTAATCTTGGCGCCAGGACCGATCGGGAATCCCTGATCCTGGCCGGAATCGTCAGCAGTATCCGTGAGGTGCAAACCCGGCGGAAAGAAACGATGGCTTACATCACGCTCGAGGATCTGAAGGGATCCTCAACCGTCATATTTTTTCCAGAAATATACAAGAGCAGCTACGATCTCCTGCATGGCGAGGAACCACTTCTGGTGAAGGGAACCGTCGATATCGGGGAAGACAGCGTCAAGGTGATCGCCGCAGAGGTAACGCTTCTGGCGACGGCTGCCGAAAAAAAGTACCACTCGGTCTATTTTACAATGGTTGCGAACCGATCTACCGCCGAGGATATCGAGACGCTCTGCCGATGTTTTCGACAACACAGCGGGAAGCAGGAGGGTTATATCAAGCTCGTTGAGGAGAGGAGCGAGACGCTGATCTATCTGGGGGAGGATTTGAAACTGGATCTCACCCTCCCATTGAAAAAGGAAGCCGAACGGATTCTGGGGGTCGGCGCAATACAATTTGTGTAGCCCTTGGGCGGGCTTCAGAACATGAATCGGAAACCTGCGGACTATCGCGATCGGACCTACCGCAACAGGATATTAAAGAATGACCTGAAGGTATTCAATGTAACTGTAAGAGAAACAGACATGTTTATCAGTGCAGATTCCGATCTGACCCAGATCGCTCTCGCCTCGGTTCATCGACTTCGTTCTTCCCTTGAATCCTATATCGTTGTGCATCGTGGATTTTTGACATCCCTGAATCCGGTTCCATATGATGAATTAGCGCCGGAAATCGTCCGCGAGATGATGAGGGCGTCCGGAAAGGCGGGGGTCGGTCCCATGGCGGCCGTTGCGGGTGCCGTTGCGGAGCATGTCGGGCGTGATCTTCTTCAACATACGCGGAATGTGATCATCGAAAACGGCGGAGATATCTACTTGAAATCCATGAATGATGTGCATGTAGGTCTTTTTGCGGGAAGATCGCCGTTGACGGATCGGGTGTCGATCAAGGTTCGGAAAGAGGAGATGCCTGTCGGCGTCTGCACGTCATCCGGAACGGTGGGTCATTCTCTGAGTTTCGGGTGTGCGGATGCATGCTGCGTCAAGTCCGGATCGGTCGCGCTTGCCGATGCGGCGGCCACGGCCGTAGGAAATCTTGTCAAATCGAAGAAGGATCTCCAGAATGCCCTGAAGGCGGGTATGGAGATCGAGGGTGTTCTGGGGATCGTGATCATCGTCGGAGATCAGTTGGGTGTGATCGGCGATGTTGAACTGGCGGGTTAATGAACTACCCCGCAGCAAACTGCGGGGTATCCAAGACGGCAAGGAATGAAGCAAGCTTCGGGGAATATGACCCGGAAGAGTTTTAAACGGCCCGCATGAAACGGTCGCGATGAGGGGGGAGAGAAACACCGTTTGTCGGGCCTTTACCGACCGCTTAGTTTACATAACATATCTTATAAGACATCATTCGGGGCACCGATTACTCAGGAAGAAACCGGTCCGCTACCGCCGCCTTGATTGAAAAAGGCGTCATATCCCTTCCTCGGCCAGCTTCTTGATCAGTTGGAGCTGCTTTTCATTGATTTTTCGGGGTACCTCGATGCTGATCTTCACAAACTGGTCCCCTTTGGAAGATCCGGAACCTTTGAGACCGGGAACACCGTAACCCTTCATCCGGATCTTCGTCCCACTCTGCGTCCCGGCCGGGACCTTGATCCTCTTCGTCGTCCCGTCGATCGTCGGCACCTCGATGCTGCTCCCCAGAACGGCCTGCGTGAAGGAAACCGCTTTCTCAATATAAATGTCGCTGCCGTCCCTGGCGAAGATCGGATGGGGAAGAATCGTGATGTTCAGATAGAGGTCGCCCGCGGGACCGCCATGAACGCCGGGATGTCCCTTGCCGGCAAGTCGCAGCTTCTTTCCGGTGCTGATTCCCGCCGGAATACGCACGCTGATCTCATGGACCTCCAGTTCCTGCTGAAGCGCCAGTTTCTTGTCCGCGCCGGATACGGACTCCTCGAGTGTGATCGAGAGGTTGTAATGAAGATCCTCCCCCTTTTGGGGCGGCTCGTAATCCGGCTGCCCTTGTCCGAAGAGGTCTCGTAAAGGATCGCCGCCGGTGCGGAAGGTGTAGCCGCCGCGCCTGCCGGCGCCTCGGAATACCCTTTCATTTCCCCCGGCACCGCCGAATCCGAAATCCCGAAGAATTTCATTGAGATCGAAATTCCGGAAAATATCTTCCTGGCTGTAACGACGGCTGAACTGATCCGATCCGAAACTGTCGTATTGCTTTCGTTTTTCAGTATCGCTCAAAACGGCGTAGGCTTCGCTGATCTTCTTGAATTTCTCCTCCGCCTCGCGGTTGCCCGGGTTCCGGTCGGGGTGAAACTTCAATGCCAGTTTCCGGTAGGCCTTCTTGATGGCCTCCGGATCAGCGCCTTTTTCAACACCCAACGTCTTATAATAATCATCTGCCATGCTATCTTCGCCAACCTCTTCGAAAATTTATGTATACCTTATCTCCATGGAAAGGGATTTGTCAAGGCGGGAGTGTTTCTTAAACGCCCCTTCCCAGGCGGAAGGCCTCCCGGTTCGCGCCGATGAGTTTCGATGGGAAGGATTCCTGCAGCACCTTTTCCCACAGCCCCAGGGAGAGGTTCAGGCAAGAGGAAAGCGCTCCCAGAAGGACCGTATTGACGGCGCGGATATTCCCGGCCCGGAGGGCGAGCGCCGCGGCATCGACCGGCACGACCTTCGTAAAAAAACGGCGGACCGTCTCCGCGACATTTGCGGGATAGGGCGCCTCCCCCAGATTGACGGCCGGCGGGTAGATTTCTTCTGTATTGATAATGACCGTTCCAGATTCCTTGACATAATCCAGATAACGGAGCGTATCCATTTGTTCAAACGAAACGAGGACATCAATATCATTTTTCTTGGCGAGCGGCGAATGGACCTTCTCCCCGTAACGCACATGGCTGGTCACACACCCGCCCCGCTGGGCCATGCCGTGCACCTCGCTCTTCTTTACGTCGAGACCGGCGGCCATGAAGACGCGGCAGAGGATGTCGCTCGCGCGGAGGACCCCTTGCCCGCCGACGCCGGCCAGCAATATCCCCTTGGTTTCCATCATTCCTTCTCCTTTGTAATGGCGCCGGATTTACAGAGCTGCGCGCAGAGACCGCAGCCGGTGCAGAGATTCCGATCGATCACGGCGACCCCTTCCCTTCTTCCCTTTCCTTTCGTTTCCTTTGTCCCGCTACCGGGTTCATTTTCGAGCTTTTTCCAGGCGATGGGAGGACAGCCAAGGCCGAGACAGAGACGGCAGCCGATGCATTTCTCCGGATCGATCCGGAAGGGTTTTCGCGGGGCGGACTTTTCCCGTTTGAACAGGACGCAGGCGCGCCTGGAGATCACGACGGACGGGCCCGAACGGGCCAGTTCTTCCTTCAGGACAGTCCGAACGGTCTTCAGATCATAGGGATCGACGATCCGGACGCTTTCAATGCCCAATGTCTTCACCAGGATGGCAAGATCCACGCCCAGCGTCTTTTCCCCCTGCAGGGTGAAGCCGGTGGCGGGATGTTCCTGCATCCCCGTCATCGCCGTGGTCCGGTTGTCGCAGATGACGATCACGGCGTTGCTGCGGTTGTAGGCCATGTTGAGCAGCGGCGTGATCCCGGAGTGGAGAAAGGTGGAGTCGCCGATGACGCCGACGACCTTTCCCCTCCCCTTCTCCCCGAGGGCCTTGCTCATCCCGTGGGCCATGCCGATGCTGGCGCCCATGCAGATGCAAGAGTGGAGCCCTTCGAGGGGTTTCATGAAGGACAGGGTGTAACAGCCGATGTCGCCGGTGACGAAAACCTTGAGTTTCCCGAGGACGTAAAAGAGTCCGCGGTGGGGACAGCCGGGACAGAGATTCGGCGGCCGCGGGGGAATCGGGATCTCCGGAATCGCCCGTGCCGCCTCCCGGCGGCCGGTGATCGCCTGTTCGATGATCCCCGGATCGAACTCGCCGGTGTAGGGGAAGATCTCCTTTCCGGTCACCTCGATGCCTAGGGCGCGGATCTGCTCTTCGAGAAACGGATCCAACTCCTCGATAACGTAGATTTTACGAACCTGGGCGGCAAACTCCCGGATCAGGCCGACGGGTAGAGGGTGAACCATTCCGAGTTTCAGATAGGAGTATTCCGGAAACACATCTTTCGCATAATGGTAGGATATCCCGGCCGTGATGATCCCGACGTCGGGGTTGTTAAACTCGATACGGTTTTCGGGAAAGGTTTCGGCGAAGGCCCGGAGATCCTGCATGCGCTTTTCGACGACAACGCGCCGTTTACGGGCGTTCATGGGTACCATGACGAATTTTTCCGTATTGAAACGGATGGCTGTCCGGTCTTCAACATCCAGGGGTTTCTCCAAGTTCACGACGGACTTGGAATGCGAAACCCGTGTGGTCGAACGGAGAAAGACCGGGGTGTCGAATTTCTCGCTCAGTTCGAACGCCAGCTTGATGAACGCCTTTGCCTCCTCGCTGTCGGCGGGTTCCAGCATAGGGATCTTGGCGAATCGTGCATAGTGCCGGTTGTCCTGCTCGTTTTGTGAGCTGTGCAGAGACGGATCGTCGGCGGTGATGACGACCAGGGCGCCGTTGGTCCCCGTATAGCTTGCGGTAAACAAGGGATCGGCCGCCACATTGACGCCGACATGCTTCATAACGACCATTGCCCTCGCTCCGGCCAAAGCAGCGCCGATTCCGACCTCCATGGCGACCTTTTCGTTCGGAGACCATTCCGCATAGACCCCCGGATATTTTGCGAAGGCCTCCATGATCTCCGTGCTCGGCGTTCCCGGGTATCCGGCTGCAAATCGAACCCCACACTCGAAAGCGCCCCGCGCGATCGCCTCATTTCCAGACATCAGTTCTTTCACAAAACACCCCTTTTCCGGTCATCCCGCCGCTCCCGTGAAGGCCCCGAAACCAGGCCGCATCAACCCAGGATGGAAATTTTTCTCTTCAGATACAGCATCATGACCGGATCGGTCGTCTTGTCCAGTGCTTTCCGGTAGAATTCCGCGGCCTTTGCGGGATGGTTCATCGCCTCATGAATCCTCGCGATGTTACTGAAATTCAGGGCCTCGAAGGAAGACGCCGTGTTCGTCTTCAGCGCCCTTTCATAGGACTCCAGCGCCTTGTTGAAATCCTTCTTCGCCTCCTGGCAGGCCCCCAGACCGCTGTAAGCGAGGGTGACCAGATCGCTCTGCGGCGGGGCCTTTTTCAGGAAATCATCATAAGCGCCGATCGCGGCATCGAACTCGAGTCGGCTGAAATAGAGATTCCCGAGACGGTAGTAGGCCGTGACGGCCGCGTGGCTCCGCGGGTACTGGGTGATGAGATCTTTGTATCCCTGGATCGCCGCAGCATCTCCGGACGGAGGCCCCGCTTTTGCCGCGGCTTCAAAGACGCGGTTGTAGATCTTGCCGGCGCCCGTCTCGTAGTTGAGCTGGTAGAGGTACCCGCCTCCGGCCAGCAGGACGATCAGGAAGAAAATTCCTGCCCCGGCATAGATCCGCGTTCGGTGCGTTTCCATAAACGTCCGGATACTGAGAAAAAAAAGTTGCAGTTTGTCCGGCTCCGTGAGATCTTTTTTGTCTATTTTCGTGGTCATGGGTTTGCCTTTGCTCCTTCGATTTTTGGATAGAATGATCGAATTTTGTCTGCAATGATGGCCGGGATGCGGACGATCTTTCCGCACCGATCCGTGCAGGCATGAACCGTATACCCCTCTGTCAGGAGGTTTTTCCGGTTTTCATCCCAGATGAGGCAGGTGAATTTCATGCTGGCCCGTTTGAGATACGCGATCTCGGTTTCAACGAGGACCATCTCATCGTAATGCGCCGGAAGATGATAGTGACAATAGACCTGTGTCAGAGGCAGATTGAATCCGGCCGCCTCCACCTCCGCGTAGAAGATTCCCATATCCCGGAAGAGCTCGGTGCGTCCTACCTCGAACCAGCGGATATAATTGGTGTGATAGACGATGCCCATGGCATCGGTATCGGCATAGATGGCCCGGATCTTAACGGGTGTTCTGTTCAAAAAAGCGCCTCCAGTTTCCGAGAAAATGCTCCATGAACCGATGCCCGGGAGAAATCATATTGCCCGTTCCTTTTGCGTTTCTCTCACCAAAGGAGATCCCCCTGGCCTGATTTTCAACCTCCCGGGAAGAGAGGACGGCAAAAGGGCTGGGATCCGCGGCATGGGTCTTCAGGCGGATCGGCGTGGGATGGTCACTCAAAACCGCTACGCGGAAATCTCCGAGACGGGGAATCCCCCGCAGGATCGTCCCGACGACCTTTTCGTCGAAATCCTCGATGGCTTTGATCTTTCCCTCCACGTTGCCCTCATGACCCATCTCATCGGGGGCCTCGACATGGACGAAGACCAGATCGAGCTCGCTGAAGGCGGTCAAGGCCTTTTCCGCCTTGCCGACGTAGTTGGTGTCCGTGTAACCCGTGGCCCCCTCGACCGGGAGGACCTCCAGGCCCGCATAGACGCCGATTCCGTTCAGGAGATCCACCGCGGAGATGACGCCGCCGCGGAGATGAAACCGCTCCGTGATCTTCTGCATCCGCGGCGCCCTGCCCTGCCCCCAGGGCCAGATGGCGTTCGCTGCCTTAAGTCCCCGGGATAGCCTTTCCCGGTTCACCGGATGGTTTGCGAGGAAATCACGGGAGAGCTGAATGAGGCGAATGATCTTATCGGCGCCCCGGCCCGACGGAAGATAAGGTCCGATGGTCTTCCCGGTAATATCATGGGGCGGCGTCGCCGCAAGTTCTGCCTCTCCCCCCTTCCAGACCAGCAGATGCCGATACCCGATGCCCGGATAAAAACGGAAGTTCTCCGATCCGATCGCCCGGTCGAGATCGACGATAATCCGCCCGGCCTCCGCGGAAGAGATGTGACCGGCCGTAAAATCAACCATGACCGGATCCTCGTCGCTGTCGAGTGTGACCAGGTTGCAACGGAAGGCGACATCCTCCGGCGCAAGAGAGATTCCCATGTTTGCCGCCTCGAGGGGTCCCCGTCCGGTGTAGCAGACACGGGGGTCGTAACCGAGAACGGCCAGATTGGCAACATCGCTTCCCGGTGGAAGCCCCGGCGGGATCGTATCGATCAACCCCAGGGTGCCTTCCGCGGCCATCCGGTCCATATGGGGGGTGCGGGCATATTCCAGAGGGGTCTTATTTCCCAGGACGGCAAGAGGATCATCCGCCATCCCGTCGCCCAGTAGAATCAAGTATTTCATCAGAGCTTGTCATCCTCGATCCGTATCAGCACCGTCTTCCCCATCACGATATCGAGACGGTCGATATCCTCCAGCGCCCTCCGAACGTCTCTTTCCCTAGCCTTGTACGTGGTCATCACGATCGGGACGGCCCTCCCCTGCATCCTCCCCTTCTGGATGACGGTGGCGATGCTGATATCGTTGGCGCCCAGAATCCCGGAGATCCGGGAAAGGACGCCAGGGCGGTCGACGGCGGAAAAACGGAAATAGTAATTCGTCCGGATCTGGTCGAAAGGCATCAGGCGGATTTCTTCGATGGCCTCTTCATCGAGGACCCGCGGGGGAACGCGACCCGCAATCCCCTTCCGCACATCGCGGGCGATATCGACGATGTCGCTGACCACGGCGCTGGCTGTCGGCATCATGCCGGAGCCCTGACCGTAGAGGAATACCGAGTCGGCGGCGTCGCCAATGATGTGAAAGGCGTTGAAATTTCCGTTCACGTTGGCGAGCAAGTGATCGAAGGGGATCATCGTCGGATGAAGCCTCGCCTCGATCTCCCGGTCCCTGCGGATCGCGATGGCCAGCAGTTTGATCCGATAACCCAGCTCCCGCGCGAAGGCGATGTCCTGTTCGCCGATCCGGGTGATTCCCTCCCGGTACAGATCGCCAAGATGAACCTTTTTCCCGTAGGAGAGGGAGAGGAGGATCGCCAGTTTGTGGGCGGCGTCGATCCCCTCGACGTCGTAAGCGGGGTCGGACTCGGCGAACCCCAGGGCTTGGGCCTCCTTCAGAACTGTCTCAAAGGATCCGCCTTCATCCGTCATCTTGCTCAGAATAAAATTGGATGTCCCGTTCACGATCGCGGAGATGGACTGGATCCGGTTTGCGATGAGACTTTCCTTGAGCGTCTTGATCACGGGGACGGTTCCGCCGACGCTGGCCTCAAAGCCGATGTTGACCCCGTGACGCATGGCGCTCCGGAAGAGCTCGTCCCCATGTGTCGCCAGGAGGGCCTTGTTTGCCGTGACGACGTGTTTCCCCTGGGTCATGGCGGCCAGGATGAAGGTCCGGGCCGGTTCGTACCCGCCCATGAGCTCGACGACAATATCAATCCCCGGATCATTGAGGATATCAGCGGCGTCCGTCGTGAGGAGTGCATCATCCACCGGAATCCCCCGGGATTTCCGGATATCGATATCCGCAATCCTCTGCAGACGAATCTCCGCGCCGAGGCGCCCGGCGATGAGATCCCCATTCTCCTGCAGAAGCTTGACGACGCCCGTGCCGACGGTTCCGAAACCGATAAGTCCTATGGATATCATTTTCTTCATGGTCTTATACCTGCAGGTTCATTGGATTGCGGCCCAAAACGAAGCCGTTTCTATATCAATTTATCCCGTTTTGTCAAAAGAATTCATCCGTCATCCGGTCTTGGCCAGTTCCAGCCTGCCGCCCCATCTTTGCAGGAGCACCTCACGGAGCGGGCGATGGTTGGGGCATTCCAGTCGAGGATCTTCCTCGACAAGGCCGAACGCATCCGCCCTGGCCTCGCCCAGGATGCGTCCGTCGCGGACAATGCTGGCGATCCGAAAGTCGGGAAGACCGGATTGCCGCGTCCCCATGAATTCGCCGGGGCCGCGGATGGCCAGATCCTCTTCGGCGATCCGGAAGCCATCGTTGGTCTGTTCCATGATCCGGAGCCGTTTGCGCGCAACGGGGAAACGATGCGGCATCGTGTCCCCGGTCAGGAGGATGCAGAAGGATGGGATGTCGCTCCGCCCGACCCTCCCCCGCAACTGGTGCAGTTGCGAAAGACCAAAACGTTCCGCATGTTCGATGACCATCAACGAGGCCTCGGGGACGTCGATTCCGACCTCGATGACCGTGGTTGAGACGAGGATCTGAATTCCCTTTCCGGCAAAATCGTTCATCACACGTTCCTTTTCGCTTCCCTTCATCCGTCCGTGGACAAGGCCGACGCGGCAGTCCGGAAAGATCCTCTGCTGCAGATGCTCCGCCATGCGCGTCGCATCCTTGAGGTCCAGATTTTCCGACGCTTCGACGAGCGGATAGACGATGAAGACCTGATTTCCTTTTTCCACCTCCCGGCGGATGATCTCGTAGACGCGGGTCCTCTGGGCCTCGGAAAACACCTTCGTCCGGACGGGTTTTTTGCCCGGGGGCATCTCATCGATCACGGAGACGTCGAGGTCCCCGTAAACCGTCATGGCCAGGGTTCGCGGAATCGGGGTGGCGGTCATGACGAGGACATCCGGGACCGGTCCCTTTTTCCGCAGCGCCGCCCGCTGAACAACGCCGAAGCGGTGCTGCTCGTCGATCACCACGAGTCCCAGGCTGTGGAAGGCAACCCCTTCCTGGATCAGGGCATGGGTTCCGACGACCAGATCGATTCCGCCGTTCCGGATTCGGTTCAGAAGTTCCCTTTTGTCTGTCGCCTTTATCCCTCCCGTCAGGAGTTCGATTCTGAGCCCCAGTTGTTCCGCCCAGACCCTCAGATTCCGGTAGTGCTGTTCCGCCAGGATCTCCGTCGGCGCCATGATCGCTGCCTGATGACCATTCTCACAGGCGGTGACCATAGCCGCCATGGCCACCGCCGTTTTTCCGGAACCGACATCCCCCTGCAACAGGCGGCTCATGCACCGGACCGACGCCATGTCCTGTTCGATTTCCGAGATGACGCGCTGCTGGGCGGCGGTCAGTGTAAAGGGAAGCAATCCGTAGAATCTCCGAACCATTTCCCCATTTGTCCGGAAAGGAATCCCCTGTTCGAGGACCTCCCCCCTCTTTCTTAAGGCCATGCCGAGCTGGAAAAAGAAGAATTCATCGTAGATCAGCCTCCGGTGGGCGTCCGAACGCATCTCCAGATAGAGGTCCATATTCTGATCGTTCCCGGGAAAATGGACCTGACGGACGGCCTCCCGGATTTCCAAGAGACCCCGTTTCCGGCAGATCTCCCCGGGGATGGGGCTCTGTACGAGATGGGCAAAATCGCGGACCACCTTCCACAGGATCCGTCGCAATGTTTTCTGGTGCAGCCCTTCCGTTTCCGAATAGATGGGGACGATTCTCTTGAAATGGAGGAGCTGGTCATCCTGGTCATTGAGGATCTCAAAATCGGGATGGATCATTTCCCAGTCGAAGGGGAATCCGGTGATCTCCCCGGTGAGGATGACCCGCGCCTCCGGTTTGAAGGCGCCCCTCAGGAAGGCCTCGCGTCCCTTGAACCACTTGGCCTTGAGGATTCCGGAGCCGTCATCGACGATCACCTCAAAGATTCTTCTTCGGCCGTAGAAACGGGCATCCGCCTGTGTGATTCGGCCCACGACGGTCTGCCGGATCCCGGGAACCGTTTCCGCGATCCGGGAAATCGTCCGACGATCCTCGTACCGTCGTGGAAGAAAATAGAGCAGATCCTCGACGGTGGAGAGGTTTTTTCTGGCGAGAAGCGCGGCAATCCGCGGACCGACCCCCTGGATGAATTGGACCGGCCGGGATAGAACATCCATGGCATTCCTCTCCGTCTTCGTTCCTGTCTTTCGTCCGCTTTCCCCCTCCATCATCGATGCGTTTTGCAGAATGGTTTTCAGTTTGGACAGCAGAGGGGTCGCCCGGGAAAGCCGATCCCTTTTCTGTTCCCGCGGCAGGGCGTCATAACCGTCGAAGAGGTTGAGCAGCGCATCAGACAGTCCGTCGAGTTCATCCTTCCGTGATCGCTGCTCTTCACGTCCGATTCCCTGTTTCAGGTGTCGCAGGAGCGAGGTCATGACCGTCTCCAGATTCTTGATCAGGGACAGGCGGTTATAGGAGTCCCCCATTGCAAAGGCAAGAGGGGCCTCCATTTTATCCACGATTTTATCCAGGGATTCCATCGAGCGTCTTCTCCAAGTATCGAGATAAATCATATAATGATATCGAATAGAAAGCGATTGTTCTGTTAGCAGACATTCTTCTCTTTCGCAAGAAAAGAATGCTTCATCGCCGACCGTTGTATCCGGGCGTTCAGGACCAATCGGCTCCCGAACCTCTCGAACCCCGCCCCAAGAATATCGCAGCCTCCGTTTTTAATAATGAAAAAATAAAGCAGTGATGCTATAAGGAGATTGAAGGGAGGTAAAACCGATGAAAACCTAATCCACGGTCGTTTCCGGCAGAGAGATGAGCAAATTTATTAAGATTCCCGATGAGTTCCGGGAAACCGAGTTGAAGGTAGTCCTGCGACCCGTACAGAAAAAGAAAGAGCGTTTTGCCGGGCTGTTCATGAACCCCTTCCGGGTGACGAAGATATCCATTCCCTCCAGAGACGAAATCCATGAGCGATAGCCGGGTCTTTGTTGACACCAATATCTTCCTTTACGCGGCCCTGGAAGACGATTTTCAGCAGGGTAAAAGAGCGGGGGCCGTCAATCCGTTTGTTTCGTAAGCCTTCTTTCCCTCCCTCGCTTGGCCCCAGAACAGGACCATCAAAAATTGATCCGCCATTCTTCAAGCATACCATCGTATGCGATGTTCACCCTGTCCAGGCAATAAAAGAAAGAAAAGACCGGAGGGTCGCGGCAGTCACCGCGAGGGAGGGCGGGGGAATGCTGGGTGGCAGCGGTGCACAAAGCCGGTGAGGTGCGAAACTTCGGCGCGAGCCCGGCGACTTTAACGCCGCTAACTTCCGCATTTTGAGGGGCGGGTGGTCGGGAATTCCCCCATGGGGGGATGCAGGGGGGGACGGAAAAGATGCAAAGGGCTTGACGGCCAACCGGCAGGTGGCCGGCGCGAACCTTGCCTACCAATGCCCTCCCCTTAGCGATACGGAGCATCAAGGACAGGATAATCCAAACTTCAAATACAAGTCTACACCATAACCATTCGGGCGAGCTTATTGAATACGGTTCGAAAGGTGCAAAAGCTTAGCAGCTGATTTTCGGGTTATGTAAAATGCGCCTGTTTTCCTGTATTCCACAATCAGGCAAAAGCCGAAAAAATTACTGATCATAAGTGGCAATCATCATCCGTACGCTCAAATCGTCAGAATCTGACCCTGTTTCTTGATCAAACGCACAGATTCTCATTGTGTTTTCTATCCAACATGGCCGCATGATATGCCATGAGTTCGATTTATTTCTTGATTTCATAGAGAAAATTTTCCATAGTGGCCGAAAAACAAACATGTCGGACTATTAAAATTCCATAGAAGAGCAAGGCCGTCTGCAAGACAGTTTGTTCAGGTAAGTTTTTAGCGTCGGCTCCTCCCCTAAAAAACGTTAACACGTTAGGAGGTTGAGAATACCGAGCCCTTAACGTTTTTCATAAAAAGCAACGGCTTCTGGTGCGAAAGATAAGTACAAAAAAAGAAAGGCGTGATCAATCTTATGCTCACCGGTGAACTCCGCAATCAAATCGACCGCATCTGGGACGCCTTCTGGTCCGGGGGCATCTCCAACCCGCTCGAAGTCATCGAGCAGATCACCTACCTGCTCTTCCTGCGGCGGCTGGACGACCTGCACACTCTGGAGGAGAACAGATCCACCCGGCTCAAACAGCCTATGGAGCGCCGCGTCTTCCCTGAGGGAAACGACCCCAAGGGCCGACCTTACCAGGAATTGCGCTGGTCGCGTTTCAAGAATTTCCCCCCGGCCGACATGTTTGCCGTCGTGGACGAGCACGTCTTCCCCTTCCTGCGCACCCTGGGCGGCAACGGTTCCACCTACGCTAACCACATGAAGGACGCCCGCTTCACCATTCCCACACCGGCGCTGCTGGCCAAGGTGGTGGACCTGATCGACCAGGTGCCGATGGAGGAGCGCGACACGAAGGGCGACCTGTACGAATACATGCTCGGCAAGATCGCCAGCGCCGGCCAGAATGGCCAGTTCCGCACCCCGCGCCACATCATCCGCCTCATGGTCGAGCTGACCGCGCCCACGCCGAACGACATCCTCTGCGACCCGGCCGGCGGTACGGCGGGCTTTCTCGTCGCCGCCGGCGAGTACCTGCGCGAGCGCTATCCGGATCTCCTCCACGACCCAAAACTCAAGGAACACTTCCATCAGCGGATGTTCCACGGCTTCGACTTCGACAACACGATGCTCCGCATCGGCTCGATGAACATGCTCCTCCACGGCGTGGAGAACCCCGACATCCGCTACCGCGACTCGCTGGCCCAGGACCACGCGGACAACGAGGAGAGCTACACCCTCGTCCTGACCAATCCGCCCTTCGCCGGCTCCCTGGACTACGAGAACACCGCCAAGGACCTCCTGCAGATCGTCAAGACCAAGAAGACGGAGCTGCTCTTCATTGCCCTGTTTCTGCGCCTGCTTAAGCCGGGCGGCCGCGCCGCCGTCATCGTGCCCGCCGGCGTCCTCTTCGGCTCCAGCAAGGCCCACACGGAGCTGCGCCGCCTTTTGGTGGAGGAGCAAAAGCTCGACGGCGTGATCTCGCTCCCGAGCGGCGTCTTCAAACCTTACGCTGGCGTCTCCACCGCCATCCTCCTCTTCACCAAGACCAACTCCGGCGGCACCGACCACGTCTGGTTCTA
>PLLC01000058.1:32474-90951 GCA_003141195.1 Syntrophaceae bacterium
ACCGCCCAGAGCTTTTGCGTCCCCAAGGCCGACATCGCCGCCCAGGGCTACGACCTCAGCCTGAATCGCTACAAGGAGGTGGTCCACGAAGAGGTCCACCACTGCCCGCCGAAAGAGATCCTCGCCGACCTCGCCAAACTGGAGGCGGAAATCCAGACGGGTATGAAAGAACTGGAGGGGATGCTGGAGTGAAGTGGCCTGTCGTTAGTCTGGCCGATGCCTTGGCATCCGCCGAGGTTTTCGTAGACGGCGACTGGGTCGAGTCGAAAGACCAAGACCCCTGCGGTGATGTGCGCTTGGTTCAGTTGGCCGACGTAGGCGACGGCGAATATCTCAACAAGTCGGCTCGGTTTCTCACGAACCCAAAGGCTCGTCAGCTGCGATGCACATTCCTTAAGCCGGGTGACGTGTTGGTAGCTCGAATGCCTGACCCTTTGGGTCGTGCGTGCATTTTCCCTGGTGACCCGAAGCCCTCGGTTACAGCCGTGGATGTCTGCATCATCCGGCCTGACGTGAAGGAGCAGAATGCCCGCTGGCTGATGCACTGTTTGAACGCCCCGACGTGTCGGAGTCAGATTCGTGGCTTTGCTACTGGAACAACTCGCGCTCGAATCTCACGCAGCAATCTCAGCAAGATCAAAATCCCCCTGCCGCCGCTGGCGGAACAGCAGCGGATTGCGGAGATTCTGGACCGGACGGAGGCGCTCAGGGCAAAGCGCCGCTACGCCCTCGCACAGCTCGACACCCTCACCCAAGCCATCTTCCTCGATCTCTTCGGCGACCCAGGAACAAATGCAAATAATTGGCCACGCAAGAGTCTAAAGGATCTTGGAAGGATAACCACTGGCGGTACACCACCAAGCGCCAAGCCCGGGATGTTCGGTGGCCCGATTCCTTTCGTAACACCGGGCGACTTGGAAAATGATGAACCGGTGAAGCGTAGCCTTACCAATGCAGGCGCCAGAGAGAGCGTGACCGTCCGCGCAGGTACAATGCTCGTTTGCTGTATTGGTGCCACTATCGGAAAGATGGCTAAAGTAAGAGAACGCAGTGCCTTCAACCAACAAATTAATGCTGTCGAATGGGCAGGTGAAATTGACGACAATTACGGCCTTGCAGTGCTCCGCTTCTTTAAACCGACTATCGCTGCATGGGGTGCATCTACTACGCTTCCGATTTTAAAAAAATCAACGTTTGAGAAGATTGAGGTTCCTGTTCCTCCACTCCCACTTCAGCGCGAATTCGCCCGCCGGGTTGAGGCCGTGGAGAAACTGAAAACCGCACACCGTACCTCACTGACGGAGCTGGATGCGCTGTTCGCGTCCCTCCAGCACCGCGCCTTCCGAGGAGAATTGCGAGGAGATTTGCCCGGTAATTTCGTGAAATTGCCACAACAGGAATAGGGGATTTGTGGCAAAACGATAGAAAAATGATTTGCCTTTTGTCAGAAATACTGGTTTATATTTCTGACAAAAATGAATGGGAATATGCCATGCAAAGCATCGATTCAAAGATACTTAGCAGGATTTATGGGTCTGGAAGGGGTTCGGTCTTCACCCCGGGTCGTTTTCTGGACCTTGGGAGCCGTAACGCCGTTGACAAGGTATTGTCACGTCTGGTCCAGAAAGGCGCCATCCGCCGGCTGGCCCGAGGCCTCTACGATTATCCGGAGCATCACCCGGTCATGGGCATTCTGGCGCCGAGCCCCGATGCCATTGCCCGGGCTCTGGCCGGCCAAGGTATCCGCCTTCAACCCTCCGGGGCATACGCGGCCAATCGGCTGGGTTTATCTACGCAGGTGCCCGCCAGGATTGTCTATCTGACCGACGGCCCCTCCCGCACGGTGCGGGTGGGAAATCAGGAGATTCGCCTCCAGCGGACGACGCCGCGGAGCATGGGACCGGCCGGCCGCATAAGCGGTTTGGTCATCCAGGCGCTGCGGCACCTGGGCCAAAAGCACGTGGACGATGCCGTGATCCAAACCCTGCAACGCAAACTGAGTGATCAAGACAAGAAGCGGCTGATCAAGGACATCGCTTACGCACCCGCGTGGGTGGGCAAGCATCTGCGGGAGATTGCCCAAGGAGAGGCCTGAATCATGGATCGGTTTGTTCGGCTGTCCGACGATGAGCGTCAACGCTACTTTGTACAGACCGCCGAACGAATGGGACTCGCTCCGCAGATCATCGAAAAGGATTTCTGGGTCTGCTGGACGTTGCGCGAGCTGTTTGCCCTGCCGGACATCGGGAGCATGCTCATTTTCAAAGGAGGAACCTCGCTGTCCAAGGCATACCGGTTGATAGAACGCTTTTCGGAGGATGTGGACGTATCGATGGACCGGGCCGGTCTCGGTTTTGGCGACGAGGCCTCCGATCCGGAGGCGGTCATCAGCGGCAAGGAGAGAAGACGTCGGATCGATCGACTCAAAGAAGCCTGCCGACATAAAATCGACAATGAATTAAGGCCGACGATGATCAAAACCATCGAGACCGCTCTTGGGGATGCGCAGGGCTGGTCACTGACGGTTGATGAAGATGACCCCGACCGTCAGACCCTTCTTTACGCCTATCCGTCGAGCTTGCCGGAAGCGACCGGCGCATATATCAGGCCCGCCGTGAAGATTGAAATGGGGGCGCGCTCCGATCATTGGCCCAGCGACCAAGTCCGAATCGCGCCCTATGTCGCCGAACAGTTTCCGGCGGCCTTTGAAACGACGAACTTCGTCGTCAAGGTGCTTGCCGCAGAACGGACGTTCTGGGAAAAGGCGACATTGCTCCACGCGGAATATCATCGTCCGCCGGACAAAGAAATTCCCCTCCGATTGTCGCGCCATTACTACGATACGTCCCGGCTGATTTTGTCCGGGATAGCTGAAAAGGCCACCGGCCGTTCCGGATTGCTGCAACGCGTGGTGGAACACAAGAAGGTATTCTTCCCCAGTGGTTGGGCACATTACGACGAGGCAATCCGGGGAAGCCTCCGGTTGACCCCGCACCCTGGACGTATCCGGCGGCTTGAAGAGGATTATGACAAGATGCGGGAAATGTTCTTTGCCGAACAACCCGTATTTGCGGGGGTATTGCGGGTTTTAGAGGAGTGGGAAACTCATTTCAACCAAGGGGCGTGATGTCGAACTTCCTGTTTCTTCAAGCTGAATGGCCCGCCGTTTTCGAGGCGGCTGAAAAGGCCGAGGCGGCCGTGCACCCCGACCCGCGAACCGCCTGCTTCTATGCCCGCCGCTCAATGGAGCTGGCGGTGGCCTGGCTTTACAAACATGATCCCTCCTTGAAGCTCCCCTACCAGGACAACCTGAGCGCGCTGATCCATGAACCGACCTTCAAGGCGCTGGCAGGCGAGGCGGTGTTCAACAAGGCACGGATCATCGCCCGTCTCGGCAACCAGGCGGTGCACAGCCCACGTCCCGTTCCGCCGGCGGACGCGCTCACGGCGGTCGGCGAATTGTTCCACGTCGGCTACTGGCTCGCCCGCACCTACGCGCGGGGCGCGAAGCCCTCGCCGGAACTGGTCTTTGATCCCGCCGCGCTTCGAGAATTTCCGTCTATCCCCGGGCAGACCCTCGATCAGTTGCAACGGCTGGAAGCCGCACTCCACGAACGAGACGAGAAACTCACGGCGCTTCTGGCCGACAAGTTCCTGATAGACGAGGAGCTCAAACGCCTGCGGGCTGAGGTGGACGCGGCCCGACAAGCCGGTCTTGCCCAGCCGGACGCCCACGACTATTCCGAAGCGAAAACCCGCGATCATTTCATTGACCTCCTGCTTCGGGAAGCGGGCTGGACGCTCGCTTCGCCTCAAGACAGGGAGTTCGAGGTCAGCGGCATGCCCAACGCCCAGGGCAAGGGTTTCGTCGATTACGTCCTCTGGGGAGACGACGGCAAGCCGCTCGCCCTGGTGGAGGCCAAGAGCACCAAGCGGGACCCGCGGGTCGGCCAGCAGCAGGCGAAGCTCTACGCCGACTGCCTGGAGGCGCGGTTCGGCCGGCGGCCAGTGATCTTCTACTCCAACGGCTATGACCACTGGCTGTGGGACGACGCGAACTACCCGCCCCGACAGGTGCAAGGATTCTACAAGAAGGAAGAGTTGGAACTCCTCATCCAGCGGCGTTCCAGCCGAAAAGCGCTCGCCAAGGCCGCCATCAACGAGGCGATCGTCGATCGATACTACCAGACGCGCTGCATCCGGCGCATCGGTGAGGCCTTCGAACGGGACAGGGACCGCAAGGCGCTGGTGGTGATGGCGACCGGGGCGGGGAAGACCCGCACCGTCATCGCCCTCTGCGATCTGCTGATGCGGTGTCATTGGGTCAAACGCGTTCTATTCCTGACCGACCGGGTCGCTTTGGTCAGGCAGGCAGTCAACGCCTTCAAGAGACATCTGCCTGATGCGGCGCCGGTGAACCTCGTCACCGAGAAGGATGCCGAAGGGCGCGTGTACGTCTCGACCTATCCGACCATGATGGGGCTGATCGACGAAACCCTCGACGGCCGGCGACGCTTCGGCGTCGGCCATTTTGATCTGATCGTCATCGACGAGGCGCATCGCTCGGTCTTCCATAAATATCGATCCATCTTTGATTATTTCGATTCTCTGCTGGTGGGCCTGACGGCCACGCCCAAAGACGAGGTGGACCGCAATACCTACCGGCTGTTCGACCTGGAAAACGGTGTTCCGACCGATAATTATGGATTGCAGGAAGCCGTGGACGATGGGTACCTTGTGCGGCACAAGGCCGTGTCGGTAACGCTCAAATTCCTGCGCGAGGGGATCAAATATGGCGACCTCTCCGAGGACGAGAAGGATCAGTGGGACGCACTGGAATGGGACGAAGAGGGGCAAGTGCCGGAGCGCGTGGAACCCGAGGCTCTCAACTTGTGGCTTTTCAACAAGGACACGGTGGACAAGGTGCTGGCGCATCTGATGACGAGGGGACTCAAGGTGGCGGGCGGCGACCGGCTGGGTAAAACGATCCTCTTTGCCAAGAACCGGGCGCACGCCGAGTTCATCGCCGAGCGGTTCAATGTGAACTATCCGCACTTCAAGGGCGAGTTCGCCCGTGCCATCACCTTCAAGACCGAGTACGCCCAGAATCTGATCGACAACTTCTCGGGCAAGGATAAGGCGCCGCACATCGCCATCTCGGTGGACATGCTCGATACAGGCATCGACATCCCGGAGGTCGTCAACCTGGTCTTTTTCAAGCTGGTGCGATCCAAAACGAAGTTCTGGCAAATGCTGGGACGCGGCACGAGGCTTTGCCCGGACCTGTTTGGGCCGGGAGAGGACAAGCAGTTCTTCTTCATCTTCGACTACTGCCAGAACCTGGAATTCTTCAGCCAGAACCCGGAAATGACCGAAGGAGCTCCCGCGGAATCGCTGGGAAAGAAATTGTTTACGACGCGGTTGGAGTTGCTCGGAGAGCTGGACAAAAGACGTTTCACGGACGAAACCGTCACGGGGATCCAGGATCCTTACTCTTACGGCGACCCGGCCACCGAGATCGGGGTGCGACGCTCCATTGCGGATCAGCTTCATGGCGAGGTCGCGGCGATGAATTTGGACAATTTCGTCGTCCGCCCCAAGCGGCGGTGGGTGGAAAAATACGCCAAGCCCGATCGTTGGACGGTCCTGACGGTTGAGGAACTCAGGGAACTGGCCGCCCAGGTTGCCGGTCTGCCGGCCGAGCTTGAAGCCGAGGCGGAAGAGGCCAAGCGGTTTGACCTGCTCATCCTCAACCTGGAATTGGCGCTCCTGCGTGCGGAACCGGCCTTCGAGCGACTGCGCGAACAGGTCCGGGCCATTGCCGGTTTGCTGGAGGAAAAGTCGACCATCCCCATGGTGCGGGAGCAAATGCCGCTGATTCAGGATGTGCAGACGGATGAATGGTGGCAAGATGTGACGATTCCGATGCTGGAGCGGGTGCGCAGGCGCCTACGGTCGCTGGTGAAGCTGATCGATAGACAGAAACGCAAACCTATCTACACTGACTTCGAGGACGAGATGGGCGGCGAGACGGGCATCGAACTACCCGGCTTCGCCGCATCCGGCGATTTTGAGAAGTTTCGCGCCAAAGCCCGCGCCTTCCTCCGTGAGCATCAGGACCACGTCGCTATTCATAAGCTGCGCTTGAACAAGGCATTGACGGCCATGGATCTTGAGGAGTTGGAGCGAATGCTTGCCGAGAGTGGCATCGGCGCCACCGAAGAAATAGCGCGGGCCAAGGCCGAATCGCACGGTCTCGGTCTGTTTGTGCGGTCATTGGTGGGTATGGATCGTGAGGCCGCCAAAGAAGCACTGGCCGGGTTTCTTTCCGGCAAGATGCTGGGCGCGAACCAGATCGAGTTCGTGGATCTGATCGTAAACCATCTGACCGAACACGGGGTCATGAATGCCACGCTGCTCTACGAATCACCCTTCACCGATATCACCCCGCAAGGCCCCGAGGGGCTCTTCACGTCTGCACAGGTGGACGAACTGGTGCTCCTCCTCGACGAAGTGCACGCCCGAGCAGTGGCCTGAGAGGGCATGGAATATCTCTCATATCAAGATGCTGAACTTTTCTGCATTGACACTATGGCCAAGGAAGGCTTCGATGGATAAATTGAGCTGCCTATACGGGTTTCACTGTCCCTACGTACAGAAGGTCATTAACCAGTATCTCGACGCGGGGATCTCGACACCGGCGTTACCCGCTTAAAATGTTGTTTACATGTGGCTATAATCAAATATTTTCCACCTTGAGGTTTGCAGACAGGTAGGTAGCGTCAATAACCGCTGATTTCCATTTCCCCCCCCTTGATCACGCTCGCACATTACCGAAGGAAAGCTTCTATACAAACGCATCGGTCTCAATCATTGACTACAATAAATAATCAATAACCTATCAACATGATAGAGGTTATTGATAAGGTAGGTGAACGAGAGAGAAGTACGCAAGAACCGGTTGAACCGAAAGAATTGACTTTCAAGGGAACTTAGGTTAAAAGAAAACGCTTTCCTCGCAGGGAACGGAAGTGCTGCACATGTCCGGATTGTCTATCGTCCAGCATCGTTCAGGGATTGGGTATCCATCCGGTCTGGACACAGGCGCAAGCCATACGGGAGTTATATGCAGGAAAAGATCACATACAAGGACTCAGGGGTCGATATTGATCGGGCGAATTCCTTCGTGGAGAGGATCAAACCCTTGATCAAGGCCGCCTCGCGCAGGGAGATGATGAGCGGCATCGGGGGGTTCGGTGGTCTCTTTCATCTGGATATCAGCAAAAACAGGGATCCCGTGCTTGTCTCTTCGACGGACGGCGTGGGCACCAAGCTGAAGATCGCGCAGATGATGGACAAACACGATACGGTTGGTATCGATCTTGTCGCCATGTCCGTGAACGATGTCGTGGTCCAGGGGGCGGAACCCCTGTTCTTTCTGGATTATATCGCAACCGGGAAGCTTCTCGTGGAGACGACGGTTCAGATCGTGGAAGGTGTTGTGCGCGGCTGTCAGGAGGCCGGCTGCGCCCTGATCGGTGGAGAAACGGCGGAGATGCCGGGATTCTATCCGGACGGGGAGTATGATTTGGCCGGTTTCTGCGTCGGCGTGGTCGATGCGGACAAACTGATCGACGGTTCCGAAATCCGCGTCGGGGACCGGATCATCGGGATCGCCTCTTCGGGACTGCACAGCAACGGTTTTTCCCTGGCACGGCGCGTTCTGTTCGAGGAGGGGAAGCTCCATCCGGAAGACAAAATCGAAGGCCTGGATGAATGCCTTGGACTCGCGCTTCTCAAACCCACGAAAATCTATGTGAAATCAATCCTGAATCTCATCAAGAACTTCAACATCCGGGGGATTGTCCACATCACCGGCGGCGGTTTTACCGACAACATCCCCAGGATCGTACCCGGCCCTTGCCGGGCCGTTATCCGGAAGGGAAGCTGGTTCGTGCCTCCCATTTTCGATCTGATCCGAAGGTTGGGAGGCGTCGAGGAGGAAGAGATGCTCCGGGTGTTCAACATGGGGATCGGCATGATCATCATTGTGGCCGAGACGGACCATGCTGAAATCCTGGAGCGACTGGAAAAGTTAGGTGAGAAGGCTTACGCCCTCGGTGTGATTGAAAAGAGGGAAAACGATCAGCCTACGGTCTCCTTTGTATCGTAGCATAGGGATTTAGAGGGAAAACAGATCACCCTTCTTTTTTTACGGTCGGGAAGCGGTCATGGTGAAAAAGGTCTCCGTCGGCGTTCTCGTTTCGGGAAGCGGCTCCAATCTTCAATCCCTGATTGACCATATCGATCAGGGAGCGCTGGATGCGGAAATCAGGCTTGTACTCAGCAACAATCCCGACGCCTTTGCCCTCGAACGATGCCGGAAACACGGGATTCCGACCGTTGTGGTCGATCATCGCGAATTCGCTTCCCGGGAGCTCTTTGACGGCCGGATGATTGAGATCCTGAATGCCGCCGGGGTGGAGTTGGTCGTCATGGCCGGTTTCATGCGGATCCTTTCCCCGGAATTTTTCCGGGCCTTTCCCCTGCGGATCATGAACATCCACCCGGCGCTTCTCCCCGCGTTCCCCGGCACGCACGTCCAGCAGAAGGCCGTGGATTACGGGGTCAAGTTTTCAGGATGTACCGTCCATTTTGCCGATGAAGGGGTGGATTCGGGGCCGATCATCATCCAGGCCGTTGTTCCGGTGTACGATGAGGATGACGCCGAAAGCCTCGCTGCAAGGATATTGAAGGAAGAACATCGGATTTACCCCCAGGCCGTTCAGTATTACGCGGAGGGAAGAATCGAGATTGAAGGCCGAAGAGTCCGGATCCGGAACCTCTGCCGGACGACGGAAAAAGCGGCACAGAATCCGCCTCTGACCATTTATTAACCTTTGGGGACACGATGCGGCATCATGTCTCCGGTCGGTCCCTCCCGTTCGCTGGCCTGAACGGTTCATTCCCTGTACGGATGGGTTAAGATATGTACGATACGCTGATCATAGGCCGGGATCTGAGTTCTCTGATTGCCGCCCTGACCTGCGTCCGGGAAGGTCGGAAAACGGTTCTGGTCATGGAAGGGGATCCGGAGATGGAGTATCGGGAGGCCGGATACGCCTTTCCCTTTGATCCGAGACCCCTTTCGGGACTGGCGGATCAACAGATCTTTTCCCGTTTTCTCAGGAACATGTTGCCCGCTGATGATGACATTTCCCCGAGCCGACTCATGAATCCGGCATTTCAGGTGATCCTTTCCGGTCATCGGGTGGACCTTTTCCCGAACCGGGAGCGGTTGATCTATGAGCTGATTCGTGAATTTCCCGGACAGGAACGAGAGATCAACCGTTTCTATCGGGCCGTTTCGAAGGCCGGCCGTCTGGTCGAACGTTGGATCGCAGAAGACGAAACCGGGCGCCCGGGTGTGGTTGGGGGTATTCTCCGCCGACTGGCGCGCCTTCCGGCCGCGATTGCGGGTCGTTCTTCCCTGGTCATACGGAGAAATGGAAAGGATGACGCATTCCGAAGGCTGGTGGAGGCCCAACTGAATTTTCTGTCCCATCTGGAGATGGACGGTGATCCATTCCCTCTGTCCGCAGCATATCTCCTTTCGCTCCCCATGCGGGGTCTTTTTTACCCGCGCGGAGGAATGATCACCTGGATGAGCCGCCTGCGTCGTGCATTTACGGAGCATGGCGGCGTCCTGATGGATGGGTGTTCAGTCATCCGCATGGAGGCCGAACCGGAAGTCACCGTGGATCTGGAGTACGAAGGCTCTTCCTCTACCCTGCGCGGGAGAAAGCTCATTGTCAGTGCACAGTGGGAAAAGTTAGAGCTCCTGCTTCCCGGTCGGAAGGTTCTTCCCGGACAGAACCGACGCTTCGCTTCCATCCGTCCTGTGGCCTATCCATTCTGCCTTCATATGGGCGTCCATGAGGAGGGGCTTCCGGAAAGCATGGCCTCTTATGTCGTGGTGGTCCGGGATGGAACGGGTTCCGTGACGAACCGCGACCTTGTTTTTCTGCAAACGAGTCTCCCGGGCGAAACCGATTGCGCACCGGAGGGCCGGCGGGCGATCTCGGCCACGGTTTACCTTGCGGATTCACCGCTGTGTCTCAATGATCAGGAACTAAAAGACGCGGCAATGGGCATCATCGACTCGCTGGAGGAATTTCTGCCGTTTCTGCGGGATAACATTGATTATCTCCGTGTGGATCAATCGATTTTTCTCTCGAGGAGATATCAGGAATTGGTCAACCGGAAATACCGGACACGAAGGCGGCCGTTTTTCGGTATGAGCACCCTTTCCTCCCGGACCCGGATCCCGAATTTGCTGTTGACCGGCGGTATCTTGAGGGCAGGGCTTGGTTTTGAGGGCGAGATCCTCGCCGGCATGGATGCCGCATTCCGCGCAGAACAGGGGAGTTAACACCATGGACAAGAATATTTCCTATGATTTCAGCATTCAGAACCTGGGGGAATGCACGATTCCCTCTCCCGTCAATGTCAGTTATTTCACGCCGGATAGCAAAAGGCTCCTCTTCAACATCTACCTCCACCAGTACGACCATCTCAAGGGTCCGGACGGGTTGCCCCTTTCCGTGGAGGTGGCGGGACCGCGGGAGAAGATCTTCTTCGATCCGTCCAAGACCAAGGCCGCCATCGTCACCTGCGGAGGCCTCTGCCCCGGGATCAACGATGTTGTTCGGACGATCGTGATGGAACTCTATCACCGATACGGTGTACGGAATACCATGGGCATCCGGTACGGTTTTCAGGGCCTGATCCCGAAATTCCACCATCCCATCATGGAGTTGACGCCGGACGCGGTCAAGGACATCCATACCGTCGGCGGGTCGATCCTTTCCTCGTCCCGGGGGCGCCAGGACATCGGCGAGATGACGGATGCCCTCAAACGGATGAACGTGGATCTCCTGTTTTGTGTTGGGGGAGACGGCACGATGAGGGCAACCGAATGCATCACCGAAGAGATCACGCACCGGGGGCTCAATATCGGGGTGATCGGCATCCCCAAGACCATCGACAACGACCTCAACCTGATTCAGAAGACCTTCGGCTTCGATACGGCCATTTCCGAATCGGTCAAGGCGATCCAATGCGCCCATGTCGAGGCTAAGGGCGCCCCCAACGGGATCGGCCTGGTCAAGATCATGGGACGCCAGTCGGGCCATATTGCCGCCGGCGCCGCCCTGGCGCAGACCGATGTCAATTTCGTCCTGATCCCGGAGGTGCCTTTTGATCTGGAGGGGGAGAATGGTTTTCTCAAGGCCGTCGAGGAGCGTCTGCGGGAGCGTTCGCACTGCGTGATCCTGGTCGCCGAGGGTGCCGGTCAGGAGCACATCCGGCGGGAGGGCCAGCCTATGGAAACGGATGCCTCCGGGAATCCTCGTCTGCTCGATATCGGGGTCTTTTTAAAGACGACCATCGAAGAATACTTCAGAAAAAACGGCATGGAGATCAACCTGAAGTACATCGATCCGAGTTATATGATCCGCAGTGTTCCGGCCAACGCCAGTGACAGTATGTACTGCGGCGCCCTCGGACAGTATGCGGTTCACGCCGGCATGGCGGGAAAAACCGGTATGCTCGTCGGCCTCATGAAGGACGAATATGTGCATATTCCCCTGAGGATCATCCGTTCCGGCACCCGGGTCGATCCGGGAGGAAACATCTGGATGAGGGTTCTGGAGGCCACGGGTCAACCTCCTTTGATGAAAAACGAGCCGTCAACGATGACGGCTTCGGAAAAAGTCTGAAAACCCCCTATTCTGTCATTCCCGTGAAAACGGGAATCCAGTTATTTCAATTAGCTCCATGCTCTCTGGATTCCCGCCTACGCGGGAATGACGACTTTTTACGAAGTCGTCAAAAATTGCTTGCATTCCTGCCGGATTTGGTTTAGAACCCGGCAGCATTTCAGGGAGGAGCTTGGATATGTCGAGAATTTGTGAGATATGTGGCAAGAAACCGATGAAGGGTCATAAGGTCAGTCATGCAAACAACAAGAGCACGAAGACTTGGTACCCCAACCTTCAGAAGATCCGCTGCATCGACGGCAAGTCGGGAGAGGTCAAGCGCGTGAAGGCCTGTACCCGGTGCATCCGCTCGGGCTTTCTCAAAAAGGCCGTCTGAAGCGGGATGATATTGAAACCATTGCGGGCCGGGGCGGCTTGATCAGGCTGCTCCGGCCCTTGTAATTTTATCTCACCGCGGGGCCGCGGTCCGGATCACCAGTTTCTTCAAATCCAAAAAGCTTGATCTGGAAGGTACCGTATTTCGTCCGGCCAAAGGCCTTCTGGGTCTTATGCAACGCAAACTCGGACGTTCCCCCATCGCGAAGCTTCACCATGCCGGTCAATCGTTCCGCATTCAGACGGAACAATATCTGGTCAATGTTGTCAAAGGATATGGTGAATTCTCTCCTTGACAACCGGTTTCACCTTGATATGATCCCGTTCGAAGATGTGTAAATGCCGGGTATAATGAAAGGTGATCGGCAGAAATGACCGCAGCAAGAACCCTTCCCACGACCCGCTGGCGCTTGCGGGAGGGAAACCAGGATGTTCAGGAGCTGCTGGTCCGGGAGCTGGGGCTCAGTCCGCTCATCTCCCGGATTCTCGAGAGCCGCGATATCTGCGATCCGGATCATGCCCGCCGCTATCTCTCCCCTTCCCTGCGGGATCTTCACAATCCTTTCCTGATGCAGGATATGGGAAAGGCGGTCGAGCGGCTCATCCGCGCTATCCATCGTAACGAAAAAGTGGTCGTCTACGGCGATTACGATGCCGACGGGATCACCTCGGTCGTCGTTCTGCTGCAGTTCCTCAGGCAGATCCATCCGGGAGCGACCTACTACATACCCGACCGAATCACGGAGGGGTACGGTCTGAATCGGGGGGCGGTTGAGCGTTTCCGATCCGAGGGGATCAGTCTGATCGTCACCGTGGATTGCGGCATATCGGATTATGAACCGATCGCCTATGCACGGCAACTGGGCATAGACACGATCATCCTGGATCATCACGAGATTTCCGGCGCCCTTCCGGCGGCGGCGGCGGCCGTCAATCCGAATCGCACGGATTGTCGCTTCCCATTCAAGCACCTTGCTGCCGTAGGCATCGTCTTCAACTTTCTGATCGCCCTCCGCGGCGCCCTCCGCAAGGAGGGGTTCTGGAAGAACGACGCGTATCCCAACCTGAAAGAATATCTCGACCTTGTCGCGCTGGGAACCATCGGCGACATCGCGCCCCTCGTGGACGAAAACCGGATATTCGTCAAAATCGGCCTCGATCTGATTTCTGAGGATAGAAGGATCGGTTTGCGCGCCCTGAAGCGGGTCTCCGGGATCGAACACCAGGTGGTCGATTCGGACAAGGCCTCTTTTGCGCTGATCCCGAGAATCAACGCAGCGGGACGAATCTCCTCGGCAACCGAGGCCGTCGAGCTTCTGCTGTCAGAAAATCAGGATCGGGCCGAAGAACTTGCCAGGAAACTGGACGGCTTCAATCGGAAACGCCAGGCCATGGAAAAGGTGATCTTCAGCGAGCTTCTGGAAAAGGTGGGAGACTCATTCGAGGCCGGAGAAATCGGGCCGCTGGTTTTTGCCTCGCCCAACTGGCATCCGGGCGTCATTGGTATCGTGGCCTCGAAGCTCGTCGAGCGTTTTGGAAGGCCGGCCATCCTGATCAGCCTGAAGGACGGGATCGGCAAGGGATCGGGGCGAAGCGTCGCCGGTTTCAATATTTACGAAGGGTTGAAACGCTGTGAATCGCTTCTCATCTCCTACGGCGGACATCGGTACGCCGCAGGCATTTCGATCCGGGAAGGGAATATCGCTTCCTTTTCCGTTCGGCTCCGGGAGGTTCTCCGCGAGAATGATCCCGCAATCGATTTTACGGCCTGCACGACGATCGATGCCCAGTGCAGCCTGACGGACATCACCCATGAATTCCTCTCACAGATCGAACAACTGGCGCCGTTCGGGAGTCGGAACCCCGAGCCGATTCTCTGCATCCGGAATGTCAGCATGGCCTCCCCCTCCATCGTCGGGAACAACCATCTCAAGATGCGGATCAACGGGGATGGAGTCTCCCGGAATTCCATCTGGTTCAGCAAAGGACAGTTCCTGCAGGATCTTTCCGCAGCGATGCTGGATATCGTATTCACCCCGCAGATGAATACCTGGAACGGTTCTTCGGATATCCAGCTCAAAATGAAGGATATCGCGGTGCAGCCGAACTCCTGACCCCTTGTGATCCATGGTATCATCTAACCGATGAAATCGATGCGCGGTGCGGCGGAGACTCGATGCGGAAAGGCGAATCCGGAACAGATCGGTAAAATTACTAATGAGGTATGAATATGGAACGATTCGATAAAAAAGGGATGATCCTCATTCCGAACCCCGTCCGGAAGGTGGCCGGCACGGTGAAGGTTCTGATCGTCCGTGAACTCTTCTGCCCGGCCGGGCACAGCCTGATCAGCGAACGCGCCGTGTTCAACGGCTATCCGGGAATCCTCCTCGGAGTCGGATTGAATGAAAGCAAAGGCCTTGTGGCCCTCAGCCCCGTCTGCGGAGATAAAACCAGGATTTCGCTCGATATCGATCTGCCCGCGGATCGCATCGTGAACCTCTTCTGTCCGACCTGCGGGATCGATCTGCCCCGCTATGCGACCTGCGGCTGCGGGGCCGATCTCACGGCGCTTTTTCTGACCCGCAACGCCAGTTTCAACGATTGCATCGGCGTCTGTAATCGGATCGGCTGCATCAACGCCCGTTTCGTCACCAATGGGGAGCTCATCTCTGAGACGATGCTCGAAACACTCTGATCCTTTAGCAGGCTGTTCAAAAATGCCCAGATGCAAGGCTCCCGAAATCCTGAGCCGCGAGGCGTACTATGAGGTACGTTGAGCGGCGACGGATAAGGGAAACGCCGCAGATGGGCGTTTTTCAACAGCCTGTTAGCGGAGGGTCAGGGCGTACGACTTGATGCGCAGTATGGGGTTGTAGGACTGCTTGGATTCCGCCAGATTGGGGATGTTCATGTCACTTTCCTTGTTGACATAAAGGAATCCGCTGAATAACCTTCTGGCGCATTCATTGTCGAGGAACTGATACAGGCCCTTGATTCCGGAGTCGGCCTTTTCGAAATTAAGCGTGGCGGTCGTTCCGCTCAATCGTGACCCGATGCCGAAGGCGGAAACCCTTCCGTCCACGCGGATCTGAATCCCCTTCGATTCGAGGCGGGCCATGTTCTTGAGCGTTGTGATTACTGCATTCTTTTCGCAGGCCAGGTTGCTCTCCTGGTCCGCATCGCAATCGTGCTGCTCACACCAGATCTCCAGGAATTGCAGGCATTCCTCGACATTCCCCGGAGGGATCTCTTCGACCTTTACCCGGTCCTTCCGAAGGTATTCCCGTGAAAACTGGTGGATGAGGTTCCGTTTCTTGGAAAACCTGTTTCCCTTGAGATGGATCAGATCCTCCGTCAGATAGACGTAATCCTCAAATTCCCTCTGCTCCTCCAGGACAAAAAGGGCCTCTAATTCGGAGCGGTCCAGCGTCTCCAGATAATCCCCGGGGGCATACCAGTACCGGTCGAATCCCGCTCTGCGGGCAACATCGCGCAGCCCGGACGGGGTGTATGCCGTTTCGTGCGAAAGGGGAAGGATGAGATGACGATTTTCCGGGTGATCTTGCGTTTGACCGGCGATGAAAAGTTCCCCGTCCTCTATGGCGTAATCAGCCTGGAACGTCTTGTAACTCCAGGCGATGATGGAGGTCGGAGAATAGGCGCTGAGGTGGTAGGGGTGCCCGGAAAAGAACGGCTTCAGGATTGCGTAATCGGAAACGGAAACGGGTTTGAAATTCATGGCTTATGGTTCATCAGCATGGGAACACAGGCGGACATCTCCTGGAAACCGGCCCAACGATAGAGGCCGTACGAACCAGGCTCGGCGATGAGTCCGATCCATTGGAGGCCGTCGGCATGGAGACGTTCCAGGAGGGTCTGGAGGATCCGCCGGCCGATCCCCTGATTCCGATAGTCGCTGCGGACGGTCAAATCCTGAATGTAGGCATCGCTGACGCCGTCGCTGATCGCCCTCCCCATCCCCACGATATCCTCTCCCTTCAGGGCAACCACAAAACAATGGCTGCCCGCGATCAATCTGGGGATGAGTTGCGGGCTTTCGTCATCGCCCGCCTGCCACCATCCCTGTGCCTGATAGAGGCCCGCGATCTCCCGGATCTGATTTTCCGTGGGGACCCGGATCATAACCGTGTTTACCAGGTCGTCAACATTCGTTGTCATCATTTCCCTTCCGCAACGGAAGTCCCTTCATCCGCGCGCATTTTTTTAGAACGGGGTTCCAAAGTACGGGCTACTATATGTCCTCGGCGATTCGGTGTCAAGGCCGGCGATTTTCCATGGCGATTTTCAAACCTGACGGTGGGGTGAGGAACAGGAAGGATTCTACAAAAATCATCAGGGGGTGTCCGATCGTTCCGGATTTGATTCCGGTGGGGCTGAGGATGAGATTTACAATCCGTTGCGTCGCTGCCAGGCCTCCTGGAAGAGTCTCCAGATGGAGATGAATACGGCGAGTAAAAAGAGCCCCAGCATGAAGGTGGGCGACGTGCTGAAGAGCTGGTCCAGCCAGTAACCGGCATACAGAAAAAGAAAGGAGGCGATGGCGATGACGAAACCCCAGGCGCTCAGAAGAAGAATTGAAGAATACGTCGTCATCGACAGATGCAATTTCGGTGTGCTCAACATGACCATGCCCCCTTTCTTTTCTTTCAAACGTTCTGACTAACTGACGATCAGCTTGATCGCGTCGATGACCGGAGAGGTGAACAGGGCCACAAAAACGGTGTAGAGCGCAAAGGCGCCGACCGCCTCGCCGGTGTACATCCCCTGATACTTTTGCTTCAGGGAGATGATGATGAGTCCGCCCACGATCAGGCAGCCCAGTTGAAAATAGGGGAAGCTGGACGCCCCCGTTGCGGTAAATTCGGCAAACCCGAAGGTAGCCGTCAGCAGAACGACCCCCCCTGCCACCAGTATTGTCGATAAGAATTTCTTCATGACCCTCTCCTCCTTTTTTTCATCGGATCGGATCGCTTCGGATCCGTTGCGCTTCTTAATGAAATATGCGTGCCAATTCGTTAGAGTTGCGCAACATACTTATATCCACAGAATATGATTGATGTAATAATTACAGGACCCTCTCCGGGAGGGGATGGCAGGCGGCCGGTGATGGGCTTTTGCAGGAAAAACGTTAAAACCGGTTCAACGGAACGTTCAATGCTTCGTTGCCGATTCACCGCGGCTTGCCGCAAAAATGGCAAGCGGGGCTTGCCCCGGGTTCGTAACATGGAAACGGTGCTTCAGCGCCAGTTTCTCCCATCCAGGATGAGAGGATCGCCCTCCTTCAGGTCATCCGGCGAGATCCGCTCCATGTGGTCGATCCGGATGGTGCAGATTTCACGGAAGTCGCTGCAGAATTTCTCCTCAAAATCTTTCCCCGCCTCTCCGGCGAAACGGACGGTGAGGTGGTCCTCATGGGCGGTGCGGGCGATCAGCAGTTGAAACCGAATCCCGGGGTGTTTTTTTTGGAGCTCCTTCAACTGGCTGGGGGCGACAAAGAGCCCTCGGACCTTGACCGCGTCTCCGATGCGTCCGAAGATGCCGTCCAGGCGGTAGGAGGTCCTGCCGCAGGAACAGGGTTCCTCGATCAGTCGGGAAAGGTCGCCGGTCCCGAAACGGAAGAGGAAAAAGAGGGGATTGAAACGGGTGACAACCACATGACCCAGTGCGCCGGGGGGGACGTTTCGACCTGTCGCCGGATCGACGATCTCCACGAGGACCTCTTCGCAGAGGTGCCATCCCCTCTTTTCGGAACATTCATACGCGACGTCCCCCACCTCCGTCGCGCCGTACATCTGATACGTGTCAATTCCATATTCATTCTCGAAACGCTCCCGGAGGGAGGCCTCTAAGGGTTCGGCGGCGAAACAGGCCTTGCGCAGTGAAAAATCCTTTCGGAAAGCATACCCTTCTTCTTCCGCCTTCCGGATGATCGCCATCAGGAAGCTGGGCGTTCCGGTATAGGCCGTTACCCGGAGGTCGCGGATCAGTTGCACCTGGATCTGCGCGCCGGAGGTCCCGGAAGGGATGACCGTGGCGCCGATCCGCCTCAGTCCCCCGTGAAACGTCAGGCCGGCGGCGACGAGGTGGTGGGAAAAAGCGTTCAAAACGATATCGTGCGGCCCGAGACCGGCCGCCGTATAGGACCTCGCCCAAAGGGGATCGCTTTCTGAAAGGTGAGGTTCATAGACCGGACCGGGGGAAACGAAGATCCGGTCGATCTGCGCTTCCGGGTCAGCGAGCCCGCCGAAAGGGGGTTCCGCCTTCTGAAGATCGATGAGGGCCTCCCTTGTAATGACGGGCAGTTTTTCAAGTTCCTTCACTGAGGCAAACTGCGCCGGTTCAAGGGAAAGTCCGTCGAGGGTTTTTCGGAAGAAGGGCGACTTCCGGTAGCCCCGCTCCGCCATGAGGCGCAGGGCCTCCCCCTGACCTCTTTCCCTTTTTTCCCGGCCGATGGTCTCCTGCTCATCAAAATAACGGCTCATGTTCGACCTCCATTCGGACTTGACGATACGGTTTGTGAAATCTACAGCCACCTTTTCCGGCGGTGGTAGGATTTGACCTCAGCGTAGGATTTGACTGCGCCCGCCGCGGACATCCCGAGATAGAATTCACGGATATCCGGGTTTTCCCGCAGGGCGTCCGCCGTTCCCTCCATCACGATTTTTCCGTTCTCCATGACATATCCGTAATGGGCGATCTGAAGGGCCATCCGGGCGTTCTGTTCGACGAGGACGATGGTCGTCCCCTCCTCCTCGTTGATCCGCCGGATGATCCGGAAGATCTCCCGGACGACGAGGGGGGCGAGTCCCAGAGAAGGTTCGTCAAGAAGGAGCAGCTCCGGGTGGGCCATCAGGGCGCGTCCCATGACCAGCATCTGCAGCTCGCCGCCGCTGCAGTACCCGGCCAGACCCCGCCGTCGTTTCTCGATGGCGGGAAAGTAACGGTAGACCCTCTCCAGATCATCGCGGTAGGGTTTTCCCCACCTTGTCGCCGTCCCGACGCGGAGATTCTCTTCGATGGTCAGATATTTGAAGGGCTGCCGTCCCTCGAGGACCTGGATAATCCCATGCCGGGTGATCGTTTCCGGCGCCTGGTTCTGGATCTCGCTTTCCCGATAGAGGATCGTCCCGTCCGTGACCCTGCCGTTTTCCGGTTTCAGGAGTCCGGAGACGGCCTTGAGGGTCGTGGTTTTCCCCGCGCCGTTGCTCCCCAGGAGAGAGACGATGCGATTCTTCTCCACGGCGAGCGAAACACCCTTCAGCACCTGGATGACGTCGGAATAGACGACGGAAATGTTATTCAATTGCAGGAGGATTTGTTCCATGGATCTGCTCCTTTAATACGAGAAAGGCCAGAGGCGGAAACCAGAGCGGATGATCCGCCACACCTCCGCAAGGCCGCGCGGTTCCAGCAGAATGAACAGGACGATGGCCAGTCCGAAGACGAATTCCCGGAGCGGCGCCACGTTCAGACCCGACTGAGAGACGATGCCGGTATTCATCAGCAGTTCCGTCGCGAAACGGAGCGTCTCGTTCAGGAGGGTGATGAATACGGCGCCGAAAATGGAACCGGAGATGCTTCCCAGCCCGCCGATGATGACCATGGCGATGTACTCGACGGAGAGTCCGAGATTGAAGGGTTCCGCCGTAATGCTTCCCATGTAGAAGGCCCACAGTGCGCCGGCGAATCCGGCGTAGAAGGAGCTGATGCCGAAGGAGAGGAGTTTGTAGGGAAAGATCGGAATCCCCATCCCTTCGGCGGCGCGGTCGTTGTCCCGGATGGCGATGAAGGCCCGTCCGTAACGGGTGCGCATCAGGTTGATCGCGATCCAGACCATTCCTGCAAGGGCGATGAAAATGATGTAATAAAAACCGATGTCCCCCGCGATGGGAAGGCCCAGGAGTCGCGCCGGGGGCAGCGTGATCCCCATGGTCCCCTTCGTGAGGGATTCCCAGTGAATCAGGACGTATTCGATGATGAACTGGCCTGCGAGGGTGGCAATCGTCAGGTAGAGCCCCTTCAGGCGGCCGGAGGGAATCCCGAAGATCATCCCGATTCCGGCGGTGACAAGACCGGCCGCGGGAATGGATACGAACATCGGCATGTGGAGGGCGGTCGCGAAAATGGCCCCTGCGTAGGCCCCGACGCCGAAGAAAGCGCCGTGGCCGAGGGAGATCTGTCCGGTGAAGCCGATCAGGATGTTGAGACCGATCGCGGCGATCGCCGCAATGCCGATCATGTTGAAGACATACATCATATAGGGACTGGCCAGCAGCGGCACGAAGGCGAACAGGATCATCAGACCAATCCCGGCCCAGAGACGGCCGAAATCGGTCGAGAAGACCGTGAGCTCCAGGTCATAACGTTCGCGGAAATTCCCGCAGGGGTGCAGATGGATTTTTCTCATGTCTTTAGACCCGTTCTATCTCCTTCAGCCCGAAGAGACCGTAAGGTTTGATCAGCAGAATCAGCACCAGGACGATGTATGGGACGACATCGCGCAGCGACGGGGAGAGGTAACCGCCGGTGAAGGTTTCCAGAAGACCGATGATGATCCCGCCGATGATGGCGCCGCCGATGCTGTCGAGCCCTCCGAGGATGACGACGGGAAAGACCTTGAGTCCGATCGCGGAGAGGTTGTGCACATTGACCCCGTTGATGATGCCAAGCACCATGCCGCTCATCCCGGCTACAAGGGCGGCGATCGCCCATGATAAGGCGAAGACGCGCTTAACATTCACCCCGAGAGAGAGGGCGGCCCGCTGATTGTCGGCGACGGAACGCATGTAGATCCCCTGCGAGGAGAATTTGAAGAAGAGGCCAAAGAGGGTCAGAAAGAGCGTTCCGATGATGAGGGTCGCACCGTAAACGGGCGGGATCCGGATCATCCCCCAGCGGATCTCGAGAATTTTCGGCAGAAAATCGGGATAGGTGTAAAGGTTCCCGCCCCAGATTAGCAGGATCAGCCCCTTGAACATCGCCGCCAGACCGACGGTCAGCATGATCACGAAGATGAGCGGTTCGCCGATGAGCGGCCGGAGGAAAATCCGCTCGACCAGGAGTCCGAGCACAAAACAACCCCCGAGAGCAATAATAAAGACGATTGGGATCGGAAGGTTAGCCCAGGCGGTGAGGGCGAGAAAAAAATAGGCGCCGATCGCGAGCAGCTCGCCGTGGGCGAAGTTGAGGACGCTGGATGATTTGAAGATCATCACGAACCCCATCGCCGAGAGTCCGTAGAGAAAGCCGACCGTAAGACCGCCGACCAGCAGTTGCATGAAAAAATCCATCTGTTTCCCCTTCCCTTATAAGGCCTGAATTACGCGGACAAGGGTATCGATCTCCCCGGTCTGCCCGTCCCGATAGCGGATCTTCCCTTTTACGCGCACCTCTTCCTCGCCGTTGTACATCGCCTCGATCAGCCGGAGGTAGAGACCATAAACAAAACGCCGGCGGACCTTTCCCGTCCGGGTCAATTCATCTTCGTCGGCATCCAACAGTTTGTAGAGCAGGATGAATTTTCGGATCTTCATCACCTCCGGCAGTGGTTCGTTGACCTTCCGGATTTCGGACAGGATCAGCTCCTCGACGCTCCTCTGCTGCGAAAGATCGAGGTAGGTCGTATAGGGGATCATCTTTTCCTCCGCCCAGCTTCCGGTGTTTCCGAAATCGATATTGATCATGGCCGTCAGATAAGGGCGCCCCTCACCGAAAATGACCGCCTCCTGGATGAAAGGGCTGAACTTCAGGCGGGTTTCGATGAAATCCGGGGAAAAAGCCTCCCCGCTTTTGTTGCGGATGATCTCCTCCTTGCGGCCGATGATCAGCAGGTGCCCGTCGCAATCCAGATACCCGGCGTCGCCGGTCCGGAGCCAGCCGTCGGTGAACGCCGCCTCGGTCGCCTGATAATCCTGGTCATACCCCTGAAAGATGGAAGGACCGGAAACGAGAACCTCCTGGTCCGCTGCGATCCGGATCTGAACGCCGGGCAGGGGCTTCCCGACGGTCTCCGGCTTGACCTCATCGTCCGGCTGGATCTGGAAGATCCCCCCCGCTTCGGTCAGACCGTAACATTGCTTCAAATTCAGACCGATCGCCCGGAAGAAGGTGATCACGTCGGGGCTGATGGGATGGCCTCCCGTATAGGCGCTCCGGAAATTCGCGCAGCCGATCCGGTCGAGGAGAGGGCGGTAGACGATCAGCGCGGCCAGGCGATGAAGGGCCTTGAGAGACAAAGTCACAGGCTCCTTCCGGATCTGACGGAAGATCACCGAACGGCCCACGCGCTCGGCCGCCGCGAAGAGCCGCCGCTTGATCCAGCCGGCATCCGCCATCCGGACCCGGATCCGGGAGGCCAGATCTTCCCAGAAACGGGAGGCGGTGATGATCCGCGAGGGGCCGATCTCCCGGAAATCTTCCTGCACCGTCTCCGGCGTCTCCGGAAAGTTCATCGTCATCCCGCCGAGAAGCGCCACGCCGAGGCCCCACATCTGATCGACAATCCAGGCGGGAGGAGACATGGAAATCCAGTTCTCCCCGGGCTGGATGGTGATCGCGCGGACCCAGCTCTTCCCCATCGCCGTCAAATTACGGTGCGACAGCCTGGCCATCTTCGGCAGGCCCGTCGTGCCGGAGGTCTGGATCATCAGGGCCGTTTCCTCGGGTCTCCCCTGCTGCAATTCCGCGGGAAAGCGGTCGGGGTGCTCCTGATCCAGGACTTCCCCCATTTTGAGCAGATCCCGGAAGGAAATGAGCCACGGATCATCCCGATAGGAACCCATTCCCGTCGGATCGATGTAGATCACGTGACGGACATGGCCGAGCCTGCCGCGGACGGCAATCATCTTATCAACCTGCTCCTGATCCTGGGCGAAGACGAAAGACGCCCGGATCCGTTTCAGGGATGTGGAGAGATCATCGGCGACGGCCGATGTGAAGAGGTTCAGTGTAATTCCGCCGACAGCCTGCGTCCCTAACTCTGCAAAAAGCCATTCGGAGTGGTTGTCGGTGATGAGTCCGGCCGATGCACCTCGTCGAAAACCGAGGGCGGTCAAACCCAGACCCACATGCTTGACATACCGCAGATAATCTTCCCAATGATAAGTCTGCCAGATGCCGTAGGCCTTATCCCGGATGGCCGTCTGGGCCGCACCGAAACGCACCGCCTGCGCCGCGAGGAGCTGCGGCAACGTTCCCGCAAAGGATGTGATGTGCTCGTCACTTTCCAAAGGAAATCCCTTCCCGTTCACACCGTATCCTCATCCCCGAGATAGGCCTTGATCACTTCCGGATGACGGATGATCTCGTCCGGTGTTCCTTCCGTCAGCTTTTCACCGAAATTCAGTACGGCGATCCGCTGGGCGATGCTCATGACGATCGACATGTCGTGTTCGACGAGGATCATCGTCTGTCTCCAATCCCGGTTCATTTGGAGCAGAAAACGGACCATGTCCTCCTTCTCCTCGAGATTCATGCCCGCAAACGGTTCGTCCAGGACCAAGAGGGCCGGTTCGAGGGCCAGGGCGCGTCCCAGTTCCACCCGCTTCATCATCCCGTAGGGCAGCGAGCCGACCGGCTTGTTGCGGACCGACTGGATTTCCAGAAAGTCGATGATCTCTTCCAGGATCCGGCGGTGACGCATCTCCTCCCGCCGGACCGACGGCAGAAAGAGGCAGGCCGGACCCAGACCATAACGGCAGTGTGTGTGGCGGGCGAGAAAGAGGTTGGACAGAACCGTCATCCCCGGAAAGAGCTCGATATTCTGAAACGTCCGGCCGATTCCGGCCCGGACCAGCTCGTGAGGAGGAAAATGGGTGATCTCCCTGCCGTTGAACAGGATCCTTCCCTCCTGGGGACGGTAGAACCCTGTGATGCAGTTGAGCAGACTGGTCTTGCCGGCGCCGTTGGGACCGATGACCGCGAACAGTTCACCCGTCCGGACGGCGAGATGAATGCCGCCCAAGGCCATCACACCGCCGAAATGAAGGGAGAGCCCCCGGATCTCCAGTTCCGCCCGCTTTGCATCCGCATTGTTCTGGTCGTAAATGGACGGCTGTCCCCGGAACGCCTTCATCGTGCGTCTCTCCATCTTTTCGTTACAGTCCTGCCCCATTCGCCGCCGATGTGGCCCTTCTGCTTAACTTCAAATAAGTTACTCAACGATAAAGCGCCCCTTGGGGGCGGGGGTCGCTATTTCCGGAGTTTAATCTTCTCTTTCCCGGGAACGTAGAAGTTGGTCAGCGGCGTATAGGAGCCGTCCTCCTTCACCTGGACCATCCGGGCCCGGAAAGAGGCGCCGTGATCCGTCGCGGTGTAGGTTACCGCGGGGATCAGACCGCCGAAGTCCTCCTGCCGGAAGGACTCCATGGCCTGGTTGATCGTCGCACAATTGATCTCTTTTGATTTCTCGCTCGCACGGGACATGGCCCGCTCCATGATCATCGCCACGGCGACCCCCTCCCAGTACGAGGCGTCGAATTTCTCGACGGTCTTGTAGCGTTTCCACAGCTCCTGCATCACCTTCATGCCCGAATTGTGGTCCACGGGGAGGCCTCCCGGAAACTGGATGCGGAGTCGGTCGCGGGTCAGCCCTTGCCCCATCCGGAAGAAATCGGGGTCGGTCGACGTCCAGGTTCCGAAAAACGGCGGATCGTAACCGATCCGGTCCGCGCTCCGGAAGGCGGTAATGATCGTGGCCGGAAGCATCTGGATGAAGAGATATTCGGCGCCGCTTTTCTGGAGGCGGAGCAGTTCCGTCGTCAGATCGACCGTCTGCGGAGGAAATTCTTCAATGGCGACGATGTTGATGTTCTGTTTCTCGGCGTATTCCCGGCTCGGTTTGTGGATGGAGCGGCCGTAGGCGTTGTTGTAGGTCAGCAGTCCCACCTTCGGCGGCTCCTTGCCCTTGTGGATGGCGAGGATGTAGTCGAGCACGGCTTCGCAATCCAGGCGGTAGCTTCCGAAGGGAAGGTACATGTATTCGATCGGCGGCTCGAGGATCTCCCAGCTTGTTGAGTAGTTGATTGTCGGGATCTGGTATTTCTGAATGATCGGCTTGGCGGCGAGTCCTTCCCCGGCCCCCCAAGTGGCGATCATGTCCACCTGATCCTGAACGGCGAATTTCCGGACCGCCGCGACCGCCTCCGGTACCTTGTAGGCGGTATCCGCCAGGATCATTTCGATCTTGCGTCCGGCGACGCCGCCCTTGATTTCGTTGACATAACGGAAATAGTCCTGCTGCCCTTTGGCATGGAACTGCCCCCAGGTGGATGCCGGGCCGGTCAAGTTGATGGCGGCGCCGACCTTGATGTTATTGGACATTCCCGTTCCTGGCCAGAGCAGAACAAGGGCCAGGATGGTTAAAAGGATGACACTCTTCGCGCTTCGCATATTCCCCTCCTTATTATAAAACCAAAAAAGCCGTGAATAGATCCACGGCTTGCTGCAAACAAAAAACCGTGGGCGACGATCAGGTCTGTCCACGGCGTATGACCCATGAAAGGGTTACAAACGCGGCGGGCAGACCCCGATAAAGAAGCCAAAAAAGCCGGTAAAGCCGCCCCGCCGAAAATCTCTCAATCCCATTACACCGAACATCGCCTACTCTCCTTGACGCAGGTCTATAAAACAGGAGAAGCGCCATTGTCAAGGGAAAATTGATTCGATCAGGGCCGTATCCCCAATTTTTCACTGCGGTAATGAAGGGAATCGTAGCTGATTTTGAGAAGCTCGGCCGCTCGGGTCTTGGACCCTCCCGCCTTTTCTATGGCCTTTTCGATGAGGAGCTTTTCAAATCTCGCCAGCTCTTCATTGAGGTTGAGACCCGCATCCGTCAGTTCGGGAATGGCCGTCACCTCCCCTGGCCCCAGGTCTTTGGAGAGGACAAGATTCTCCGGAAGGATGATGTTCGAGGTCTCCAGGGCGATGCTCCGTTCGATAATGTTCTCCAACTCCCGGATATTCCCCGGGAATGGGTACTGCATCAGCAGCTCCAGGGCATAAGCGGATATTGTTTTGATCTCTTTCCCGAATTCACGCGAATATTTTTCGATGAAGTGTTTCGTCAGGACCGGGATATCCTCCTTCCTCTCCCGGAGAGGCGGGAGTTGGAGCGGGATGACGTTGAGTCGGTAATAGAGGTCTTCCCGGAAGGATCCGGATTTTACATTATCCGCCAGATTCTGATGGGTGGCGGAGATGATGCGCACATCGACCCGGATGTCGTCTGCGCCGCCAATGCGGCGGAAGGTCTTTTCCTGGACAACCCGCAGGAGCTTGACCTGGAGCAGAGGCGGAAGCTCCGCAATTTCATCCAGAAAGATGGTTCCCCCGTGGGCGACCTCGAAAAGTCCGGCCTTGTCCGAATAGGCGCCGGTAAAGGCCCCTTTGATGTAACCGAAGAGCTCGCTTTCCAGAAGGTTTTCCGGAATACCCCCGCAATTGATCACCACAAAGGGCATCTTCCGGCGGGAACTGTTTTCGTGAACGGCCTTGGCCACCAGCTCCTTGCCCGTGCCGCTCTCGCCGAGGATCAGGACGTTGGCGGGCGTGTCCGCGACCTTCTTGATCGTCGTATAGACCTTGAGCATCTCCCGGCTGTTTCCGATCATGTTTCCAAAGCCGACGGCGTCTCCCACCTCCTTGAGAAAGAGGGCGTCGTCCCGTTTCACCCCCTTCGCGGGCAGGGCATTCCGGACGATCCGATTGAGGTCTTCGATCGCGAAATCCTTTTCGATGTAATCGTAGGCCCCTTCCTTCATGGCGGTGACCGCCGTTTCACCGGAGGCATAGGCCGTAATCAGAATGACCATCGTTTCCGGGGAAATCTGCTTGACCTCCTTGAGAAAACCGATCCCGTCCATCTTCGGCATCTTCAGGTCCGTGATGATCAGATCGAACGTCTCTTTCCGGCACCGGCTGAGGGCCTTTCCGGCATCGCTGGAGGTGCTGACCCGGTATCCCTCGCGGCTCAGCATGATCTCCAGAAACTCCCGCATCCCCTGGTCATCGTCCACCACAAGGATCTTGGCCATCATTTTCCTCCACGCCTTCTATGAAATGGTCTGGTTCCCGTCAACGGGGAAAATGCGGCGGGGAAACCATATTGTGCAGGTCGTACCCTTCCCCGGCTCACTTTGAATATCGATTTTCCCCTGGTATCCTTCCAGAATCCGGCTGACCACCGCCAGTCCTAGCCCCGTCCCCATATCCCGCGTCGTATAGAAAGGTTCAAAAATCTTCGGAAGCCGCGATTTTTCAATACCACAGCCCGTGTCGTGAATTCGGATTTCCACACCATCTCTTTCATCTTTCCGGCAACCGCGCGCTTCAACCGTCAGCGCACCCCCCTCCGGCATGGCCTGTACCGCATTGAGAATCACATTCCAGAGGACCTGTCTGCCCTCGGTTCGGTTCATGTGAATGGATAGCGGATCATCCTTCAGGTGAAGGTCAATCTGGACGGGTTCATGCCAGTCCGGAACAAAGCGAAGGGAGTCCAGGACATCCCGGATCATGTCCCTGAGATCGACCTCCTCACGGACCCCGGGCGCCGGTCTCGCCATCCGAAGAAAATCCTTCAAAAAACTCTCTAACTGGTCCTTTCCCCGGAGGATGATCTGCATCAGTTTCTCATGGGTTTCGTTATGGGAAAGATCCCGACTCAGCATCTGAATCGAACCGCTCATGGAAGCGAGCGGGTTCCGGATCTCATGCGCCATACCCGCGGCCATCTCGCCGATGAAGGCAAGCCTTCGGCTCTTTTCCAGAGATTCCCTCATTTCGTTGATTTCCGTCACGTCCTGGAAAACGATGATATTTCCGATTGTAAGCCCCTGCGGATCACGGAGGGGCGACAGGGAACCGCCGAGGCTCAGGCTCCGCCCGTCACCGGTATGGAACGTCGTTTCAAAACGGGTTCTCGCTGCCTGCCGGTACCCGTCGGGGTTCTTCTCTTTCGGGAGGGGTGGAAAATCCGGAAAGACCTCAGAGATGATCCGGTTCTTGACCTCCCGGAACGAAAGGCCGGTGATCTCGGCGGCGGCCCGGTTGAAGGATTTGATCTGTCCACCCAGGTTAACGGTCAGGATGCCCGTATCCACCGATTCGATGATGCTCCGGTACAGAAGATCGAGCTGAGCGAAGGCGCTCTGTTTCTCGGCGAGGAGGGTTCTCGTCTTTTTCTCCTGTTCGACGACGAAACTCGTAAGGAAGGCGATGAAATAAAATGAGAGGATATGGGTGATGATCCTCATGAAAACATATGCGGCGTTCGGGAAGTCATCCTGGAAGGGGGTCGAAAAGACGGGATAGATCACCCCGTAGAATTCCAGGTCGACGAAAAGTCCATAAAAAATACCGGCCGCGGAAGCGACGATCAGCCCGCCCCGCCTCCCAAGAAAGAGGACGGAATAGATGATGACCAGGGGATAAAAAACGGAATAGAGGCTGTGGATGCCGCCGGTGGCATAGACCATTCCCGTGATCAGAATGACGTCACAGAGACTCTGGATGTAGATATTAAATAAAAGGTTGCGGACATACTTCAGCAGAAAAAGATAAACAATGGAAAGGATGTATGTCAGAAGAATCGTCTTGAAGAGGATGGACGCCGATATCGCCGAAAGGGTCTGCATCCCCTTGACCTCGACGAAAGTGGCGATCCCGAGAAGGAAGGTGACGATGGCGACCCTCGACAGCATCAGCCAGCGGAGACGGGGTGTCGCGTTTTCAGGAAACAGCCTATATTCGGTCATTTGGACTCACGACCCCTTTGCATCCGGATAAAAGTTTCACAGCGGACCCACCGACAGGCTACTTTCAGTTCGGGGAAAAGTCAACAGGGTTCATGGGGAGGGTACAACAACACCGGTCGTGAGACCTCAGCGTCGGACCCCTCCCTCGTTAGGAAATCTTTACCGACAAGAGAGTCCCTATTGACAGATAGGCGTTATATTTCTATGATCCACACCACGGCATCTCTGTCTTCTCCCATACTGATCTTCCGAAGAAACCTGATCTCGGAAAAAGGCGGTACAGTGATGACCAGACCGTTTCTCCCTCTGGCGGCGGCACTCATAGCGGGCATCTCCTGCGGAAGCCTTTACCGGATTCCCGACCTTCCCGTTCAGGTCTCTATGGTCACTGCCCTGATTCTGATTTCCCTGATTCTAACATTCAAAAAGCTTAAGCTGATCCATCCATTCCTTCTCCTTTCCATTTTTCTCTTCGGTATCCTCGACATGAATCTATACCTTCATCCCCAGGTCGGGGGAGATCATATCCGCCATTTTGCGGGAGATGAAAAAATCACTGTGGAAGGGATGATCTGCGAGAACCCTCAAGTATCACCTGAGAAAACGGAGCTGGTTGTCTCCGCCTCCCGGATCATCCGGGACGGGAAATATATTCCCGTTTCGGGACGTGTCCTCCTGAACATTCGCGAGCCCTACCCTTTCCACTACGGGGATTTCATCCGCTTCCATACCCGGCTGAGAATCCCGCGGAATTTCCATAATCCCGGAGGATTCGATTACGAAACCTATCTCCGTTTCCGGGGAATTCTGGTGAGGGGGTTCGTGAAAGATGCCGCGGGTTTTGTCGTTCTGCGCAGAGAGAGAGGAAATCCGCTGCGGACGGTGCTGGAGCATTTTCGCGACCTGATCCGCAATGCCATTCTGGAAAAGGCGCCGGGAACGGAGGGAGCGATCATTCAGGCGATGATCCTCGGCGATCAGAAGGAGATCCCGAGAGAGGTCATGGAAAAGTTCAATCGGACGGGCACCACGCACATTATCGCCATCTCCGGGTTCAATATCGGCATGGTCGCGGTTTTTGCCCTCTTTCTGGCGCGCCTGTGCCTGAAAGCGGAGTATCTGCTCCTGAGATGGAATATGGCTGGGATCTCGATGCTTTTTGCAATCCTCGTTGTCATCCTCTACACCTTTATCGCGGGCGCAGGCATCTCGGTCGTCCGGGCCTCCATCATGGTGATGGTCTTTCTGGGCGCCATCATTCTCAACAGGAAAGGCGATCTGTACAACGCCCTGGCCCTGGCCGCCTTTCTCATCCTGATCTTTACCCCCTATTCGCTCTTCGACATCTCCTTTCAGCTCTCCTTTGCCGCGGTGGCATCACTCATCTTTTTCATGCCGAAATGGCTCGCCCTTTTACCTGCACCCCCGCCAAAAGAGGCCGCCGGTCAGACCCGGGAATGGATTCTCCGCCAAATCCAGAAAGCCCTGCGGGGTAGCGTGATTTTTTTCCTTGTTTCCCTCAGTGCAACACTCGGCACCCTTCCGCTGATTCTTCTCTATTTCAACCGATTATCCCTCATCACGCTTTTGGCAAACCTCATCTGCGTTCCTATCCTCGGCATCCTGGCGATTCCGGTTTGCATGCTCATCATCCTGGCCGTCCCGCTCTCGGCTACACTCGCTGAATGGGTTATCCAGGTTTCCGAACTCCTCGTTCAAATCTCCTTATTCTTCATTGACCGTCTGGCGGCCCTGCCCTGGGCCTCTGTTTATGTTTCGACGCCCACCTTACCGGAAATCGGCGCCTTTTATCTTCTGCTGATCTGGGGTGGTCTGCTGTTGAAATGGTTCGCAACGCGCCGGAACTCCAAAACCGCTCTGAAAATACCCCTCCTGATGAAGGCGGTTCCGGTCATCCTCGTCCTTTTTTTCAGCATCGACGGCGGCCATTTTTATCTCCAAGGGATTCAACAAGGGCGCCTTTCCGTGACCGCCGTGGATGTCGGTCAGGGAAACAGCATCCTGATCCGGCTTCCCGGCGGGAAAAAGATACTCGTGGACGGCGGCGGGTTCTTCGACGACAGTTTCGATCTTGGGAAATTTGTGTTGGCCCCCTACCTCTGGCATGAGCGGATCACCCGCATCGATACGGTGGTCCTGACCCATCCCCATCCGGACCACCTGCAGGGGCTCCTGTTCATCCTGGAGAACTTTCATGTGCGGGAGGCATGGATTAACGGCGAGACGTCTGATACGGAGCTTTACCTTTCCTTCCGTCGGATCATCCGGGAAAAAGGGATTGTTCTGCGGACCCTGTCGGACAGGACGCCGGCGATGGATGTTTCCGGAGTCGGAATCCATTTTCTGAATCCGGAGGGAAATGCCATCCAGAAGGAAATGCCGGATGCCCCTGCCATTCGGCCCCCCCCTGCCCCTCCGCCGTCTGTCGCAAAGTCCGCCGCCCTTCTCTTTGATACAACCAACGACCGTTCCCTCGCCCTGAAACTCTCCTTCGGCGAGCTCCGTTTTCTGCTGCCGGCGGATATCTCGGAGAGCGTCGAGAATCGTCTGGTTCATGCCGGGGTCGATCTGCGCAGCGATGTGATCTTCATTCCGCATCACGGGAGCTACCGTTCCAGCAGCATCCCCTTTATTGAAAAGGTAAAACCGCAAATCGCCGTGGTCAGTTGCGGCGCGGAAAACGTCTTTGGCTTCCCCCACCCGGATGTCCTCCGGCGGTACGAAATGATCCAGGCGCAGGTCTATCGGACGGATCGCAACGGCGCCGTCACCGTCACCACGGACGGCCGGAAACTCGCCGTCGACGTTTTCAACCCCGGAAATCCCTGATCATACACTCATCGTTCCGTCAATTATCAAGTCAATTACGCGATAATTGAAGGGCAATTGATATTCCCGTCGATTCCGTTGTCAATTATTCTGGAATAAGGATTATTTTTTTGGCGTCTTCTTTCGGGGGATCTTTTTTACCTGTCCGATGCTCTCTTTTTTCTTTCCCAAAATCACTCGCATATTGACAGGAGGGATCAATAGCGGAGGGAAGTCCGTTCTCATGGTCAGATTGGCGATAATCTCTCGTACAAACGGGAATATGATGGTTGGCGCCTGAATTTCCGCGAATTCTTCCAAGGCCCCGACGTTTTGCTCATCGCGGAGCGAAAAATGACCCGCCACCACTATAAATATTTTCATAGGCGAGGGATCAACGCCGGAAAGGTCAATATGGACGTGAAGGACAATCTTTAGCCGTTTCTTGTCTTCAGAAAGAGATTTCTCTATATCCACGCCAAATTGGACCCCTAAGGGTTTTTTGCCGAAAGTATAATTGGGGTCGGTTTCAAAGGTGACCTTCTCCAAAATCAGTTTATCGAATGCAATACCTTGATGTTCGTTCTGCTTCATCTATGCTCCCATTGTCTTTTTTGAGGGCTTAAAGAAAGGGCCTCCGAATTCATAGCCGCCCGAAGCGGATCTGCTTTTTGGTCGATAATCCTGGATAGAATAAACATTTTGAGGTTTCAACACCGGTTCGGCTGATAACTTTTTATCCCGCAGCGAGACAAGCAGTTCGAGATCGAGCACCTCTGCAATCTTTCGCAGGGTTCGGATGGAATAATTCTGATAGTCCGCGTTTTCCATCCGGGCGATGGCGGACTGAGAGGTGCCGACACTGCGCGCAAGCTCCGCCTGCGTAAGCCCCTCCCTTTCCCTGAAAGCGGCAATCTCGATAGCTATTCTGGACTTTTCGAGACCTTTGTAGAAATCTTTTTCAAGATCTTTGTCTTCCTTGAACTGTTCTTTCAAAAAATCTTTAAAGTTTGTCATCTGTGTCCCCTCATTTCCCAATCTTCCTTGTTCTTCAGCGCAATGGTCAGTTCTTCCGGCGGTGTTTCATCGGTCTTCTTCTGGAAGGCATGCAAAAGAACGATTGTGTCTGCGACGTGGTAGAAATAAAAGATTCTATAACCGTTTCTGCCGAAATCAACCCGCATTTCCCATAATCCAGGATGGTGGGAGAGATTCTTATAATGCTTGTCGCAACTTAATTCGGACGGCTGTTTCTCTTCAAGTAAGGCAATGTATTTATATACCTTGATTTTTTCTTTTCTCGTCAGGTTTCTAAGAAAGTCCTTTACCGGTTCCTGTCCCTTCCTGTCACTGTAAAATTGAACTGTGTACATGTCATTATCTCAGAATTGATATAATTTCAACAAAAAAACGCCGCACCTCAAAATCTTTTTTTATCCAAGATCATTTAGAGCAATTTTAAAACTTAACGGAGATTCAGAACCTCCACTCCTTCTTGATCCTCGCCAGGATCTCTTCCGCGGACGCCAGATCGGCATCCTGCTTGACCTTGATGCTGATGCGCGCCTCCACGACCAGGTCGCAGCCGACCAGGGTCTTGGACAGATCGGGCATCTCTTCGGCCAGCGACTGAACCTCCTGAACGCTCAGTTTCGCCATGTTTGTCATCCGACGATCCTGAGACGGTGGCGGCGGAGGCGGTGGCGCTTCCGCTTTGATGACGAGCGCGTAGGATCCGTCCTGGGTCAATGATGCCACCGGCCCCTTGCCGGAGATCCGCGCAATGAATCCCTGCGCCAGGGCGGCATTGAGGCCCTCCAGAAAGAGAGCCTCCGGCCAGGGTTTGCCGTACAATGCCTTGATTTCGGCATACAGCTTTTCCACGCTGGTTTTCGGTTCATCCTCCTTTGTCCAGGCATCCGGCAGGACCGGAGGCAGGAAATCGATCCCGGCAAGAAATTTCGGTGGATGGTGGAGGGTCGCTTCCGAATCAAGCTGAATCGCCGTCGGTTTTTCCTTGAACACGCTGTCATTGCCGTAGACGAGCCAAAGCGTCCCATTCATCACGGCGGCGGTCAGCGCCTGTTGAACGATCTTGTAATCTACGGCCGGGATGGGACGCGGCTCAGGGGGATAGTCTGGGTGCGCCTTTTCCATAAAAACATGCTTGCCGTCGAACCAAGAGTAAAGCCCGGATAACTTGACCCCACGATCATCCTCCGGCCAAAGCCCCGTCAATGCGTCCGGTGTAACGGTAGATGGGTGCAAGTTCGTCGGTTTAGCGCCGGCGGGAAGCCATGCCTCGGCGATCTGCTCCCAATCGACCATATCGATTGCGCAATGCCAGAACCACTGCTCCGACCCGTCGGATCGCCGGCAGCGAAGCGCCAGGATGCCTCGACGTACGGCGTCCTCGACGGTGTTGAGCACCACTTGTCGGCTTAACAGCTTCGGCAATCGAGCGTGTCGGCCGAAGGCGCCGTAAAGTTCGCCAACCCGGATGAAGGCGTCCGTCGGCGGCCATTCGGAATAAGGGCCGCCGGGCATGAGCGCCTCGGCGTCCATCTTTTCCTTGAAAAGCCTCAGCGGCTTTTCCACAAGCAGGGCCGCCATGAGCGATTGGGCGCCGACGGTGAACTTACGAGCGAGAATTGTTCCGTCCGAATGGAGATAGATCACGATCTCGTAGGCGTTCTTCACGGCGGTCTGCGCCTCCATCAGGGTTTCTTTTTCCCGCCTCTTGACGATTTCCTGCTGGTTCGTATCGAGTTCCTTGAACCGGCTTGAGTTTCTGATCTCTCCCCATGCCATCCAGTCGGCGATGTGATGTTCTGCCGTGTGCAGACCCGTGACGCTCGGCGTTACCACGAGAACTATATTTTGGTAGGTGCGTGGATGATCGGGCGACGAGGATGTGCGGATGAAGTCGGCCACTTTGGAAAGGGGTGCGTCGCCGACGATGCCCGCGTACTCGGCGCCGACGACGACCAGCCGGAACTGGCCGTCGTCATCCACATCGGCTGGCGATAAGGGAAGTTTGTGGGGTTTGATCTGTTCCAGATCCGCGAAGAGCGGCGGGCATTTCGTCCGCGCCAGTTCGTCGAATTTGCCTCTCGCGTTTTTCAGCGCCTGCCGCTTATAGGAATCGTGGATCTGGTTCAGGTTTGGTTTCGGCCCTAGCCGCCAGTATCGGGGCACGCCGGTTCCGGCCTCTGTGACGTCGCATTCCTCCAGATACCACGACGCCTTGTACCAGGCTGAGAGTCCCGCGTTCAGGACGGCGGGCATGTCACAGGTCGCCGCCAGGAGCCAGCGCAGTTCGTATAGCTCCGCCTGCTCACCGATGGGCTGTGAGAAGATGAAGGAAGCAACGCAGGCTGCCTCGATCTCCCGTCCCGTAAGTGTGGATGCGTCGGCCTTCTGCGCCTCCCTTGCCTTGGGAAGTTCCGTCCGAAGGTTCCCCGGCCAGGGCGGTTGGTTCGTTCCGGTCACCGAATCCATTGCCGCCGAGGCGATCTTGAGCAGAGCTTCACTCAGACCCTCTTTGTCCGGCGCGATTAGGAAGACTTGAGGTCCGATGAGGGGGGATTCATCCCAGGGTTCCGCGTCGCGCAGGGCCATGGCGAAGGTCTGCAGAACGCCCCTTGTCCTCTGGAACTGATGGAGCTCGGTCCATTTTCCGAAGAAGCGATCCAGCAGGTCCGGGTGAAAGGGATAGGCCTTTTTCAAGCGTTCCTCAGATTCGGGCATCTTGGCGCGAATCGGTTCCACCGTCTTCATCCGCGGCCAAAAGGCCAGGATGTGTTTGTAGCGATCCGTTTCGCTTTCCGGGTATTTTTCGAACATCCGTCGCCGCAAAAGCTCAGCTAAGTCATCTTTTTCAACGGGCGATTGGATCGACGCCTGTCGTCCCAAGCCGCCGTTGCAGGCGTTGAGGACGGCCTCGCCCACGTTGTCCTTCTTTGAGGGCTCCGAGGCCAGAAGGGAAACGACCAGGCAGGATTGCCCGGAAGATTCGACCGCCTGGGCCAGCCTCTGGAAGAAATTCTTTAAGCGATCGTACCAGAAGGCACCCCGGTCCTTGCTTTCTCCCGTGGGGTCAGGCGATGCGGCGTCATGAGCCCACATGAGAAACTCGTCGATCATGATCAGCGCTCCTTGTCCGGCGGTCTCCACCTCACGAAGGATTTCCGCCCACAGGGTGTCCGCCGGCGGCGTGTCGAAATCCGGCTCGGCTTCGTCTCGCTGAAGGATGTCAATACCTTTTTGCCCCAGAAGCTGCCATGCGATGAGGTTCCACGGCATCCGGAAGCGTTTTGTCTGCCCGTCCGGCGACTTTGCCTCTCCACCGGCCTTCCAGTCCACCTTATCGAAGGAAACCGCTGCGATGCGCGCTTGAGGCGGATTTTTCATCTGGGTGTCGTTGAGGATCATCCCCACGGAGGTCTCTTTCCGGGGGAGGGCCGCACCAAGGGTGGTCAGGTAATAAAGAGTGGTAAGAGTATGGGATTTCCCGCCGCCGAAGGTCTGGGAGACGTTGACGACGGCCTCGCCCCCGTTTTGCTTGGCCAGCCGCCTTAAAACGACCCGGCAGAACTGCCTCAAGTTGTGCGTGGCGTAGGTGGTGGAAAAGAACTGGACCGGATCGCAATAATAGGGCAGCTTCCCCGGGCCGCCGAAGATGACATGATGCAGATCGATTGCAAAGTCGCTGGCCGTGAGTTTGCGGTCCCGGATTTCAGACCGCAGTTGGCATGTCTCCTTCCAGGGTAGAATGACAGAGGTCTTTTTCATCCCTTTTCCTCCCTTAGTGTGTTGTTATCTTCGAATAGAGAAGCATCCATGACTTTATCGCCGACAATCACCTGCCGCTTACTCAATTTGAGGTAGCTTGCCAAGGCCTCCACCAGTTGCCTTTCCGCGTCCTGCCGATCCCGAACGGCCAATTCCCGGATGGCCTGCAACAGGGGCAGGAAGGCCCGTTCGTCTTTCAGTCCCCATCTGTCGAAGTTCTGCTGGACCTCGCCGACCAGATTCTTTTGAAAAAGATGCATCAGGCGCTGAAGCCGGTCGATGAGCGGCGCGGGAAGTCTGGCGCGGGATTCCCCAAGATCCTCCTGCTGCACCCGTTCCTGCCATTTCAGCAGGCGATACTCGTTGCCCTTGCTTGTCCCGGCTTCCTCAGTCTCTTCCGTCTCCTCGGTCCGCGGCCGACCTCGCTTGGTTTGACCGCCCTGTTCGATGAGGTTCCAGACCAGCTTGAGCTCCGTTTCCGATTTTCCGCAGGCGTTGGCGTAGAGGATGCAGGCCCCCGCCGGCGCCGGTTCGAGACCGAAATAGGCCCGGTGGAGAAGGTAATACTGCGTGACGGGATCGATCGCCAACCCTTCGCCGCGTCCCTGGGTCTCTTGCTGGATGCTGCGGAAACCGGGCAATTCTCCCAAAGAAAATTGAAGCACGAGTTTGCGGACCTCCATCAGGAATTCAGGGACGGTCATGTACCCCCCTTCGGCTTTCTTGACGAAGGGATGAGCGCTATAGGCCGTCAGCGCCGGACCGAGGGCGGCCCAGAGGAAGTCCGGCCCCCGGATACCGAGATCGAAATAGTATTGCAGGATGTTTCTACCGCCGAGGGTCCCGCGGGGGGCGAACAGTTTTTCCCTCATGCAGTTCAGGACCGCTTCCGACCATCCTACGGGGGTAGCGTTGCTTCTCTTTCGGCAGACAATCCAGACAGAGGAGGCAAGCGACGCCCTTTTAAAGATTCTCAGGCCGCTGGGCATTTCTGTCTGAATGGGCCAACTGGCGGTAACGGTAAAGCCTGCGGTTATCATGGCTGAAACCAATGCTTCCCATGCGGAAACATCTTTATTCGCAAAAACGACAATGAAACGCCCGTTATCTTCCAACGCTTCGTAACATCTCTTAAACGATGTTGTCATCCCTTCTTCATAAGCTTTTCTTGCTTTTTGCTTATCGCCATTGTGTCGCGATTCATCTTCAATTAGTTCACCATCATTCTTTATGTTATCCCATTTAGGCGCGGCAGCAGATTGATAATTTGCGTTAAATTCTTCAGTACGATCAAAAATAATCCTTCTTTGCCAGACATAGAAGAAATCCATCAGGTCCGAGTATGGAATCGCATTGTAATAGGGGGGGTCCGTGACGATCATGTCTTGAAGAGAGTGCTTATTGGTCATGCTGCTTTCGCAGAGTACGATAGGCTTGTTATGTGCATTGGCCGTAGCCTGAAGACATGATTCGAGGGCTTTGGATGCGAATTCGATGGCACCGACGTAGTAACGATTAGATGATGACAGGGGGTTTGCTTCACAAAAATCCCATACGATTGGGAAAGCATATCGGGCGAAAAGATTTTTCACTTCTCCTGCCTGTTGCTCCCATAAGCAGAAAGAACTCATATAACAAACGAAGCGGCCGAATAGGATAACAAGGGCTGCCGCAAGGGCTTCAGAAATCTTTTCTTCATCGGCCGTGAAATCCCGTTTCATCTCATCGATTGCCTTCCGTGAGTGTTTCACGAACACTCCCAATGCCAGCAATTGCCGGGGCGTGAACATGTCGCGCCATTTTTTAAAGCCGTAAAGTGGAATCCGGAAGCCCAAAGTTCCCGCCGGTGGGAGTGGTTCGTCCGGCATTCCAAAGGGTATCTCCGCGAAGACGGATTCCAGATCCTCAATCTCCACCTCGGTGGCCTTGAATTCCTGTTCCGTCGGGAGGCGATAGCGTTTGAAGGTTTTCTTGCCGTTGGGGGCCGTCGCCTCCACGACGACGGCGGTCATCTGCGTCCCCATGAGGCCACGCTGACCCTGACGGCGCAGATCGTCCATCGTCAGGGCGACCATCTTCGGCCGTCCCGTGCAGGGACTCCAGACGCCCGCCCGGCTCATCGTGCCCTTGTTGAGAAATTCCTGGAAATTGTCTGCCGTGACCTCCCATCCCTTCAGATGGGGGTAAACTTCGTCCAGGTTCCCCGGACGGGTGAAGAAGGCCTCGTCCAGAAGCCGGAATTCGACGCCGGACCGATCCGGCTTGGGGACAGGCAGGATGGCGGCGCGGCTCCCTTTTTTCTTGCACAGCCAGAAGGTCTTCAAGAGGGGGATCCGCCCGAAGGGCTCCAGTTTGTCGCGGGCCGTGCGCGCCCAAAGATAGGCGACGGTGGGCTCGCCGTCCACGACGGGATACCGGGAGGCCAGGTCGGCCTTGGCCCGTTCCAGGACCCATCGACCCCAAGTGCGGACGTGCCAGGCCAGATCGGCTTCAGGAAGAAATACATCGGCCGGTTTCCCCTCGGCGACATGAAGGGCGGCGCGTGAAGCCAGGAGGGGTTGGCTGGGTTGCGAGAAATGATGCTTCCCCTTGCCTTTGTGTTTCTTGATCTTGCCGGCCAGATAATCCTCGATGAAATCCGGCCACTCTTTCACGAAATTGGGCAGGGGCCATTTCTTACCGGCGAACTCCTGGGGATAGTCGAGGGTGCATTTGAGGATGAACCATGCCACGGGGTTGAGATCCGAGGCCGTGACGTCGCAGCCGAGGCGCATCGCTTCCAGGGGAATCGCGCCGCCCCCCGCGAACGGATCGAGGACCTTCGGCGCGTGGCCGCCGTAAAGCTGGCGGATCAGGGTCCGGAATTTGTCCATGGCCGGGTCGTTTTCCTGCCCCCAGGCCAGGACCCCGCCTGCCAGCGTCTCCTTTTCCTCCGAGACAACGACGCCGTTCTCGTCGGTGGTTTTCACCTTTTTCGTGACGACCTCGCCGCCGATCTCATCCAGAAGGGCTTGGCGTTTTTCGGGATCGCCCGGGTCGGGGAAGAGAGTGGCCAGAAGGGCCGCCCGGCAGGCGGCCAGGGGTCGACGGGCAGGCCAGATGTGGAGCGTGGAGATATGGCCGTGACGGACGTTCTTTTCGTGAACGCTGGCCAGGGAGGCCTGTTTCAATGGAAAGGCCACTTCAATCAACCGGAGCGCATCCTTCGTTTTATCCATCCTCTTGAAACCCCACTGTTTGAGTTACCGGATAACCATTCAATCCCTCTCCGCTTCCTGGATGATGTCGCCCAGGTTAATCGTAAAGCTTTGCCGGGTTTTGACGGCCAGCTTAAAGGCCGGGTCCTGGACCCGGTAGAGGGTGGGATTCGTGGCGCAGTCCACGACGACATAGAGCCAGTATCGGTCGCGGACGTTGGCCGCCGTGGGCCATTCGTTTTCCGTCAGTTGAACGGCCCCGCGACCCGCCCGTCCCTTGACCTCGATGACGACCTTCTCGCCATTCGACCGGTGGCTTTCCAGATCATAACCCCGGGCGAGATGGGGGGAAGAAACGTCGTAAACGCGGGCCTTGTAGCGGTCCACCTCGAAGTTGCGGGCGATCCGCACGGCCATCTCCTCGATGTTCCGATCATAGGCCTCCCGGACGGCCGGGCTGGGATCGGGCACGACCAGGGCGACGGCGATCCTTTCCAGGTTGACGATCTCCAACCGGTCGGATCGGCGCTCCTCGTACAGCAGGCTTTGGGTCTTCTCTTCCTCCAACTGCCTTTGTCGGTTGCGCATGTCGTCCAAGGCGGGTACTGAGGCATCGTCTCCCTCACGGACGCGGCGGGCCAGATCGCTGCGGTCCTTGACCAGATCGCTGGCGATGAAATCATACCCTCGGGCCAGGTCGTCGATCCGGGTGACCGTTTCCGCCTTGATCAGGGAGCGTGCTTGCTGCAGGAAGAGTGAATCTGCCAAGACCCGGGCGAAACGGTCTGCCTTACGCACCTGCTCCTCCGGGTTCAGGAGGAGATTTCCCGCCTTCCAGATGAGGGACCGCGGCGCGGCGAGGAGGGATAAAAGGGTGTTGAACGGGCATTCCACGGGTTCGCCCGTCTCATCCCACTGGATGCCGATCAGGCGGCGGTCGGAGAGGGTTTTGAAGGTTTTTTCCTGAAGAGATGCTCTTTCACCGATCTGACAGGTATAGACGGCGATGTAATACGCCTTCTCCGTGGCGGGATCGCAGAAAACGGCGCCCCGCATGACGTCCGTTTGAAAGCGGCCGATTGTTTCCCGACAGACGGCGTCGAAGATGACCTCGCCGGGGCGTAGAAAGATGCAGCGCTGGCGGTCCGGGTCCGGAAGGGTGGGCGCCCGCTGGACGGACAGATAATCGGGAAGCCCCTTGGGGAAGGCGTCCGCCAGGCGGTAGAGCCACTGGCCTTCCGATCCGGCGATGGAAAATCGCGCGACGTCGCTCAGATCCCCGTCGATCCGGATGCCGAGACGGGGGGCCGATTTTTCGACGAAGTTCTGGACGTAGGCGGGGAGGAGGCGGTTGAACTGTTCCACCTCGACCTCGCTGTTCAATTGGCCGAGTCGCTTTGCCACGTCGCCGAAGGAGGAGGCGGACTTCCGCTGCTTCTCGATGGCCAGCCGGAGCTTCTGTGTCGCGAAGTTGGATTCGATCCGGTGTTGGGCGGTGAGGGGCGAGGATTCCAGGAGGGCGTCCCGCAGAAGATCGCGGAGGGAGAAATCCTGGAGCAGTTGGCCCACGACGTCGAAGACCTTGTCGCTGCAGAGGGCCTTGCGTGCCTCTTCCAGTTTGGTAAGCAGGGTCGCCAGGACCTCGCCCTCGCGGGTGTTTCCCGCGACGAGGTTGAAGATCCGGACCTCCGGATGCTTCTGACCGAAGCGGTGCAGGCGGCCCATGCGTTGCTCCAGACGGGCGGGGTTCCAGGGGATGTCGAAATTGACCATAATCCAGGCGAACTGGAGATTGATCCCTTCTCCGGCGGCATCGGTGGCCAGCAGGACACGGGCGCTCGGTCGGTCCGCGTCGGCGATTCCCTGGAGGCGGCGAAATTCCGGGGACATGAAAAAGATGCGCTGCCCTTCCCGCTCTTCGACGTCCATGCCCCCGTGGATGGACGAAATTTGACCCGTGTATCCCAGGGCCTCAAACCGCCGTCGCAGATACTCCAGGGTGTCGCGGTGTTCCGTGAAGATGAGCAGCTTTTCGTTCTGATACTCGGCGGATTCGATGAGCTCCCGCAGTTTGGCAAACTTCGCTTCCTGCTGGTCATCCATGACGGATTGGCCGAGGCCGATGACCCGATCGAGGTATTCCAATTCCTTTTGTAACTGTGTTGGGGTTGACGGTTTGGTCAACCCGACGGCGACCGCATCCACCTGTTCATCCTTCTCGCGGCCGTCCGGCGAGGGCTCACCGTCGTCGGCGGTGCTGTGATCGAAGTGGTCCATGACATCCAGGAGGGTCCAGTTGGATAACGGTCCACTTTGCCGCAAGAGCGTCTCCGCGTCGTCCGTGAGACGGGCGCGACGCCGCTTCAGTGATTCCATCAGGGCGAAGGTCGAACTGGCGAGACGGCGCTGAAGGACCGCGACGACCATGTCGGCGGCGTTTTTGTTCATCGAGGCGTTGGTTTCGTAACTCCAGCGGAGGTACTGGGAGGCTTCTTCATAGAAAGCCTGCTCACCCTCAGTCAATTTGAAACTGATGGTCTGGCAGAGGCGCGGCACGTAGATGGAACGCCCGGCATAGTCGATCATCTCCTCCTTGAGGCGGCGGATGAAGTATCGGTGCCTTTTCTCCGAGGAGAAGGTCGCCATGGCGTCTTCGGAGGAGAAAATCTGGGGATCGAGCAGGCGCCACAGGGCGAAGTAAGGGAAGGGTTTCCCCATGTGCGGCGTTGCCGTCAGCAACAGAAGATGCGTCGTCCTCTCACGGAGCGCCTCGGCAAGGCGATACCGACGGGTCTTGCTGTCCGGCCGTTTGGGGTCGGTCCAGGAGAGTTTGTGTGCCTCGTCGAAGACGATCAGATCAAACGGCTTTATGGTTTCGGAAGTCAAATAGGATTTGACGGCTTCCGTCGCCGCCGTGTCCACGCTGACGATGATGAAGCATTCCCCTTCGGGTGATAGGGGCTGCCCTTTAGCGAAGTCCGTGCCCCACATGACGGAAAAATCAAGTTCAAAGAAGTGGCGCAGCTCGCGCCTCCAGTTCCATGTCAGCCCCGCAGGGCAGCAGATCATGACGCGGGAGAGGCGCCCCCGGTTGACCATCTCCCGGATATAGAGCCCCGTCATGATTGTCTTGCCGGCACCGGCGTCGTCGGCGAGCAGATAGTGGAGCGGATTTTGCGGCAGCATATGCTCGTAAACCGCAATCCGCTGATGGGGAAGGGGTACGACCTGGGAAAGTTCAAGGCCAAAGGCCTTATTGAAGAGATGGCCGTTCTGGAGGCGATAGGCGTCGACGACGAGCTTCAATGCCTCCGGGTCGCCCTCGAAATCGAGGCGCGGCAGGAGGGGAGGCTGTTCGGAGATGAATATTTCTTTGAAGTCCGGCTGATCCTTCATGAGGGATCTGATGCGGTTGATCCGGTCCCTCTGCGGCTTGGCCTTTCCATTCTCCCAGCGGTTCACCGTGGCAAAGGAAACCCCCAGGCTGGATGCGAAATCCTGCTGCGACAAGCCAAGCTTCAGGCGGATATTTTTGATCTCTTCCGGTTTCATGGCACGCAATATATCAGGTTTTATATGAGAAATCAAGGAAAATAAATAAGGCTATATATAGAACGCTATAAATATGTTTCTCCCGTACTTCTTTTTGAAACAGCAATCCCCCTAAAAAATTGTCGACCTCAGCGGAAGACAAAGATTTATCGGGACTTTTGTTGAGTTAGTTATTTGAAAATTGTTGAAAGCTGATCTATCGAAACACCGTGTTGCGTCGCCAATGTGAATATCGTATTCAACAGTCCGGCGATGCTGGAAATTGAATGTAACGAATCTTTCAATTTTTGCAGAAATGTCTTTTCAGGACTTCCGTCGTCTAACGTCGGTAATTTTTCATCTATCTTGTCTCGAACATCAAACAATATCTTTACGAATATTTGTTGGTTTTGATTCTGGCTTTGCTGTTGGTTTATGATAGTGCTTGGTTTTCCGCTAAATGGTTCTGCTTCATCAGCGAAATATTGTCCATAAAGATTGTTGATTAATCCTCCCAATTTAATGCGATATGCATTAAGATCAATAAACTTCCCAACCCCGGTTTCAAATTTTGGTTCTATGGCGAACCGATTATAGTCGTTGCCCGTTATTTTATTAAGCAGAGTGATTGCGTTATTCAATTGATTCCAAAAGGTATCTTCATATACTTCCATTCGATCAGCAGGTTTGGGTGCTTGAGAAAGGTAACCTTGTAGTTCCATGTAGATAGGTCTGAGTGTTTCTTTGTTCATAGATTAACCCTCCTATTTTTACGTCCTCACAGTCGAGTTTCTGGCGGAAGACGATACAGAATCATCAGGGGGATATCAAGAAAAATAAAGTCGCCGTCTCGTCATTTCTGTTGCGTTTATCGCGCCGTTATGTTATCAGAATCGCCCTTAAATTCAGAAGATCGGGAGAGGTTTTTAAACGATGGAGATCATCACCGCCGTCCGAGGTTTCAAGGATATCCTTCCTCCGGAGACGGACAAGTGGCGGCATATCGAAGAGACGGCCCATAAGGTTTTTTGCGCCTTCGGGTTCCGGGAAATCCGCATTCCGCTGCTCGAAAAGACTGAGCTCTTCTGCCGTGGAATCGGGGAATCCACCGATATCGTGGAAAAGGAGATGTACACCTTCCTCGACCGCGGCGAGGAATCCCTGACACTCCGGCCGGAAGCGACGGCGTCCGTCATCCGCGCCTACCTGGAACACAACCTCCATGCCGCCGAAACAGTCACGAAGCTCTACACCATCGGCCCCATGTTCCGGCGCGAAAGGCCGCAGAAGGGGCGTTACCGACAGTTCCATCAGATCGACGCCGAGATCCTCGGCCCGGATGACCCGCGCACCGATGCGGAGCTGATCCTGATGCTGCTACACTTTCTGGAAAAACTCGGGCTTCGGAAGCTGAATCTGGAGATCAATTCCCTCGGCTGCGCCGAATGCCGGCCCGCCTTCCGCGAGGCGATCCTCTCGTTTCTGCGCGGCCGGGAAGAGGAGCTCTGCGGAGACTGCCGCCGAAGGATCGGAACCAATCCGCTCCGCGTTTTCGACTGCAAGGTGGAAACCTGCGCCGCGATCATCTCGCAGGCCCCGCTTCTGCCCGATTTTCTCTGCACCGGATGCCGGGACCACTTCGAGAAGGTCCAGGCGTCGCTGCGCCTCTTCGATCTCCCCTTTAAGTTGAATGCAAAAATGGTCCGGGGGCTCGACTACTACACCCGGACCACCTTCGAAGTGACCACCGAATTTCTGGGCGCCCAGAATGCCGTCGTCGGCGGCGGACGTTACGACCATCTCGTCCGGGATCTCGGCGGCCCCGATATTTCCGGCATCGGCTTTGCTATCGGTATTGAGAGGCTGGCTGCCATGATCCCGGAAGCCGATGCGGACGCTCTTCTACCAGGCCCCCTCCTTTTCATCGCAACCCTCGGCGAAGCGGCCCTGGAAAAGGCTTTTTTTCTATGCAACGGTCTGCGGATGAAGGGAATCCACGTGGAGATGGACCATGCCGGCCGGAGTCTCAAGAGTCAAATGAAACGGGCGGACAAGTTGAAAAGCGCCTATACGCTGATTCTCGGCGAACGGGAGATCACTGAGAACAAGGCACTTCTCAGGAACATGCTTTCGAGCACCCAGACGGAGGTCTGCCTGGACAGTCTGGAAGAAACCATTACGGAATTAGCGAGGTAACCATTTTGTCCGATTTTTTGACGATCCGAAAAAGGACCCATTACTGCGGTGATCTGGACGCCTCGGATGACGGGAAGGAAGTGATCCTGATGGGCTGGGCCCATCGGTGGCGTGATCACGGCGGTGTTGTTTTCATCGATCTCCGGGACCGGGAGGGGATCGTTCAGGTCGTCTTCAACCCGGATGTAAACGCGGTCTGTCACGCCGAGGCCGGGCGGATCCGGAGCGAATTCGTCATCGCGATCCAGGGGCGGGTCCGCCGCCGACCGGCAGGGATGGAGAATCCCGAGCTCAGAACCGGCGAGATCGAAGTGCTGGCCGATGACCTCGAAATCATGAACGAGTCGAAGACCCCTCCCTTTGTGCTGGATGGCACGGCGGAGATCTCCGAGAACGTTCGACTCAAATACCGCTACCTCGACCTCCGGCGTCCCGAGATCCAGCAGAACCTGATCCTGAGGAGCCGTGTCGCCGCGGCGACACGGGATTACCTTCACCGCGAAGGCTTTATTGAGATCGAAACCCCTTTCCTGACGAAGAGCACGCCGGAAGGGGCCCGGGACTACCTGGTGCCCAGCCGGATCAACCCGGGGATGTTCTACGCCCTTCCCCAGTCCCCACAGATCTTCAAGCAGTTGCTGATGGTGTCCGGGTTCGACCGCTATTTTCAGATCGTGAAATGCTTCCGCGACGAGGACCTCCGGGCGGACCGTCAGCCGGAATTCACGCAGATCGACGTGGAGATGTCCTTCATCACCGAAGAGGATGTGATCCGGATCATGGAGGGGATGATCGCCCACCTCTTCCGGACCTGTCTCGGCCGGGAGCTCACCCTCCCCTTCCCCCGGATTTCTTACCGGGACGCGATCGGTCGCTTCGGGAAGGACAACCCCGACATCCGTTTCGGCCTCGAGCTCCGGGACCTGACAGACATTCTGAAGGGATCGGAATTCAAGCTCTTCTCCGAGATCGCGGCCGGCGGCGGCGTGATCCGGGCGATCAAGGTCGACGACGGAAAGGGCCTCTCCCGGAAGGATTTGGACGAGCTGAAGGATTTCGTCGCCCAATACGGGGCGAAGGGTCTTGCCTGGGCCAGGGTCAATCCGGATGGCTGGACATCGCCGATTTTCAAATTCCTTACGCCGGCGGAAGTTTCTGCAATCAATGAGAGAATGGAGGCCCGCGAAGGGGCCGTGATCCTCTTTGTCGCTGATTCGCCCAATGTCGTCCGCGACGCTTTGGGAAACCTCCGGATCCACCTGGCGAAGAAACTGGGCCTGATTGACCCCAAGGCCCTCGCCTTCACCTGGGTGACGGAATTCCCGCTGTTCGAGTACAGCGAGACGGAAAAGCGGTTTGTCTCGACGCACCACCCCTTTACCTCGCCGGTCCTGGAGGAAGTCCCGCTCATCGAGACGGATCCCGGCAAGGTCCATGCCCGGGCCTATGATCTGGTCCTGAACGGCTCCGAGATTGGGGGAGGCAGTGTCCGGATCCACCGGAAAGAGGTGCAGTCGCTGATTTTCAAGACCCTGGGCCTTAGTGAAGAAGAGGCCCGGAGCAAATTTGGCTTCCTCCTCGACGCGCTGGAATACGGTACGCCGCCCCACGGGGGAATCGCCTTTGGTCTCGACCGGATGATCATGCTGATGACGGGGGCGGAGTCGATCCGGGACGTGATCGCCTTCCCCAAGACGCAGAAGGCCTCCTGTCTGCTGACGGACGCGCCCTCACGGGTCAGCGTGGAGCAGCTCATGGAGCTTTCGCTCAAGATTGTGACATAGTACCCGACCCTGTTTACGCCGGAATTAATTGATTGACAACGGCGAACGATATACTTATTGTCGCTACTCGACCGCAGGCAACATGGATCGCGACGGCAGCGTTATCGGTAACGGAATCATTTGTTTTACGGTGAAATTTCGCTTATGAACGCAAAACAGGTCAACGGAAAGACCGAATACAGGATCGCGCCGCCGGCGCCGCCGCCGTGCGCCGTCTGGACATCCGGGTGAAGAGATCCAGGGTGTCATGGGCAGCGAGGGCACGGTAATTTCAGGTGCCCTTTTTTTTTGGTTGTCAAGAAGAGGGCCTCGGGACGCAGGTCCTTAGAGAGGGGGATGGGGAAAATGGCAAGATGGAACAGGGACAAGAAGGTTCTGGATCACGAGCACACACAGTTCTGGAAGTTCGATCTGAAGGATGTGGAGGTGCCGAATCTCCAGAAGGATGTCTTTCCTTATGACGAGGTATGCCGGATCGATTTCGACCACAAGATCATGCCGATCAATCCCGCGGAGGACATGTTCATCACCGACACCACCTTCCGGGACGGCCAGCAGGCCAGACCCCCTTACAATGTCCGGCAGATTGTCGATCTCTACGCCTTGATGAGCCGTCTGGGCGGTCCGAACGGCGTCATCCGCCAGTCGGAGTTCTTCCTGTACAGCCCCAAAGACCGGGAGGCGGTGGAGAAGTGTCAGGACCTCGGTTTGCGCTATCCGGAGATCACGGGCTGGATTCGGGCCACCACCGAGGATGTTCCGCTGGTCAAGCAGGCGGGTCTGACGGAAACCGGGATACTGACCTCCGTTTCCGATTACCATATCTTTCTCAAGCTGAACAAGAACCGCAGGCAGGCGCTGGACGACTATCTCGGGATCGTCAAGTCCATCCTAAGTGCGGGGATCAAACCGCGCTGCCATTTCGAAGACGTAACAAGGGGGGATATCTACGGTTTCTGCATCCCATTCGCCATTGAACTGATGAGACTCCGGGAGGAAAGCGGGATCGATATCAAGATCCGACTCTGCGATACCATGGGTTACGGCGTGACCTACCCCGGCGCGGCCCTACCCCGGAGCGTGGACAAGCTTGTGCGCGCCTTCATCGAGGATGCCGGCGTCCCGGGTCATCTCCTCGAATGGCATGGCCACAACGATTTTCACAAGGCGATGATCAACGCAACCACCGCCTGGCTTTACGGTTGCAGCGCCGCCAACACAACGCTTCTCGGCCTGGGCGAAAGGACGGGCAATCCGCCGCTGGAAGGGCTCATCATCGAATACATCAGCCTCCACGGCAACACGAACGGGATTGATACGACGGCCATCACCGATATCGCAAACTATTTCGAAAAAGAGATCGGCGTCCGGATCCCGCCAAGCTTCCCCTTCGTCGGGGCTGATTTCAATGTGACGCGTGCCGGCGTCCATGTGGACGGCCTGATTAAATGTGAGGAGATCTACAACATCTTCGACACGACCAAAATCCTCAAGCGCCCGATCATCCCGATGATCACCGACAAGTCCGGCAAGTCCGGCATAGCCTTCTGGATCAACGCCCATCTTGGTTTGACGGGTGAGAACGCCGTGGACAAGCGCCACCCCGGCATCTCCCGGATCCACAAATGGATTGCCGAACAGTACGATGCGGGGCGAATGACAAGCATCTCGAACGAGGAATTGGAGAGGCGGGTCCGGAAGTACATGCCAGAACTCTTCATGTCCGATCTGGAGAAGATCAAGTTCATGGCGGCGCAGGCGGCTGTGGCCGTTGTGAACCACGTCATCGAGCATCCCGTGATGAAGACCATGAAGCCGGAGTTGCAGGAACCGATCATGCAGCAGTTTATCGAGGAGAATCCCTCCATCCAGTTTGCCTATGTCGTGGACATGAACGGCCGCAAGACGACGAAAAACATCACGAACATCGGCGATCGGGCCAAATACGAGAACTACGGCGTCGGGACGGACCAGTCGGACCGCGAGTGGTTCATCAAACCGCTCCAGAGCGGAAAAATACACGTAACCAATTTCTATATCTCCAAGATGACCGGGGCGCTCTGCATCACCGTTTCCTCGCCGATCGTCGACGAGAAGGACGAGATGGTCGGGGTCTTCGGCGTGGACATCAAGTTCGAGGACTGGGTCAAGCGGGTGGAGGATATCGCCGAGGCGACACAGATCGCCCTCCGGGAGGAGTACGAGGCGAAATCGAAATCGGACCGCTGGATTTAAAAGGCAAGGACATGCTTACCGATGGGGGGCGATCTGCGCCCCCTTTTTTATTGTCCAGTAAAAATCAGGTCAGGGTCGAATCCCATTACATTTCATCGAGCTGCCATTGATCATACGGACGGTCCTTCGCCCTCGCGGAATACGAGGAAAGCTCCATGATGAAGCGGGACGGACTCACGGGCAGATTTCCCGTCCCCCGCGCATAATCGGTCAGGGGATAGCAGAGATAGAGCTCATCCTTCGCGCGGGTCGTTGCGACATAAAATAGCCGCCGTTCCTCCTCTTCCCCGCCCGGTTCCTTCAGGACGCGGGCGAGCGGCATCATCCCCTCGCTGCACCAGATCATCAGGACTGTTTTCCATTCCAGCCCCTTCGCCTGGTGGATGGAAGAGAGAACGACGCGGTCCTCCTGGATCTCCTCCGGGCAACTCTCTTCGTTTACGCCGGTCAAGAGCGCAAGTTCGCTCAGGAAATCATCGAGCGAGATAAAACGGGAAGAAAAATTCGCAAACTGAATCAGATCATCCTCGCGGGACACGGCGTCGGTGTGCCTTTCCCGGAGAAGGTCGCTATAACCGCTTTTGAGTATCGTTTCGATCAGGATGGACGGGTTGCTGCTGTTGCAGCCATGAAGGGCGCGGAAGGTTTCCTGAAAGCGACCGAGTCCCGGCGTCGCCGACCGGGGTGCGCACCCTTTGAAATTCTCCGTCAAGACCGCCGCATGGGGGTCGGAAAGGCGGGAGACGAACCTCCAGACCTTGTCCGCCGTCACTCTGCCGATTTTTTCGTAGAGGCTGAGGACCCGCTTCCAGGCAAGTTCGTCCCGGGGGTTGACGAGGATCCGGAGGTAGGCCGTCACGTCCTTGATGTGCGCCTGTTCAAAGAAACGGATCCCGGAGCGGATCTCGAAGGGAATCCCCCGGCGGGTCAGCTCCATCTGGACCTCCATCGAATGGTAGTGCGCCCGATAGAGGACGGCAATCTCCCCGAGGGGGATGCCGCTCCGGTTGAGTTCCAGTATTCGCTGGGCGACGAAATCGGCCTGCTGGAGGACGTTCCGGGCCGGGACGAGGACAGGGCGTATCCCTCCCTCCCTCACCGCCCGAAGGGTCTTCTGAAACTGGCGTTCGTTGTTCGTAATGCTCAGGTTCGCCAGATGGAGGATCTCCGGCGTGCTCCGGTAGTTCGTCTCTAACTTGAAGATCCGGCATTCCGGATAACGGTCGGGGAAGCGCATGATGTTTTCGTAATTTGCGCCGCGGAAGGAGTAGATGCTCTGGGAATCGTCGCCGACGACCATTAAATTCCGGTGGCGGGAGGCGACGAGATCCATGATCTCCGCCTGAAGGCGGTTCGTATCCTGATATTCGTCGACGAGGACGTGGAGGAACCGCCCGGCATAGGCGTCGCGGACATCGTCGAAGCGCAGCAGAAGCTCCCGCCAGAGGAAGAGGAGATCGTCAAAATCCATGACGTTGAGTTCCTTCTTCCGCTTCCGGTAATGCGCGGCGACGGCAGCGATCTCCTCCGCACGGTGGGCAAAGAAGGGATACCGCCCGGCGACGACGTCGAGCAAAGGGGCATCCGTATTGACGCTTAGGCTGATCATGTCGCCGACCACATCGCCCCGGGGGAATTTGTCGCCCTTCCCGTCGATCCCGGTCTCCGTGATGCAGGTGTTGATCAGTTGTCGGGAATCCTCGCTGTCGAGAATCGAAAAATTGCTTGCATAACCGAGACGGGGTGCATGGGCCCGCAGGGTCCGATGGGCGCAGTGGTGGAAGGTTCCACCCCAGAGGCCGCCGATCTCACGGCCGATGAGCGACTCCACACGCGAGAGCATGGACCGGGCGGCCTTGTTCGTGAAAGTGGCGAGCAGGATCCGCTCCGGCGGGACGCCGCTCTCGACGAGACGGGCAACGCGGTAGGTGAGCGTCCGCGTCTTCCCGCTCCCCGCCCCGGCGATTACCAGGAGCGGTCCCCCCTCCTCCAGAACGACGCAAAGCTGCTCCGGATTGAGCTCTTTTTCATAATCGATCATCGTATCGTTGCCCTGCCCGTTACAAAGGAAACGGCCCGGAGATCCCAGACCCTTTTCACCGCCGCGTTCCTGTATCTTCTCCGCCGGGATCCGGGCGGACCTGTCCATGTCCGTAATGACGGCGTTATTGCATGGCGATCCATTTCGACGGGACTATAGGTTAAAATGGTTTGCCGGTCAAGGTCATAGCGGGCGGGTTTTTCTTGACAGATCCTGCATCTCCTTTCTATAGTTCAAACAAGTTGCAAATGTCTCATCCCATTCCCTATCTACTTTTTATAGGTCATTTCGATGGAAGAACGTTCTTTTGGTCCGATCCGTTTCCTCCCCGGCGAAAACCGGGGGCGTTATCCCTTCTGCCACTCCCTCTATATCGAAGGCGCGGGCGTCCTCATCGATCCGGCATCGGACCGGGAAAGGCTTATCCGTCTCCGCGCCGAAGAGGAGGTGAAGATGGTCTGGCTCAGCCACTGGCACGAGGACCATTTCATGCACCTGGACCTCTTCGACGATCTTCCCCTGTGGATCTCTCCCCGGGATGCCCCGCCGCTTGCCGATCTGCGGATCCTCCTCGACTGGTACGGCCTCAACGATCAGGAACGGACTGTCTGGGAGCCGCTCCTCCGGGAACAGTTCCATTACCGGCCGCGAAAGCCGGCCCATTATCTTATGGATGGCGAGACCATCCGGCTCGGTGATCTGTCCGTGGACGTGATCGCGACCCCGGGACACACCCCCGGCCATCTTGCCTTCTTGTTCCGGGAACCCTCCGTCCTCTTTGCCGGGGATTATGACCTCACCCGTTTCGGACCCTGGTACGGGGATCTCTTTTCCGACATCGATGCAACACGGGCATCTCTCATCCGCCTCAGCGGGATTCGCGTCCATATTGTTCTGACCGGCCATGAAACCGGCGTCTTTGAAGACCCACCCGAGGAACTCTGGCGGCAGTACGGCTCGGTGATCGCGGAAAGGGAGAAAAAATTGTTGGCTCTTCTCGAACAGCCCAGAACCCTGGAGGAGATCGTGGCCGCTTGCATTATCTACGGGAGACCACGGGAACCAAGTGCGTTTTTCGCCTTCGGGGAGCGGGTCCACATGATCAAACATTTGGAACACCTTCAGAAAAGGGGGATGGTTCTTTCGGGGAACGGCTATTACCGGAGACAGGACGTGTAATCGGGATCTACGATGTAAAACCGATTTCAGAGGCGTAGGTGAACTGCCTCTGCCAGGGGACATGGGCGTGGGCGCGGTCAAAAGGTTCCGCCCCGATCCGGCGGATGGACGCCTCATCGACGGCGACCGGATGCATGCCCCCGATGAATCCTGAATCCTCTGCAATGACCGGATGGTTCCCGGGCAGGCAGTCGCACTCCGTAACGATCCGGATGAGGGCATTGACGATGACCGTTTTTGCTCCGATCTCCCTCCAGATCGTCGCCGCCGTCTCGATGAGCTTTTCCTGAAAGACCATGATATCCGTATCCCAGAAGATCTTGAGGGCCGTCTGCGGGCAGAGGGCGATGCACTGGGAACAGCCGATGCAGGTCTTCAGGTCATAAACCGGATCTCCATCCGGCGGCAGGACGGCGGCGCCGGTGGGACAGACCTCGGCGCAAAGCCCGCACCGGGTACAGCGCTTCCGATTCAGGACGGGATGGGCGTCCGCATGCATCCGCTGCTTCTGGGCGCGGGAGGCCATCCCCATGGAGATGTTCTTGATGGCCCCGCCGAAGGAAGACTCCATATGCCCCTTGAAGTGGGAAAAAATTACAAAACCGTCTGCCTTCCGGAGAATCGCCGCGGCCTGGATCGAAGGGAAGTGGCGGTATCCACCGGCCAATTCGATGATATCGCGTCCGTCCATGCCGTCGCCGATCCGGACGGGACAGCCGAGGTACTCTTCCGTGAAACCGTGTTCCGTTGCGGTCTTCAGGCTGTCCGCCCCGGTTCTCCTTCCCCCGGAATAGAGAACGGTTGTGTCAAACACGAAGGGCCGGACGTCGGATTCCCGCAGCCACCGGACGATCTCGCGCGCGTACCGCGGGTGCAGGAAGTTTCTGTTTCCCCTCTCCCCCCAGTGGAGTTTGATTCCCACACTCTCGCCGGCGGCAAAGGGCGTTGAAAGCCCTTGGAGGAGCCTGCGCAGGGATACAACCGAATTTCCCGGAATATGAACGATATCAGTCGTAGCCATTTTATTTCTCCAGGGTGCAGAGGATGAGGTTATGAACAAACGGACTGTCGCGTATTATAGCGAGGGGCGTTGCATGATGCAAAGGAAAATTCGTGTCTAAATTCAAACATACAAAAAATTCAGCGCATTCTGCTGCTGAATGACGGGAAAGTTCAACTCGCCTCAGTGGGACATGGTTCCAGGCAGGAAAAGGGCGATCTGCGGCGCCAGGATCAGGAGAACAAGACAGACCACCATAGCCAGAAAAAAGGGCAGGATTCCCCTGAAAATCACAGCCATGGGCACATCCCGGGCCACGCCGCTGATCACGAAGACGTTCATGCCGACCGGGGGCGTGATCAGACTCATCTCCATGAAGAGGGTGATAACAACGCCAAACCNNAGGTTCATCATCATCGGATAGATGACGGGCAGGGTGATCACCATGATTGCCAACCCTTCCATCAGGCATCCCAGAACCATATAGACCAGGCTGACGACGCCCAGGACGAGGTAGCGGTTCATCCCGAGCGATGTTACCCGGCCGATGACCCATTCGGGAATCTGGCTCACTGCGAGGAAATATCCGAAGATGTTGGCGCCGATGAGGATGAGAAAAATCATGGCCGTGGTCAGTGTGGTTTCCGTGAGCGATGCCAGCAAATTTTCCCTGTTCAGACGCCTCTTGATCAGGGTCACGAGCAACGCGCCGAATGCGCCGATCCCGGCCGCTTCGGTGGGCGTGAACCAGCCGGCATAAAGCCCCCCGATCACCAGGATGAAAAGGCCCAGAAGACCGCCCATCGACTGGAGCGCACCGAGCCGCTCCCGTAGCGAAAATCGAGGTCCGGGTGGTCCCAGTTCCGGGTTGCGCACGGTGAGGATATAAATTGTAATCAGAAACAGACCGCTCAGGAGGAGTCCCGGAAGGATCCCGGCGACAAAGAGCGTTCCGATGGGCTGCTCCGTCAGGATTCCGTAGATCACCATGACGGTGCTGGGTGGAATCAGGATGCCCAGCGTGCCNNGCCAGCCCGCCGGGCAGAAAACCGATCCAGCGGTAGGCGCCCTGGTAGAGATCGGCGCCCATCCGGGAATGGCCGGCGAACTGTCCCATCAGGATGAAAAGTGGAATCACTGTCAGGGTGTAGGAGGAGGCGGTCTGGTAGGTTACCAGTCCCAGCAGGGAAAAACCCGCCTTGAAGGTAGACAACATGCAAAAACCCAGGAAACCGGTTACGGCCATACTCAGGCCGATTGGCATTCGCAGGAGAAGGAGCGTCAGGAGCAGAACCAGACCGAGGAGGCCGAGGATCAATGGATTCATGGGCGCCTCATTCCGTAAAATGTCATCCAGGACCGGATCAGCATGACGAAGCCCAGGAGCGCGCATCCCAGCGTGGCGACGAGGATCAGGGGATATCGGGGGATGCCGAGGTCCAACGACACCTCTCTTGCTGTACGGATGGACAGGGCATAGAGAAACGAGGAGACGGAGATCGCGCCCATCATGAGGGCGGAAAGAAACTGGACAAACGCGGTCAGATGTTTCCCGGCCCGGGCAGGGTTGCGGCCGGCGAACAGGTCCACATGGACATGGCGATCCTCAATCTCCGCCTGGGCCAGGGCGCAGAAGACCATTCCCGCCAGCATGAACTCCGTGAGCTCAAGCCCTCCGAGAATGCCCTGACTCCAGAACTTCCGCAGAATGACATCGATCAGGGTGAGGAGCATCATGAAGAAAAGAATCGCCCCGGCGATGCGATTCAGGCCTTCGGCCAGGGCATCTGCCGCAACCATCACCCGGGGACGCTGATTTTTACAAAGAGGGGATGGGGTCATTCTATGGGTTTCCCATTATGGCGGCATGCATTGCAGTCAGGATATCCTTCGCCGGGATATGACGGTCGGTCTGATGCGACGCCCAGTCGGCCTCCATGGGCTTGAGTCGCTCCAGAAAGCGTTGCCTCTCCACAGTGGAAATCGTTTCCAGAAGGACCCGGCCGGACGCCTTCAACTTCGCCATAATATCGTCATCCAGGCGGTCATAGATCCCGGCGGCCCTGAGCCCCCAGTTCTTTCCGGACGCCTCATCCAGGGCCTTCCTTGCAAAATCGGGCAGGGACGCAAACCGTTCCTTGTTCATCACGACCATNNCGTGTTCCGTAGCGGATCTGATCGTAGAGTTTGAAATCCTGGATCGCCGTGGTGGGCGAAAGCATACCGTCAATCACCCGCTTATCGAGGGCGCTGTGGAGTTCGGAAATGGGCATGCTGACCGGATGGGCACCCAGAAGTCCCAGGGCGTCGCTCATGGCGGCCGATGGGGAACGGATTTTTTTCCCCTTCAGATCCTCAAGGGTTTTGATCGGCCCGGTCACGGTAAAGAGCTGTCCGGGATCGCTGCTGTAGAGCCAAAGGACTTTGTAGTCCCGATAATCGTCGGCCAGATAAGGGTCATAGAGATCATAGAATATCCGGGCGGCTTTCAGAGCCTGATCGGAGAGAAAAGGAAGATCGAGCACGGAACTCCTTGGGAAACGGCCCGCTGTATAGGAAGGCACGATGAAGGCCATGTCGGCGATGCCTGTCCGCACGACATCGGGCAGTTGCATGGGTCCGCCCAGGGCGCCACCCGCATAGACCTTGATCCGGACCCGACCCTGGGTCAGTTTCTCCACGTTCTGCGCAAAGGGCAGGAACGATTCCTGGTGCTGCACATGCAGAGGAGACATGAAGTGGGCCAGCTTCAGTTCGACACTCTCTGCTGCAAGCGCTGACCCGCCGGTTCCCCAGAGGAACACCGCCGCAGCGGTCAGGATGAAAGCATAACGGATCCCATGAAACCTCTTATGATGAATACGATCCATGATCAACTCCTTATTTATACGCTGAGAAGTCCACACCCCGCTCCCTCCCTCTCTCGTCGAACCAGGCCTCTTCCGTGATGGGAGGCGGCATGCGTTTTTCCGGGTCTTTATGAATCAACCGGACGGCTTCTGCAGGACAGGTGCTGATGCAAAGACCGCAACCGATGCATCGATCCCGGATGATACGATAGGCGTCTTCTCCCTCTTCGATGGCGCCCACCTGACACCGTTCGTCCGAACACAGCCCACAACTGAGACATTGGTCCGGATCGATTTCGGCGTAATAATGAGAATTGACGACATCCGCAGCCGGTATGCCCAGATCGTTGATTGCACTCAGCACCCCGCAGCAACATTTGCAGCAATTGCAGATGTAAAAAGAACCGTACTGCACGTTGCCGGTCATGTGTACGAGTGCTTCCTCTTCCGTTTTTTTCAGCAACTCATAAGCCTCATTCCTGGAAATTACACGACCCTCGGGGGCGTTGTCGAAAACCCCGGGGATCGGAGCGATGGCGAGACAAACCTGTACGGGTCTTTCGCACGGTATTCCCAAAAGGCCCTTTTCTTTCTTGCAAATACAGTCATTGACGAGAAAAGACTGGCCATTCTCGATCATCGAGGAAACCTTTTCATAAGGCAGGGCCTCTTCCTTATCGGAGATCTTTTCTTCGATGGGAAGGACTTGCATCAGTTGCGGCATTTTTGAAAAGAATTGCTTGCCATAGACCGGCGCATACTCCTCAATCCATTCCGAAAACTCCCTGTCAAGGCGTCCACCCTGAAATTCATAGATTCCAAAAACCCAGGGCAGCATCTTGAAGTATCGTGTCTTCCCCAGCTTGACCATAAAGAGCTGGCCCGCTTTCGGTGGAAGGGAACCCATTGGGCAGCGTATCCAGCACCCTGGCCAATCTTTTATAGACGCCATCCGTCATGTTCATCCCCTCGCCGGAAGTCTTGATTTTATAAACACCCCACCCGGTTATGTTGACCATTCCATGCCCGCTTCAGGCGATATGCTCCGACAACTCGACGAGGACGCCGAGGGTGTCTCTGGGATGAAGAAAGGCGATCTTTTTCCCTCCGGCCCCGATGCGTGGTTTGCGGTCGATGAGGGTGACGCCTTTTGCCTCCAGTTCCGCCAAGGCCTCCTCGATGTTCTCGACGCGGAAGGCAATGTGCTGCACACCCTCACCCCGTTTTTCCAGGAATCTGGCGATGGGACTGTCCGGCGCCGTCGCCTCGAGGAGTTCCACCTCCGTCTCCCCTACGGGCAGGAAGACGGTCCGGACCTTCTGTTCCGGGACCGTTTCGGATCCCCGGACCTTCAAGCCGAGAAGTCCTTCAAACAACTTCAAGGCCGCATCCGCATCCTTCACGGCCACACCGACATGATCGATCTTCAGAATTTTCATGGCGTCACTTCCCTCCGCGTCAGGTTCTCGTGCACAAAGGCAATGATCGCACGCGTGTCCGTCCCCGGTCCGAAGATCTCCCGGATGCCCGAAGCCTTGAGGGCGGGGATATCGTCCAGCGGAATAATCCCCCCGCCGAGGACGAGGATGTCGTCCATGTTGCGTTTGCGCAATTCTTCCATGATCCTGGGAAAAAGGTGGTTGTGGGCGCCGGAGAGGCTGCTCAGCATGAGAACATCCACATCCTCCTGCTCCGCGGCGCCGACGACCTGCTCCGGCGTCTGGCGGAGTCCCGTGTAGATGACCTCCATTCCGGCGTCCCGGAGGGCGCGGGCGATGACCTTCACCCCGCGATCATGGCCGTCCAGACCCGGCTTGGCGATCAGTACCCGGATTGTCTTTTCCTTTGTCATAAGTCACTCCTTCCCGTATCGAATGGTGCGCGGCTAACAGGCTGTTGAAAAACACCC
>PLLC01000043.1 GCA_003141195.1 Syntrophaceae bacterium
ATATTACCCGGAGAGATTTAATTTTCTCACCTGAAGGGGGCTTCCGATAGCGGCCGATGAACCCCTTATATTCCTCCTCGGCCTTTTCCTTGGCGTATCCATACCTCTTCTGCAAAAGTCCCACGAGTTGTTCTTCTTTACCTTCCACTTGAACAAGGTCGTCATCGGTGAGTTTGCCCCACTTCTGTTTGACCTCCCCTTTGATCTCCTTCCATTTCCCTTTCAGGATGTCCTCATTCATATTGGTCCTCCTTTTATCTGATTACTAAATCGTATCATTAAGATGTAATAGCAAATCGCCTGCCAATAGCCGAAGAAAAATCAGAAGTTTGGATTCATCCTTTAATAACAGTGGATTAGATTAACAGGAGAGAACGGCATAGAAGTATGAAATGGTTCGTGTGGCCTCAATATTTGGTGGAACCTTAACATATTGAGGGATACTTTGAAGAGAGGTGGATAGTCTAATCTTGTTCTTTTGTCTCCGGCCGGACTATCCCGAGCCTATTGAATACCGTTTGAAATGCTGCATGGACTATCGCGAATAGAAAAACAACATTACAGGAAGTTACAAACACCCCCGCTCACCAGAAAAATCACCCTCCGAAAATTGCACATTTCATTTGGTATTCAATGATCTGGCTCGATCAGCCGCCCTGCAGACTTGTATTTGAAACAGATGAAAATCTACAGGGAGGAGGCCAGGTCCCTCCCCGAGACCCGGTTCAGGATAAACAGGGGGATCACGACGGAGATGATCAGGATCGTCGCATAGGCGGAGGCCGGACCGAAATCCCCGCTTCCGATCCGCTGGAAGATCTCGACGGTCATCGTGGCCCATGGGCCGTAGTACAGGACGATCGTGGAGCTAAGTTCCGCGAGGGTCGTCACCCACATGATGATCGCCCCGGCTACGATGCCGGGCATCATGATCGGCAGGACCACCCGGACGAAGGAGCGAACCGGGGGCACGCCGAGGTTGATCGAGGCCTCCTCGACAGACGGGTCGATCTGCTGGAGAAGGGACGAGGTCGTCTTGATCGAATAGGGCGCCTTCCGGATGAAATAGGCCAGCACGAGGATCATCCAGGTCCCCGTGAGGACGATGATCCCCTTGTTGTAGGTGGCGGCGAGCGCGATGCCTTGGACCGTACCGGCGATTGCCAGAGGCAGCATGACCAGGATGTCCAGCAGGTAGCTCACCGCGCCCCGCTTGCGGACGAGGAGATAGCTCACCAAGATCCCGAAAACGATCCCGATCAGGGTCGCCGTCGTTGCCAGAAAAAAGGAGTTGAAGATCGGCCGGGGGGCGATGGTGAAGGCCCGGATGAAGTTCTCCAGGCTGAACTGCCCGAAGTACATGACCGGCCCCTGGGTCTTCGTGATGGAGGAGACCATGACGACCGCGAAGGGGAAGAGAGCCACAAAGACCACCCCCGCGCAGAAGAGCCAGATCAGAAAGGTGGGAAGCGGCCGCAGCCTCTTCACCTCCAGCGGGTTCAGGGAGGTCATGGTGTAGTTCTTCCGCTCGACCCAGTATTTCTGGAAGATCGTCAGCCCCAGCGTGATAGCGAGCAGGATCATGCTGAGCGCACCTGCCATCGATGGATTCCCCCCTAACTCGCTGATGAACTCGTTGTAGGCCTGCACGGAGAGCACCCGGAAATCCTCGCCGATCAGGACGGGGACGCCGAAGTTTTCGATGCAGAGGTAGAAGACGACAAGCGCCCCGGAGAGGATGGCCGGTGTGACGACCGGGAGTGTCACGGTGAAAAAGATGCGCAGGCGCCCCGCACCCAGGTTGGTCGCCGCCTCCTCCAGCGAACGGTCGATCGCGATGAGCGCGGCCGAGACCATCAGAAATACGAACGGGAAGAACTGGAGCGTGAAGACCAGGACGATCCCCTTCCAGCCGTAGATGCTGGGTATCTCCAGGTCGAGGCCGCGGAAGGCCTTCGCGAAGAGCCCATTTCTGCCCAGCAGGATCAGCCAGGCCTCCGCGCCGATGAAGGTGGGGAGGATGAGCGGGAGCGTCCCCAGGATCCGGATGAGGTTCTTCCCGGGAATCTTGTAGCGGGAGAGGAAGAAGGCGAAGGGGATGCCGATCGCAAGCGCGAGAACGGTCGAGAGCGTGCTCACGAAGAGGCTGTTGCGGAGGCAACGCAGGTAGTAGGGGTAGTGCAGGAACGTGGCGTAACTCTTCAGCGAGAAGGTGCTGGTCTCCGGGTTCACAAAGCTTGCCTTGAAGATGTAGAGGATCGGGTAGAGGACGGCGAAGAAGAGAATCACGAAGATCGCGACCAGGATGATGTTCCACGCCTGAAAGGATTTGCGCAAGGCCTCCCCCCTATCCCCGGATCACGAGCGGTCGGTCCGGCGGAAGCTGGTACCAGAGGGTTTCCCCGTCTTTCCGGATATTTCCCTCGTCGGGATCGTGGACCTCGATGACGATGGGCTTTTCCGCCGGGCCGGAGACGCGGTAGCGGATCATGGATCCCAGGAAGGTGCTGCTCAGGACCGTCCCCGGAAGGATGTTTTTCTCCCCGTTCCGGCGTCCAGCGACGACGCGGATCCACTCCGGCCGCACCGACAGGGTGATCCGGGTGCCGGAAGGTTTTTCGCCCCGGAGGGAGAATGTCTGTCCGGCGGTTTCCGCGGCGATACGGGAATGATCCTCGTCCCAGCCCTTCACTTCCATTTCGATGATGTTGCTGCTCCCCATGAACTCCGCAGCGAACCGGCTCTCCGGTCGGTAGTAGATCTCGGCGGGCGCGCCGACCTGTTCCAGGCGGCCCCGGTTCAGGATCGCGATCCGGTCGGAGACGGCCATCGCTTCCTCCTGGTCGTGGGTCACGTAGATCGTGGTGATGCCGAGCTCCTTCTGTATCCGCCGGATCTCCTCGCGCATGCTTACCCGGAGCTTCGCGTCGAGGTTGGAGAGGGGTTCGTCCATCAGCAGGATTTGCGGCGAGATGACCAGTGCCCGGGCCAGGGCGACCCGCTGTTGCTGTCCCCCGCTCAGCTTGCTCGGGGCGCGGTGCTCCAACCCCTCCAACTGGACGATTTTGATGATCCGGCCGATCCGCTCGGCGATCTCCGGCTTCGGGATCTTCCTCGCCCTCAGGCCGTAGGCGATGTTGTCGAAGACACAGAGGTGGGGGAAGAGGGCGTAGTTCTGGAAGACCATTCCGGTCTCGCGCCGGTGTGCCGGGATGTGATTGATCAACCGCTCGCCGAAGCGGATCTCGCCCGCGTCGGGGTTGTAAAACCCGGCGATTGTCCGCAGCAGCGTCGTTTTCCCGCAACCGCTGGGACCGAGGAGAGTGAAGAAATCCCCCTCCCCGATCGTCAGGCTGACATCGTCCACGGCCCGGAGCGGACCGAAAAGCTTGGTGATGTTGGTCAGTTCGACGCGCATGGGCCTATTTCGACAGGACGATCTCCTTCCACCTGCTGAGGATCTCCTTTTCGAGGGTATTGGCCTCCATCGGATCGAAGCTCTTGAGAATCGTGATCTTCTTCAGGGAGGGCAGTCCCTCCGTGTCCCCCGCATCGAGACGGGCCGGTCTCCGGGAGAACTTGTCGAAGATCTCATCCACGACCTTCTTGCTGATCAGGTAATCGACGAACTTCTTTGCCTCCTCGGGATGGGGGCAGTTCTTAACGATGCCCGTCGCCTCGGGGGCCATGAAGGCGCCGTCCGCGGGATAGACGATTCCGACGTTCTTGTCGCCGCCGACGATGTAGCGGTGGGCGGCGTATTCCATGGTGACGCCCAGGGGGTATTCCCCAGCGGCGACGCCCTTGTAGATCAGGCTGGAGCTGTCGAGGATCTTGGCGTTGGTGATGAACTTGTTGATACCGTCCCAGCCGTAGAGTTTGTAAATCCCGTAAGCCTGGGCGTAGGCCGATCCCGATTTTTCGGGGTTCGCCATGACGATTTTGCCCTTCCATTTCGGATCGAAGAGGTCTTTCCAGCTCTTGGGCGTCTCGGTTGCCTTTACGAGGGACTTGTTGACCATGATGATCATCACGTGGGCGTTGCTCGCGGTCCAGCGGGCCTCCTTCTCCACGTAGCCGCCGGGGAGGGCCTTTGCTTCGGGAGACCGATAGGTCTGAAAATTCTCCTTTGCGTTTTCTAGGACGGCCACGTCGCCGCTCCAGAAGACGTCGCACAGCGGCTTGTCCTTCTCTGCGGCGATCCGTTTCATCGCCTCGCCGGTTCCCAGACGGACGACGGAGACCTTGATGCCGCTCTTCGCCTCAAAACCCTTTGACACCAGGTCGAGAAGCTCGGACGGGTTGGAGGAGTAGAGGACGACCTCCGCTGCCGAAGCTACGCCGGAGAACGCAAAGAAAACGACCAAAAGAACCGTTAGAAACTTCATCATGTGTCTGCGCATAAGATAACCCCCCTTGAAATTTGTTTTTATTAGCTGGGAAGACCATATACCAAGAACTGTGTATTAGCAAGATTGATAAGGCATGAGCAGTTTGCCCCATTAGATACCGTTAACCGCTTGAAATGTTGGATACCTGTCGAAATTAGCAGACGCTCACTTTCCCCTGAAATAGATTTATGCCTGCGCCAGCTCGATCTCGTAACGGCGATCTATTTTCATTATTATTTGTGCCGACGTGTCGGTATAGGTGTTTCGGGAACCCTTGCATTTTTTTGATCGGGAAAAGTCACGGTTCAATCCTCTGCATTTCAAATCGTATTCAGTGACCTACCCCGATTAGCCGCGCTGAAGCTTTGTATTTGAAGACATGGTTCATCGGTGGCACTCCGTTCGCTGATTCGCTCTCACTGTGTGGATGTCCATGTCACCCTCATCAGGGGAATCCCCGAGCCTTCTTGTTTTGTTGGCGCAGTAGGCATAAATTCACAAGATCAATTCCATCCTGCTGTGCGAGCCGGGCCTGGGGGCGGGACATTGCCGTCGGCCAATCCAACATTTGATCTTAAAACACCAGCGGTTTGAAAAGATCGGGCTGAACAATCCGCGCGTCCGGGGTCTCCTCGGCAATCCTATCCAGTAAACGTTTTTCCGATCTCCACGGCACGGAAGGCGCCCGGCAATCTTTCGACAGCGGGGCCGAAAAATCATCGAAATGGAAGGGGACCACGATCTTCGGCTTGACCCGCGACAGAATGCGGCCGTGGTAGTTTTGGATCATTTTCCATCCCGGAAGGCACAGGAAAAGAACATCGCAGGTCTGCCCCTCTAACTCCTCATCGATCAGGTTGGCCGTTCCGACGTGCAGGAACGATTTCCCGCCGACTTCCAGCCGGAGGATGAACACCCGGCCGTGTCGGTAGTTCGAGGCTTTTAACGGAGGCCTTTGCCCCGGCTCGATCTCTCCGGCATAGGGTGCGCGGCCGAAAAGCACCAAGCCGTGAAGGGACGGGATCATCGTCACGGACGCCCCACCGGGAAGATCCACGTGCGTTCTTTCTTTGCAGACTGTGACCCGTCCGGGCATCCCGTGGAGGGCCATCAGTGTTTCGAGGCTCTCGCTCCCAATCAGCGGAACGGGAACCTTCCTGATGATCTCAGGAACATCCAGGGCGTGATCCAGATGCGTATGGCCGACGACAATGGCTTGAAGTTTGCCGGGCAGGGCGTCCAGGTAACGGGAAACTGTCTTCCGGGCGGGTTGCGGGCGGCCGAAGAAAATGGACGCCTTGCTGACCCGGGAAAGGTAGGGATCGATCAGCCAAGTCTTTCCCTCGTGCGTGAATTCAAGGCTGGCGGCGCCGGTCCAGCGAACGGATACCATACCTCGTCACAGCAATGGTTTATGTAGGCGGTAAATTCTCAGTAATCCGCTGACCACAGGTGGTCTCTTCATCCTGCCAGGGCAATATAAACTAACAGGTAATGGAATACGCCTCCCAGGAGCACGAACAGGTGAAAGATTTCATGGAAACCCAACTCTGACCTCAAAACTGGTTTTTTGATGGCATAAAATATCGCCCCAACAGTGAAAGATATCCCTCCGGCAAAAAGGTAAAATACAGCATTGGGGGGCATGGTTGTTAAAAATTCTTTAATGGCCACAATCCCAATCCATCCCATGAGCAGGTAGATGATGGTGGAAAAATAGCGAGGTGCCTTGAGATAAAAGAATTTCAAAAACAACCCGGCAATAACCAGTGCCCATTGGATTATGATAACCGACCATTTCCAATACCCAGAAAGATATACATAACAAACAGGCGTATAAGTACCTGCAATCATGAAAAATATGGCAGAATGGTCCAGTTTTCGCCAAATAGATATTTCATTCTCATTTTGTTTCAACGCATGATATGAAGCACTGGCTAAAAAGAGCAGGATTACCGAAAAACCGTACACAATGGAGACTGCCACATGAGCTACCGACGATCGTGCCACATAGATTAAATAGGCGGTACCGGCAATTGCCGCAAATACCCCTGCCAGATGTGAATAACACGATATTTTCTCCTGACGCCGGATCAAAATGGCCACCCAATTTCATCCTCTATTTCGATATTTTCTTACTCATTCAACTAATCGACATGACACGGCAAATCTTGCGAAGATGGGAGAGATCACCCTGATGGGCTTCCAAATTGGTCTTGAACCATTTAATAAAAAACATGTATTTCATTGAGCGCGATTCTATTTATTCCCACCTCTTTTCTCTGCCTACCTCTAAACTATAAGGGAAAGGTCCTTGTGTGTCAATGGGAGAGCGGATGCAAGATAGTTATTACCATTCGAAATCATGAATCTTTTCTGGAATGGGCTGATTGTGTAGTACAGGAAGTTACAAACACCCCCGATCATCAGAAAAATAGCCCTCCGAAAATTGCACATTCCTTTTGGTATTCAATGAACTGGTCCGATCAGTCGCCCTGTAGCTTTGAAGTGTTGCGTGCCGCGGAGTGTGAGCCTGTCAAAAATAATCCTTCATGAGCTTGGCCACCCATTGCGGTATCCGGGGATTCTCGATTCTGTCGCACAGTGGATAATAGGGCTTGATATCCAACACGGGGGTTCCGTTGATTGCATCGAGCCTCTGCACCTCAAGATAATCCGTCCCGGTACGAATGATCCTCACGGCGGTTATGCCGATCGGGTTGGGGCGGTCTTTCGCCCTCTGCAAGAAGATTTCCAGCAACGGCATCGATTCGAATCCTCGCGGGCGTCTCTTCAAATACCTGGCCGGCTCGTACTTGGTCTTGTTCATGGCAATTTAAAAGTGCGTCAAGGGCGGTTTTCCGACCGGATAAACATTGAAGCCGATATCGAAGCAGCGGCGGTGGTCCAGGATGTTCCGGCCGTCGAAGATAAAGGCGGGTTTGGCCATGCTATCAAAAATCTTCTGGAAATCGAGATTACGGTACAGGTCCCACTCGGTCAGGAGGGCGATGGCGTGGCAGCCTTCCGCGGCGCGGGAGGGGTCTTCGACATAACGGACCCGACCCTCGATCCCGGTCAGGTCGGTGCGGGCGTTTTTCAAGGCCTTCGGGTCGGAGACGACGATTTCGGCCTGTTCCTCGAGAAGCCGCCGGGCGATGAAGATTGCGGGGCTCTCCCGGGTATCGCCCGTGTTCGCCTTGAAGGCGAAACCCCACAGGCAGATCCTCTTCCCGGCCAGGGTGTTGAACATGGCCCCCAGCATGTTCCGGATGAATCGCTCCTGCTGGTAGTCGTTGATCGTAACCACGCTCTCCCAGTAATCGGCAACCTCGTCGAGACCGTAATTCCGGCAGAGGTAGACGAGGTTCAGGATATCCTTTTTGAAGCAGGAACCGCCGAAGCCGATGCTGGCGTTCAGGAACCCGGGACCGATGCGGCTGTCCATGCCGATGGCCCGGGATACCTCGGCGACATCCGCCTCCGCCTTTTCACAGAGGGCGGAGATGGCGTTGATCGAGGAGATCCTCTGGGCGAGGAAGGCGTTGGAAACCAGTTTGGAGAGCTCGCTGCTCCAGATGTTGGAGGTGATGATCTTCTCTTTCGGAACCCAGTTTGCGTAAATATCCACCAGGGTCTGCCTGGCCTTCAGGCCGCAATCCGTTTCCCGTGAGCCGATGAGGATCCGGTCCGGCTGTTCCAGATCGCGGACGGCGGTTCCCTCCGCGAGAAACTCGGGGTTGGAAAGGATGTCGAAGCAGATGCCGTTCTCCCGGCAGTTCAGGATTCTTTCCATCGCGAGCGCGGTCCGGACGGGAAGGGTGCTCTTCTCGATCACGATCTTGGAGGATTCCGAAAATTCCAGAATCTGGCGGGCGGTCTTTTCCCAGTACTGGAGATCGGCGGCCATCCCGGCGCCGAGGCCGAAGGACTTGGTCGGCGTGTTCACGCTGACAAAGATGATATCATTCTCCCGGATCCCCCGCTCGATGTCCGTGCTGAAGAAGAGGTTCCGGCCGCGCGTCGCCTTGACAAGCTCATCCAGACCGGGTTCGTAAATGGGGAGATCGTCGGAGTTCCAGGCCGCAATTCTCTCGGGGTTGATGTCCACCACCGTGACCCGGCAGCGGGGGCATTGGGAGGCGATCATCGCCATCGTGGGGCCGCCGACATAACCGGCGCCGATACAGAGAATCGTCTTTTCAAAAGTCATGGCATCCTCATGAATGAATGTAAATGTTCCGCTGTTCAGGCAGGAGTCTGAAGCCTGGAGTCTCCTGACAGTCTATCTGCCTTCAGTTTATCCATCTTAAGCCGCTGCGAAATCATTTTCGATCACCTTCCGGAAATAGGCGATGGCCTTCTCCAACCCCTCGGAAAGCGGAATCCGGGGCTCCCATCCCAATTTTTCCCGGGCCAGAGCGATGTCCGGCCGTCGCTGGATCGGATCGTCCTGGGGGAGGGGGTTGAAGATGATCCGTGAGGAGGAACCCGTCATCCGGATCAGGGTTTCCGCCAGTTGCAGAATGGTGAATTCCTGGGGGTTGCCGATGTTGACGGGGCCGGTGAACCCTTCCGGGGAATTCATCATCCGGATCAGACCCTCGATCAGATCGTCCACATAACAGAAGGAGCGGGTCTGGGATCCGTCGCCGTAGACGGTGATCTCTTCCCCCTTGAGGGCCTGCACGATGAAGTTGCTGACGACGCGTCCGTCACGAACCGCCATCCGCGGGCCGTAGGTATTGAAGATCCGGACGATCTTCACATCCACATGATTCTGGCGATGATAATCCATCATCAGGCATTCGGCCGCCCGCTTCCCCTCGTCGTAGCAGCTTCGGATCCCGATCGGGTTGACGCGGCCCCAGTACCCTTCCTGCTGCGGATGGATTTCCGGATCGCCGTAGACCTCGGAGGTCGAGGCCTGGAGGATCCGGGCCTTCACCCGCTTGGCCAGCCCCAGGGTGTTGATCGCCCCCATGACGCTGGTCTTGATCGTCTTGATCGGGTTGTACTGGTAATGAACGGGGGATGCCGGGCAGGCGAGGTTGTAGATCTGATCGACTTCGAGGTAGATGGGGTTGGTGATGTCGTGACGGATGCATTCAAAATGGTGATTCCCAAGGAGATGGCGGATGTTGTCCTTGCTGCCGGTGAAAAAATTGTCGAGGCAGAAGATATCCTCTCCTTCGGCGAGGAGCCTCTCGCAGAGGTGCGATCCGAGAAAGCCGGCGCCGCCGGTGATGAGAATCCGCTTCATTTTGCCTGCCCCTCATGAGAAAAATACATCCCGTTGGATCTTTACATTTCCTGCATGCCGTGTCCGGGGTACTTTGTTTTTCTGGCATTTCCCCTGCAAGGCTGCTATAAACCACAGAGCGATTTTATCTGTCAATCAAATTATCATTTTTGCAACTTGTTTCGCGGAAATCAAGCCGGTTTATGAGAAAAAACCTTCATCAACAAAGGGGCAGCCATCGGAAAAAGGAGGTCCGTGAGGATCCGCCAATCATGGAAAATCCGTTCGGCCAGCCGGAAGAGGGCGGACCCGAAACGGCGGGGACGCTTTATGTGGTGGCCACCCCGATCGGAAACCTGGAAGATATCACCCTCCGGGCGATCCGGATTCTGAAGGAGGTCCGCCTGATCGCGGCCGAGGATACCCGGCGGACACGGATTCTCCTCGATCAGTATGAGATTTCCACGCCTCTGACCAGCCTCTATGATCAGAATGAGGCGAAAAAAAGCGGGCTCCTCATCGCGAGGCTGCTCAAGGGGGAGGACGTGGCCTATGTCTCGGACGCGGGAACACCGGGGATCTCCGATCCCGGTTACATCCTGGTCCGGGAAGCGGTCTCCCGGGGGATCCGGGTTGCGCCGATCCCCGGGGCGTCGGCCCTGATCGCCGCACTCAGCGTGTCCGGCCTGCCGATGGACAGATTTGTATTCCTGGGATTTCTGCCGTCAAAAGCGATGCAGCGCAGGCAACTGCTGACCTCTCTGCGGGAAGAGGAAAGGACGCTCATCTTTTACGAATCGCCCCATCGGCTGCTTGCCTCCCTGAAGGATATTGCAGCGGTGCTGGGCGACCGCGAAGTGGTCGTGTCCCGGGAGATGACCAAGGTCCATGAGGAGTTCCTGCGGGGACCGGCGGGGGTCGTGACTGCCGGGATGGGGAACGGGGCGGTCAAAGGGGAGGTGACCCTGATTGTGGCCGGCCGGACCGGGGAGATTCCGGAGTGTTCCGACGCCGAGCTCATCCGACGTTGCGGGCAACTGCGGCGGGAAGCGGGAGAAGGACTGTCCCGGCGGGATATGGCGGACCGGATTGCGCAGGAGACCGGTGTCTCTCGGCGACGGATCTACCGGCTCCTAATATTTCCTTGAACTGTCCGCAGAGGTGTGATAACGGTCGCCGTTAGGCTGAGAACCCGCAGACGTAAAGGTACCGGTGGGGCGCCGTTTTGACGGCAGGGCAAGGAGGAGGATGCGGCCGTGGCAGAAGGTGTGTCCGGGGAAGACAGGGATCGGGTAATGATGATCGAGGGGCGCGTGCTGAGGCCGGAAGACAGGATCCATGACCTAGTGGATCTCCTCGATTCCGCATCTGAGTTCCGCGAGAAAAATGTGTCGGAAATGAAGGCCGGACCCGAAAAGATCTATGATCTCGTGGATGTCGTCGAGAGAAAGCCCAGAATGGCGTTCGTCGATACGGGGCTTCATGACGAGATCATGAAACGGGCTGCGGAGATTGCGGAAAAGGTCGCCCGGGAGGTCATCCCCGATATCGCCGAGCGTGTCATCCGCGAGGAGATCGAAAACCTGAAGAAGGGCTAATGAGGGGTTCTGCGGAGTGATATCTAAAAGGTTTCGCCTGATTTTGTTTTTCCTGGGGTTGATTTTCCTGGCGGGCTGCGCCGGGAAGGCTCCTCACATGCTTGTGCCCGATTACGGCAAAAAGGGAACGAGGCTCGTTGCCGTCCTGCCCGTCCGGAACCTGGAATCCGATGCCGGCACCGCTTCCGTGCTGCGGGCGAAGCTGATTGAGGAGCTTTATTTCAAGGGTTATCCGAAGATCCCGCCGAAATGGATCGATGAACGGCTGGCTGCCGTCCCCGCAGACGGGGGGAACCTGTCTCCACAGTTGCTCGGCAAGATGCTGAACGTGGATGCCGTTCTCTACACCACGCTGAAGGAAGGTCGGACGTCCGTCACCCTCTTATACTCGCCGGTTGCTGTTGATGCGGAGTTTGAACTGAAGAGCGCGAGGACGGGAGAAAGCCTCTGGCGTGTCCATTATCGCACGGTTCATCGCAACTATGGTTTTTCACGTAAAAGTCTGGAGTTGAAATCCTGTCAGGTTTACGAGACGGCGATTCAGGAGGTCCTGAACCGCGCCCTGGAAACGCTGCCGGACGGACCGGACGCGATCGGCTCCTGAACCTGAATTTGACCCAGGCAGATATTTTGAAGCATGAATATCCCAAATCTCATCACGCTGCTGAGAATCATCCTCGTACCCGTCATCGTCATCCTGCTCATCCAGGGTTCTTTTTTCAAGGCGTTGATCGTGTTTATCGTTGCCGGTCTTTCCGATGCCCTCGATGGATTCCTGGCCAGGGTCCTGAAGCAGCAGACCGTGCTCGGGGCCTATCTGGATCCGATTGCCGACAAGGCGCTCCTGGCCAGTTCCTTTGTGACCCTNNTTTCATCAGCAAGGTTACGACAGGCCTGCAGTTGATCGCGGTCCTGCTGGCACTGTCTGTCCGGTGTCTGCCCTGCGGTTTCAACGAGATATGGCTTCTGGCCCTCTACTGGGTCACCGCCTTTTTTACCATTCTTTCCGGCTTGAATTACATGTTGAGGGGCATGGAGCTCATCAATCACGACACAAAAAAATGATATTTGCCTTGACATCACTGTATTTTCTTGTTAGGAAAGGCACCCTCTCCGAGGGGGAGTCATCTGTAGGCACGTAGCTCAGGGGGAGAGCGCCATCCTGACGCGGTGGATGTCCAGGGTTCAAATCCCTGCGTGCCTACCATTAAAAATAGCCCTGACTTCTTAGAGACAGGGCTGGAAGTTGTTTTGGATCGGTAGAAGCGTCTGTGGCGGGTGGCAGGTCTTGATGGGGGCATCATCGCATAGTGCTGATGCCCTTTCTTCATAGGGACAGGGTGATGGCAGATCAGATCAAGATAACCTTGCCGGATGGAAAAGAGGAGTTGCATCCGGCCGGTACCGTTGTTGGAGAAATCCTTGCGGGCCTGGACGGAGAGAAGTCCCGTTTCACGGTGGCGGCGAAGGTGAACGGCGCGTTGTTCGACCTCGGTCAACTTCTGGTCGGGGACGCGGCCATCGAGCCGATCGACGCCGCATCGCCGGAGGGCCTCTCGATCCTCCGCCACAGCATGTCCCATGTCATGGCCCAGGCGGTCCAGGAGACCTTCGCCGGCGTTCGTGTGAGCATCGGTCCTTCCATTGAAGATGGTTTCTATTACGATTTTGAATACGCCGAGACCTTCACGCCCCAGGATCTCGAGAAGATCGAAGCGCGGATGCGGGAGATCGCCGCGGCGGATTTTCCTTTCGAACGCCGTGATGTGAGTCGTGAAGAGGCGGTGGAGCTCTTTCAAAAGAAGGGGGAAAACTACAAGGTCGAACTTATCAACGATCTGCCGGCGGACGTGGAAACGGTCAGTCTCTATACCCAAGACGGCTATATCGATCTCTGCCGCGGACCCCATGTCCCCTCGACGGGGATGATCCGCGCCTTCAAGCTCCTCAATGTGGCGGGCGCTTACTGGCGCGGGGACGAGCGCAACAAAATGCTCCAGCGCATCTACGGGGCCGGTTTCGCGACGCAGGAGGCGCTCGACGAACATCTGCGGCTCCTGGAAGAGGCGAAAAAGCGGGACCACCGCCGTCTCGGCCGGGAATTGGATCTGTTCCAGCTCAACGACGAGGCGGGGCCGGGGCTCGTCATCTTCCACCCGAAGGGGGCCCTTCTGCGGACCATCATCGAGGACTGGGAGAGAAAGGAACACCTCAAGCGGGGTTACGACCTCGTCATCGGCCCCCAGATCCTCAAGGTCGATCTCTGGAAGCGGTCGGGCCACTTCGATCATTACCGGGAGAACATGTACTTCACCGAGGTGGATGAGCAGACCTACGGGATCAAGCCCATGAACTGCCTCTCCCACATGCTGGTCTACAAATCGAAGATCCGTTCCTACCGCGACCTGCCGCTGCGCTATTTCGAGTTGGGGACGGTTCACCGCCATGAAAAGACGGGGGTGCTCCACGGCCTCATGCGGGTGCGCCAGTTTACGCAGGATGACGCCCATATCCTCTGCATGCCGGAGCAGCTCAATACCGAGATCCGGGCGATCGCCGACTTCGTCGGCTACGCGATGGGGATTTTCGGTTTTGAATATGAGGTGGAACTCAGCACGAGACCGGAGAATTCCATTGGCTCCGATCAGGACTGGGAGCTTGCCACAAGCGCCCTGAGAGGCGCCCTCAAGGACAACGGCATGACCTACGAGGTCAACGAAGGGGACGGCGCCTTCTATGGACCGAAGATTGATTTCAAGTTGAAGGACGCCCTGAAGCGCAAGTGGCAGTGCGCGACCATCCAGTGCGATTTTACGCTGCCGGAGCGGTTCGATCTGAACTACATCGGCGAGGACGGCGAAAAGCACCGACCGGTCATGCTCCATCGGGTGATCCTGGGCGCCATCGAACGGTTCATGGGGGTTTTGATCGAACACCATGCCGGGGCGTTTCCGCTCTGGCTGTCGCCCGTGCAGGCCGTGCTGGTGACCGTGACGGAGAAGCATATCCCCTGGGGCGAGGAGGTCCGGAAGCTCCTCCTCGATGCGGGCATCCGCGTGGAGGGTGATTTCCGGAACGAGAAATTGGGCTACAAGATCCGCGAGGCGCAGATGCAGAAAACGCCTTTCATGCTCGTGATCGGCGATCGGGAAGCGGCCTCCGGCCAGGTTTCTCCACGGCAGCGGGATGGAAAGAACCTCGGTTCCATCGATGTGGGGGCGTTTATCGCCCTTGTCCGTGAGCAATGTGCACAGTTTCGATAGTTTTTTTGATGTCTGGAGGTGACCCATCGCTAAGGATTTGATGATCAACCGGGAGATCAGGGCCGTGTCGGTTCGTGTGATCGATATGGAGGGGAAGCAGTTGGGGGTCATTTCCCTGACGGACGCCTTGGCGGAGGCGGCCAAGGCGGGCCTGGATCTGGTGGAGGTATCCCCCACTGCCGCGCCGCCGGTCTGCCGAATCATGGATTACGGCAAGTTCAGATACCAGCAGAGCAAGAAGGTTCAGGTCTCCAAGAAAAGCCAGACCGTCATCCAGGTGAAGGAGATCCGTATCCGTCCGAAGACGGAGGCGCATGACCTGGAGGTCAAGATCAAACATGTCATCAAGTTTCTGGAGCAGCACAACAAGGTAAAGATCTCCATGATGTTCCGGGGGCGCGAGATTGCCTATACCGACATCGGAAGGAAAATCATGGAGAATATCAAGAATACCCTTGGCGACGGTTGTGTGATCGATCAACAGCCGAAATTAGAGGGGAGAAGCATGGTCATGATCCTCTCGCCGAAGAAGTGAGCGGATCAGCGGTGCCGGATTTCCGGCGGGATGTTCAAGGGTGTTATCGTGCCTGGGCCGTGGAGTGGGCTCAGTATCTTAGAATAGGGGTGATGTGATGCCAAAGATGAAGACACATCGGGGTGCGGCGAAGCGATTTTCCGTAACGGGAACGGGAAAGATCAAGAGGAGCAAAGCCAATACCAGCCATATCCTGACGCCGAAAACGACGAAGCGAAAGAGACACCTTCGGAAATCGGTCATTCTCGACCATACCAATGAAAAGGCGATGCGGAAACTGATTCCGTATCTGTAGGAGTGAAGAGTGAGGAGCGAAGAGTGAAGAGTGTTTTCACCTCACACCGGACGCCTCACATTATTGAGATGAGGAGATAAGCAATGCCGAGGGTAAAGAGGAGTCTGACGGCTCAGAAGAAAAGAAGAAAGATCCTGAAGGCGGCCAAGGGATTTTTGCTGTCCAGGAGCAAGTTGCTGAGAACGGCTACGGAGGCGGTCAGCCACGCGATGGTTTATGCCTACCGGGACAGAAGGGTCAGAAAACGGGAGTTCCGGCGGCTGTGGATCGCAAGGATCAATGCGGCCGCGCGGATGAATGAAATATCTTACAGCCGTCTGATCCATGGGATTCACAAGGCGGGTGTCGAGATCGACCGGAGGGTCCTCGCGGATCTGGCCGTTCATGATCCCCGCGGATTTTCGGAAATCGCAACCATTGCAAAGGGTGAGCGGCAGGCATGACGGGAGAGCTTGAGGTCCTTCGGGAACAAGCGGAGACCGAGCTCCGGAAGGCCGGATCGGAAGAGGAGGTCCAGGCCATTCGCACCCGTTATCTCGGCCGAAAGGGCCTGCTGACCGGATTGCTCCGCAACATCGCGAATGTGGCGCCTGGGGACAGGCCCCAGTTTGGCAAAGACTGCAACGAGGTCAAGGAGGCCCTTTCCGCCGGAATCGATGAGGTTCTCGAGGGATTGGCATCCTCCAGGAAGGAGCAGATCACCCTCCGCGAGAGGATGGATGTCACGCTTCCCGGGAGGGCTGTCCGGCACGGCCGTCTCCATCCGGTCACGCAGATCCGGGAAGAGATCTGCCGAATCTTCGCCGGTCTCGGCTTCTCGGTGGTGGAGGGGCCTGAAATCGAGCTGGATTATTATAATTTCGAGGCGCTGAACATCCCCAAGGACCATCCGGCGCGGGACATGCAGGACACCTTCTACGTCGAAGACAACATCGTCCTGCGAACCCATACCTCCCCGGTCCAGGTCCGGATTATGGAAAAGACAAAACCGCCGGTACGGATTCTCTCTCCGGGACGTGTCTACCGCCGCGATTCGGATGTCTCTCACACCCCCATGTTTCACCAGATCGAGGGTCTCCTGGTGGACCGGGGGATCACCTTCGGCGATCTGAAGGGGGTCCTGACGGTTTTTCTCCGACAGATGTTCGGCGAGGATACGGCGCTCCGTTTCCGTCCCAGTTTCTTCCCCTTCACGGAGCCGAGTGCGGAGGTCGATATCCGGTGCGTTATGTGCAGCGGCCAGGGTTGCCGGGTCTGCGGCCAGAGCGGCTGGCTGGAGATCCTGGGGTCGGGCATGGTGGATCCCGAGGTGTTCAAGAACGTCGGCTATGATCCGGAAGAATTTACGGGTTTTGCCTTTGGGCTGGGTCTGGAACGGATCGCCATGCTTAAATTCGGGATATCCGATATCCGCCTCTTTTTTGAAAATGATCTGAGATTTCTGAAACAGTTTTAAATCGACCGGGAATCGCTTCCGCGGACCCGGCGCTGGCGACGGGTGAAGCGACCCAGAGAAATTCCTTATGCAAGTCAGCTTGAAATGGCTTAAAGATTATGTGGACATGGATGTGCCGCCGGGGAACTTGGCGGAACGGCTGACCATGTCCGGTCTGGAGGTGGACTCCCTGCGCCGAATCGAACCCGTGTTCCGCGGTGTCAGGGTCGCACGGATCGTTTCCCTCCGGCCCCATCCCCAGGCCGATCAATTGTCCCTCTGCGAGGTTGACACCGGAGACGCGATCTATCCCGTTGTGTGTGGCGCAACGAACATCTGTGTCGGCGATATCGTCCCCCTGGCGCAAGTTGGCGCGACCCTGCCGGGCGGCGATGTCATAAGGAGCGCCCGGATCCGGGGCGAGGTTTCCGAGGGGATGCTCTGTTCCGAGGAGGAACTCGGGATCGGTGGTGATGCTACGGGGATTATGATCCTCCCGTCCGACTTGCCCCTGGGAAAGGAACTGGCGGACGCGCTTGATCTGTACGATACGGTTCTCGATATCGGGGTGACCCCGAACCGGTCCGATTGTCTCTCCATCGTCGGCGTGGCCCGCGAAGTGGCGGCCGTCACGGGGAAGGAACTGCGCTACCCGCCTTCCGTTGTAGCGGAAAACGACGAGGAGATCCAAGGGATTACCTCGGTTTCCATCGAGGATCCCGACCTCTGCCCCCGTTACACGGCCCGTGTTATCAAGAATGTCCGGATCGGACCGTCGCCCTTCTGGATGCGGCGGAGGCTGGAGGCGGTGGGGCTCCGTTCCATAAACAATATCGTGGATGTGACCAACTTCGTGATGATGGAGCTGGGGCAACCCCTGCATGCCTTCGATTTCCGTTTCCTCGAAGAGGGCCGGATCGTGGTCCGACGCTCCCGCGCGGGTGAGACCTTTGTATCCCTCGATGAAAAGGAACGGGTTCTGCGGGCCGACACGCTGATGATCTGCGACGGCGTCAAGCCGGTGGCCATCGGCGGGGTTATGGGCGGTCTCAATTCCGAGATCCAGAAGGATACGGAGATGATCCTCTTGGAGAGCGCCTATTTCAACCCCTCGTCCATCCGCCGTACCTCGCGGGGACTGGCGATGGGAACCGACGCCGCCTTCCGTTTCGAGCGGGGGATCGATCCCGAGGGGGTGATCCGGGCGCTCGACCGGGCGGCGGGTCTCATGGCGGAACTTTCCGGAGGAACGGTTTGCCGGGGGGTGATCGATCAGTACCCCCGGATCATCGCGACCGCAAAGGATATTCCCCTGCGCTTGAAGCGCATCCGGGATATTCTGGGCGTCGCGGTTGAAGAAGCGGATGTGGTGCGGATCCTCAGAAACCTGAAGATGACGGTCGAACCGGCGGGGGAAGGAACCTTCCGCGTTACACCTCCGACCTGCCGGGTGGATATCGCCCGGGAGATCGATCTCATCGAGGAGATCGCCCGGGTGCACGGATACGACCGGGTGCCCGCGACCCTTCCCGCCGTTTCGGTGATCGCCGGGGTTGCGAACGGGAAAAGTACGGTCGAAGCGCAGGTCCGTGAGATCATGACCGGCGCCGGTTATCAGGAGGTGATCAATTACAGTTTTGTCTCTCCGGATGCCGTCGATCAACTCGGCCTGCCCGAAACGGATGAGCGGCGCCTGCATGTCCGGATCCGGAATCCCCTGACGGAAGAGCAGGCGGTTATGCGGACCACCCTGGTCCAAAGCCTTCTGTCCAATGTCCGGAGAAACGCCGATGTCGGCTGCTTCGATCTGAAGATCTTTGAAACGGGCCGAACGTTCATCCGGCAGGGGGAAGGGAAACAGCCCCGGGAACACAACCGCGCGGCTTTTCTCATCACCGGTCGACGATATGAAGACCGATGGCATTTCCAGGGTCTGCAGGCGGATTTTTATGATCTGAAGGGTTGTGTCGAAAATATCCTGGATACCCTCCGGATTGCCGTTCCCTCGTTCCGGGAAGGCGTCCAGGAGCCTTTCCTTCATTCGGGCAAATCCTGTGGTGTGTTCGGCGGGGAGGCGCAGATCGGTTTTCTGGGAGAGGTGCATCCGGATGTCCTGGCCCGTATGGATCTGACCGGAACGGTTATTGTGTGCGAACTGGATATGGATCTCCTTGCGGAAAATTTCTCCGCGAAGGCGGCCTTCCGCAACATTCCCCGGTTCCCATCGAGCTCGCGGGACGTGGCCTTTCTGGTCCGCCGGGAGGTGGCGGCAGCAGAGATGCTTCGGTCGGCGACAGATTCCCTTGAAGAATTACTTGAAAAAGTTCAAATTTTTGATGTATACGAAAGCGAAAATATCCCTGCGGGGATGAAGAGTCTGGGATTGCGGTTTTCATATCGCGGTGCGGACCGAACCTTGACGGATGACGAGGTGAATGAGGTCCACGCGAGGATTGTGCAGAAGATCGTTCATGCGACAGGGGCATCCATCAGATAAGAACAGACCAAGCTGTAACCAGCGGAGGAGGCAGAAAATGACAAAGATCGATATCATTCAGGATGTGTACGAGAAGTTGGAACCGCGGATTTCGAAGAAGGATTCGGCAAGGATCGTTGAGTCCGTATTCGATATCATCAAGGACAACCTGACGGCCGGTGAGAAGATCAAGATTTCCGGTTTTGGAAATTTTGTCGTCAAGGAAAAAAAATCCCGGCGCGGCAGGAACCCCCAGACCGGTGACGAGATTGCCATCTCGGCGCGAAGGGTGCTGACGTTCAAGTCAAGCCAGGTTCTTCGCAAGGCGCTCAACGACTAATCCGGACCGTTCTGCATTCCGAATGCGGCGAACCCGATTCCGGGAACCCGGGACGTCACGCGTGATATTGGGATTGGATGATGAAGGTGTCGATTCCCGATAAGTCCTATTTCCGCATCGGCGAGGTCAGCCGGTTATTGGGTGTTGAGCCCTATGTGATCCGCTACTGGGAGTCCGAGTTCAAAACGGTCAGGCCGATTCGCACCCGATCCGATCAGCGGCTATACCGGCATAAGGATGTCGAGGAATTGCTGATGATCCGGAAACTCCTCTATGAGGAGAATTTCACCATCAACGGGGCCAGGAAACAGCTCCATAAGATGCGGGGCGAGGAGCCGGCAGCAGCCGGCCGGGACCGGCGGGATGGGCTCCTCGATGAGATCGAGAAAGGTTTGCGCATGATCCGGGAAATCGTCCGTTAGGCAGGCTGTTGAAAAACGCCCA
>PLLC01000022.1:0-3332 GCA_003141195.1 Syntrophaceae bacterium
CTCTGCAGAAAGGTGATAGCCTTCAGGGCGGATTTTGCTGTTCCTTATGGCAACATAGGATTTGCCTATCTGCAGATGGGGGAGGTTGAGAGGGCGATTGAGATGCTTCAGGAGGCCGTTAAAAAGGATCCTATGTTCGTTCAGGCCTTAAGCGTCTTGGGGAGCGCCTGTCTGTGTCAGGGACAGATTGAAGAGTGTATCTCACACAGTGAAAAGGCCATTAAAATTGCCCCGGATTTCGCTGTTGCCCATAATAACTTAGCCGTTGCATATCTCCAGAAGGGGGAACTGAAAAAGGCAATCTATCATTGTGACAAGGCATTAGAGTATGGATATGAGGTACACCCGGAGTTTCTGGAAGAACTGAGGGCATTTCGGAAGTAGTGTCGGTAATGCCTTAAGGAGAGGAAGAGAGAGAAGATATTTTAATAAGAGCTTGGCAGATGATAAGGTTTTGTTATCGTTGTCCCGCTGATTTCACTGGTGGTGAGATTTTGGGGGAGGGGGTGAATGGAGCTGCAGTTCAAAAGATCAGGGATTTTAAGACAGTGGTTTTTTACCTGGGGAGAGGATTAACCGAAAGGGGAAATCTCCACAGATTAATTTAAAGAGGGGAGGTATTTTGATGGCAAAGCGTAAGACTCCGATGCTTGATGAGTTAGAAAACGGAAAATGGCCGAGTTTTGTTTCTGATATAAAACAGGAGGCCGAGGCGAGAGAAAAAACCAACGTTGATTTGCAGATACCGAAGGAGGTTTGTGATGATCTCCTCGATATTCTGGAACTCTCCTATAAGGATAGGGAGGGACACTGGAAACACGGTGGTGTCGCAGGTGTTTTTGGGTATGGTGGTGGTGTTATTGGCAGATACTGCGACCAGCCTGAACAATTTCCGGCGGCAAAAGATTTTCATACCCTCCGTGTAAATCAACCTTCCAGTTATTTTTACAAGACTGAATACTTAAGACAATTGTGCGAGCTGTGGGAGAGACGGGGCAGCGGCCTCACCAACATGCATGGTTCCACCGGGGATATCATCTTATTAGGCACAACCACACCACAGTTGGAAGAGGTCTTCTGGGAGCTTACCCACAATCTCAAGCAGGACCTTGGCGGTTCAGGCTCCGTCCTCCGGTCGCCCAATTGCTGTATAGGAAAGGCCCGCTGTGAGTTTGCCTGCTACGATACCCAGCAGGTGTGCCGTGCCCTTACCATGGAATACCAGGACGAATTGCACAGGCCCGCATTTCCGTATAAATTCAAATTCAAGTTCGATGGTTGTCCCAACGGCTGTGTAGCCTCTATTGCCAGGGCGGACATGTCCGTGATCGGTACCTGGCGGGATGACATCCGGATTGATCAGAAGGCGGTGCGGGCTTATGTGGGAGGAGAATTCAAGCCGGATGCGGGAGCACACGCCGGCCGGGACTGGGGTCCTTTCGATATCGAGAAAGAGGTGATCGATCTCTGTCCCACCCATTGCATGGCCTGGAATGGGAAAAAACTTGGGATCAACAATAGGGAATGCAACCGTTGTATGCATTGTATCAATACGATGCCCAGAGCCCTGAGGATTGGAGAGAACACAGGGGCCTCTATCCTCTTTGGCGCTAAAGCCCCGATTCTGGAGGGCGCCCAGCTTGGTACATTGACGATACCGTTTATGAAGATTGAGGAGCCGTACGATGAGCTTAAGGGGCTGATTGAAAAGGTATGGGATTGGTGGTCTGAAGAGGGTAGGAACCGTGAACGCCTCGGTGAACTGATACAGCGCATGGGTCTTCCGAAATTTCTCGAGGTTTGCGAAGTAAAGCCGGATCCTCGTATGATTAGAGAACCCAGGTCGAACCCTTACATCTTCTGGAAGGAAGCGGATGTCCCCGGAGGATGGGAGCGAGACATTAAAGATTTCAGGAAAAAACACCAGAAATAGGAGGTTTGAAAAATGGGTTACGATGCAAGCAATCCGATGAAGGACAGAATCACCGATGTCGGTCCTCGAGATTACAAAGAGTTTTTGCCCCCCGTCATCAAGAGAAATTTCGGGAAGTGGTTGTACCATGAGATCCTGGAACCAGGCGTACTGGTGCATGTCTCCGAGGCGGGAGAGAAGGTCTTCACGGTGAGGGTGGGTGGCGCACGGCTTATGAGTATCACCCATATCCGTGAGATATGTGAAATTGCCGATAAACACTGTGATGGATACGTAAGATGGACTACCCGCAATAACATCGAGTTTATGGTCGATGATGAGGCAAAGTTAAAGCCCCTGATGGAGGATCTGGAAAAGAGGAAATTTGCCGGGGGATCGCTTAAGTTTCCCCGGGGCGGCACCGGGGCCGGTCTTACCAACATAGTTCATACCCAAGGGTGGCTTCATTGCCATACCGCGGCTATTGATGCCTCGGGTGTGGTAAAGGCTGTAATGGATGAATTATTCGATGATTTTGAGAGGATGAGATTTCCCGCTCATATCCGGATATCCCTGGCCTGTTGCCTCAATATGTGCGGCGCCGTTCACTGTTCTGATATCGCCATTTTGGGCATTCACCGCAAGCCCCCCATGGTTGATCATGAGTATTTGGGAAATATGTGCGAGATTCCTCTGGCTGTTGCGGCGTGTCCTACGGGAGCTATTAAGCCGGCTACCGTGGGGGACAAGAAGAGCGTGGCGGTTAATAATGAGAAGTGCATGTACTGCGGTAATTGTTTCACCATGTGTCCCTCTATGCCCTTAGCGGATGAAGAGGGAAGCGGTGTGGCCATCCTGGTGGGGGGTAAACTTTCGAACCGGATCAGCACCCCGATGTTTTCCAAGGTTGTGGTTCCCTTCCTTCCCAATGAGCCCCCCCGCTGGCCGCAGACGGTGGAGGCGATCAAAAAAATCCTCTATACCTATGTGGAAGATGCGAGAAAATATGAACGCCTCGGTGATTGGGCCGCGAGGATCGGCTGGGAGAGGTTCTTTGAAAAGACGGGCCTGCCGTTTACAGAACATCTTATTGACGATTACCGTTTTGCTTACACAACTTGGCGTACCAGCACACAGTTTAAATTTTGAAGAAAAGAGGTGTTAGATGGGTACAGAAGAGGATAAGCAGCTTATCATCGAGACACTGAAGGCCAAGAAAACGAAGACGAAGTTCTATTTACGCGACTTCAATAAGATGTTCCCTGAGAGAAGGCCAAGGGAAGTAAGTAAGCTTGTAAATGGGATGGTAACGGAGGGTATCCTTGAGTACTGGTCAAGTGGCAGCACTACAATGATCGGACTCAAGGGTGCAGGCGTGCAGCACGAAGCGGAAGACAGGGAAGAATAGAGAATAGAGCGG
>PLLC01000022.1:3359-23131 GCA_003141195.1 Syntrophaceae bacterium
GGCCGTCCCTGCTATAATCTGGATCTCTTCCTGATGGAAAGGGAGGGGCTCATCTCTTCCTTTTCAACCCGTGTGCAGCAAACCGATGGCGCCTTGGTGGAGGGTAACAGAGGTCTTTTCGATGGTATGGACCGAGAGGGAAGTTACAGCACGGCGGAGCTTGCCAAGTTGCTACAGGCGCCGGTCATATTGGTNNGTTATCCTAAATCGGATCGGAGGGACGCGTCACGAATCCATTGTACGGTCTGCCATAGAAGATCGTTGTGGAGTGGCTGTGTTAGGAGCTGTTCCTAAGATAAAAGGGGGGGGCTTTCCGGAGAGGCATATGGGTCTCGTCCCCCCGCGGGAACACCCGGGGGCCGCCCGGGCGGTAGACGAGGCTGCCCGCATCGTTGATCGGTACGTTGATGTGGATCGGTTGTGGGAGATTGCCCAGGGAGCCCCTGCCGTTTGCTTCGACGACCTGGACCGGAGGGAAGAAGAGCCGTTTGTCTGCCCGTCGAGACAACCGAGAATCGGTTTTATCAGGGATTCTGCCTTTTGGTTCTACTATCCGGATAATCTGGAAGTCCTCGAAAAATTAGGGGCATCTCTTGTAGAGTGCAGTGCCCTTAACGACAGGGAACTTCCTCCGGTAGATGCCCTTTACATTGGAGGTGGTTTTCCCGAGACCCATGCCGCGTCTTTGGCTGCTAACGCTGGTTTCCGTAAATCTCTCCGTGAAGCTGTGGAGACGGGGCTTCCCGTTTATGCAGAGTGCGGCGGCCTGATGTATCTGGGGAAAGAGCTGATTGTGGAAGAGAAGACATTTCCCATGGCGGGGGTATTTCCTTTGCGCTTTGTTTTAGATGTAAGTCCTCAGGGTCACGGGTACACAATCCTTGAGGTTGATACGCCTAATCCTTATTTCCCCACAGGGGAGATCCTTCACGGTCATGAGTTTCATTACTCCCACATCCCGGATTGGGAGGAGGGGAGGTTTACTTTGGCCTTTAATGTGAGGCGGGGACATGGTATCCATGGAAAAAGGGATGGTCTGTGCCACAAGAATGTCCTGGCCACATATTCCCACCTCCATGCCGTGGGAGCGAAAGGCTGGGCCAAGGCCTTATTGGGACAGGCCATTTATTATAAGAGAAACATGTTATCAGAGCAATCGAATGAGGCGCCGGTTGTCACAGACATTTCGGGGACGTCAAGACGCGCGTTTTCGCCGGAGCCTATAAGTTTGCCTTAGTAGAATCAACAAAAAATAAAATGAGGGAGGTAGTAAAGATATGCCGCAGTTAGAGGTTGGAGGAAAGACATACGAGGTTGATGAGGATGGTTTCCTGCAGGAACTTGATAAGTGGAATAGAGACTTTGCACAGGGTTACGCTTCCATAGAAGGTATCGAGGGAGAGCTTACCGAGGATCATTGGAAACTTATAGATTACATAAGGAACTACTATACCCAGTTCGGCATCGCTCCTATGATCAGAAAGATGTGTAAAGATACGGGATTGAGTCTCAAACAGATTTATGAACTCTTTCCGTCGGGACCTGCCAAGGGGGCGTGCAAGCTCGCCGGCCTTTCGAAACCGACGGGATGCGTCTGATGACGACTCCATAAGAACAGTCAAGATAAAGGTGAGGGGGTCCCGATCCAGCGAGAATGGGATGACACCCTTTTTAGGATGGCTGTTACAGGACCGAAGACATAAGGAAACATCCTGTACCGCTGATTCATCGTTGAATGATGATGTTACCCAATGTTTGCGCGGCAACATGGCTTTAAGGCTTTTCGACGAGGGGGGAGTGACGTCACCTCGGCCAGAACTGCCTCAATTGCATGATGCCCCACCATTCCCTTTTCGAGCTCCCCTATGTTGGATTTTCGTTGGGGCAATTCGATTCATTATTGATGCAAAAAGGGAGTTTGGTTATGCTGAATGAGTTAAGGGTGAATGAGAAAATAATCCGCTTGATGGTTGGATTCATCACCGATATCCAGAATATGGATGGGATCGTTTATTACGCCCGACCGGATTTGACGTTGGGAGCCGGATTTGGCACGGCGATTTCCACCCAGGGGGGGCCCAAAGTGCAGGAGGAGCTGAAGAAGACCGGCAGCGCCAACATAACCGATGTCGTCGTCACAGGCGGGGGAAACCTTCAGGCCAAGTATATTCTTCACGCTGTCGGGCCCCGATTCCAAGAAGAGGACAGCGAGGAAAAATTGGAGGCAACCACGTTGAATGTTCTACGAAAGGCGGAAGAGCATAAACTTCAGAAAATCGTCTTTCCAGCGATGGGCGCGGGATTCTACGGGATTCCTCTGGAGGTCTCAGCCCGCGTGACCCTGGGAGTAGCCAGGGAATTTCTGGAAAAAGCGGTCGAACCCAAGGAAGTTGTTTTCTGTCTTCGGGACTCCCGGGAGTTGAAGGTTTTCCAGGAAAATCTGCAAAAGATGAAATGAAAAAATCTTGAAGTCAAAGGGGAATTTTTCGTTTCCCCCTCGAAAAGGCATTTCCCTTCTAGAATTTTTTGCTCCAGAGCAGGAAAGCAGGTTCAGGAGGATAGGATGAGCGAAACCCTTCGTTTTGTTTCCGGCGATTTGCAGTTGATGGCCTTGAGTTTCATGGCTATTGTCTATATTTTCCGTATTCGTTGGCTTTTAAGATTCAAAGCATCCGGGGAACGGCAAGCGCCTTCTGGGGGCATGGGTACCTCTTCGTTCAAAGGGATTGTCTATTCCTGGGCGAATATCGCCATGCCCTGGTCCATGGAGAGCACCCGGCACATGTCTTTTTTCTACCTTCAGTTCGTGGTCTTCCATCTGGCCGTGGCCGCTAATATCGGTATGTCTTTTGTCATTCCGTACGCACCCGGTCTGATGAAACCCATGATCGTTGTCCGCCTTCTTCAGATCCTGTTTGCAGCGGCCTGCGCCATCGGTTGCTACCGAATGTACCGCCGTCTCAGCAATCCGGCGATTCGCCTGATCAGTACGCCGGATGACTTTTTTTCCCTGGCCCTGCTCACGGTCTGGTCGTTCGCTTCCATCTTTGCGGCCCCGAACCGCCCCGATCTGGGGGAAGGCCCGTTGATGGTCTATTTCATCATGACCGCATTCTTTTTGGTCTATGTACCCTTCAGTAAAATCTCCCACTATCTCTATTATCCGTTTACCCGCTTCTACTTTGGGAGAACCATGGGCCATCGCGGCGTCTATCCGGTTAAGCGGGTTACGCAGCCGAAACCGACCAATATTTAAAGAAATAAAATCGATTCAGGAGTAACGAATGGCCCAAAACGCGAGATCCCATAAAGCCAGTAAGGTTGTTGAGAGAATGGGCAAGAAACTGAACCGCCAGATGGTTGGTTCTTTGGTTGGTTGCGTTCACTGCGGCATGTGCGCGGAATCCTGTCATTACGTCCTGGCCAACCCGGACGATCCTACCTATGCGCCGGCTTATAAGGCGGATCAGATTCGTAAGATTTTCAAACGCAACTTTGACTGGACGGGAAAGATTTTCCCCTGGTGGGTTCATGCCCAGGACGTTCGCACCGATGAGGATTTAGAAAAACTCAAGGACATCGTATTTGGGAAATGCACAAACTGTCGAAGATGCTCACTAAATTGCCCAATGGGGGTGGATTTTGCCACGATCAACCGGATGGCCCGGGGGTTGCTTGTTTCCGTAGGGGTCATGCCGGAGGGCGTCGCCGTCGTCAGCAAAGACCAGTGGGAGGTGGGAAACCAGATGGGGGTTCTGCCGCAGGACTACCTGGAAACCATCGAATGGCTGTCCGACGAATTGGAAAACGAGTTTAAGGATACCGCGGCCCGGATTCCCATCGATAAGATGGATGCTGATGTCGTTTATGCCATCAATCCCCGGGAGGTGAAATACGATCCCCGGACGATTTCCGATGCGGCCCGAATTTTCTATCTTGCGGGAGAGAATTGGACCATGCCCAGCGAGGGATGGGACATGACCAATTTTGGTCTCTTCTCCGGGGACGATGAGCTGGGCGGGGCGGTAGTTCAGCGAGTCTACGAGAAGGTCATTGAACTGCGGGGAAAAAGGTTGGTATTATCCGAATGCGGGCATGGATATCGCTCGACCCGGTGTGAAGGGCCGAACTGGTCGGGAACCGGAGTGCCGCCCTTTGTCATAGAAAGTTCGGTTCTGACCATGCTCCGTTACATCAAGGAAGGTCGGATTCGGGTCGATAAAGAAAAAAATAGAGCTGCGGTTACTTTCCATGATTCCTGCAACAATGCCCGAAGCTGCGGATTCTACGAGGAACCGCGGGAGCTCTTGAACCTTCTGGTTACCGATTTTCGGGAGATGTATCCGAATCGTGCGGAGAATTTTTGCTGCACGGGCGGGGGAGGGGCGATGTCCATGTCGGAATATACACCCCAACGCCTGAAATCGGCCATCATTAAGGCTGACCAGCTGAAGGCCACGGGCGTGAAAGTTGTGGTCACCTCCTGCCACAATTGCGTGGACGGTTTAACCGACGTGATTCGGCATTATAAACTGGGCATGAAGGTGACGCAACTGGTCAACCTGACGGCCAACGCCCTGGTGATCCCGGAGAAGGTCGTTGTCCCGGTAGAAGCGCTGATTTCGGTTGTAACCTTGCCGCTGCAGGGATTCAAGATTCTGGTCGTGGACGATGAGCCGGATATCCTGACCTTCCTCGCTGCGGTTTTGGAGGATCAGGGAGCTACGGTGATTCAGGCGGCCGATGGCGAGCAGGCGTTGGCGTTGACAATCCAGGAGAAACCTGATTTGGTGACACTCGACCTGTCCATGCCGGGGAAAAATGGCGGATACGTATTTGAAGAGATCCGGAACAATCCGGAGATTGCCTCCACAAAGGTCTGTATCATTACCGGAAAACCGGAGTTGCGGCGGCTCATTTACGAGCGTCCCGTCGCCCCTCCCGAGGGGTATCTGGATAAACCGGTCAACGAAGAGACCCTGTTGACCAATATTCGGATGATCCTGGAGCTGAAACGCCCTCATGGGCACGCGTAAGGACACAGGGGGAAAGGTATTTGATGATAGACAATCCCTACAAGAACTACTTCGAAATGATGCCGGCCTACCTGACGATCCTGGATCCGGATCTTCGGATTATCGAGGCAAATCGGCGCTTTCGCCGGGACTTTGGAGATTTCGAGGGACGGTATTGCTATCAGATCAATCAGCACCGGTCGGAGCGCTGTGAGCATTGTCCGGCGGAGCGCACCTTCCGGGATGGGTTACGTCACGGGATCGAAGAGAAATTCATCAACCACTCGGGAAATGAAATCTCCCTGCTCATACACACCACGCCCATCACCAATGAAGCCGGTGAAATAACCCATGTCATGAAAATGGCAACGGATATCACCGAAATCAAACTCCTGCAGAATCAAATTCGGGATAGCCGGGAACGATATCGCAAGCTGTTTGAGGAAGTGCCCTGCTACATTTCAATTCAGGATTCTGATCTACGGATCGTGGAGGCGAATCGGCGGCTCCGGGAAGATTTCGGTGCTTCGCCCGGAGATAAATGCCACCAGATTTATATGCACCGGACGGAGGCGTGCGTTCCCTGCATCGTGAAACAGACGTTTGAAGACGGCCAGGTCCACCAGTCGGAGGAAGTAATGACGTCCCAAAAAGGGGACCAGGTGAACGTTCTGGTGTATACGGCCCCCGTGCGCAATGCGGAAGGGCAGATCAAGAATGTAATCGAGATGACCACCAACATTACCCAGATTCGCCAGCTCCAGTCCCAACTGACTTCCCTCGGGCTGGTAATCGGCTCGATCTCCCATGGAATCAAGGGTCTCCTGACGAGTCTCGACGGGGGGGTGTACCTGGTCAATACCGGACTGGCGAAAAACGATCGGGCGCGTTTCGAACAAGGCTGGAAGATGGTGGAGCGGAATATCACCCGGATTCGGAGAATGGTGTTGGACCTGCTCTATTATTCCAAGGACCGGGTGCCGGAATTGAAAAAGACATCCGCTCTGGCGGTGGCGGAAGAAGTTTGTGACGTGATGCGGGGAAAAGCAGCGGAAATGGGGATCGACTTCCAGTGCGATTTCGATCGCAACGCCGGAGAATTTGATGCCGATTCTAAAGCGGTGCGCTCCTTGCTGATCAACCTCGTAGAGAACGCCATGGATGCCTGCCGGGTGGACAAGAAGAAAACTGCCCATCAGGTGCGCATGGGATTGAAGGGTTACCCGGAGCACATCGAATTTGACGTGGCGGACAACGGCATCGGCATGGACCAGGAAATCCGGGAACGGGCCTTCAGCCTCTTCTTCTCTTCGAAAAGGGGAAACGGAACGGGCCTGGGGCTTTTTATCTCCAACAAAATAGCGCAGGCCCATGGCGGAGAAATAAAAATAGATTCGGAGTTGAATGAGGGAACCCGCATGATCGTAAAACTTCCGCGGGAGAGTCCATCCTCAGGGACCGAAGCGCCCAAAGCTTGATCAAGGAGGGATTGATGGCCAGCCCGAAACGGATTTTGATTGTGGATGACGAGCAGGATATTCGCACCTACCTTTCCACTTTGCTTGGGGATCAGGGGTACGAAACCTTTCAGGCAAAGGATGGAGAAGAGGCGATGCAAAAGCTCCTGGCCGAATCGCCGGACATGATTACGCTCGATATCTCCATGCCGGAGAAATCGGGAGTCAAATTTTTCCGTGAGATCAAAACGGACGACCGTTGGAAACATATCCCGGTCATCATTGTCACCGGGGTCTCCGAGGACTTCAGGAATTTCATCTCTTCCCGTCATCAGATACCGGCACCGGAAGGGTTCGTTTCAAAACCCATTTCCCCGGAAGAAATTCTAGGCCTTGTCCGTACACTTACAAAAGCATAAGGAAATGTCGTATGGGGTTCTATACGTTATCGTATCTATGCATTTTGGTATTCATCTTAGCGGCCGGTTACCGAGTTTACAGGCAACTGACCCTCCCCATCCATGTCCGCTGGGAGATCTACCCCGTCCAGCATGAGACGACCGACAAGCTGGCCCATGGCGGCTCCTACATGGAAGAGGTGAACTGGTGGGAAAAGAAACGGGAAAGCTCCCTGCTGAATGAATTGAAATATATGGTGCCGGAAATCCTGTTCCTCCGGGGGTTGTGGAAAGAAAACAGGGGCCTGTGGCGGGTCTCCTTCCCCTTCCATTTCGGGTTGTATCTGATGATCGCAACCTTCTTCCTGCTTCTTCTGCATGCCTTTCTCACCCTGTGGGGAATTCTCGCCTTTGCCGCAGACAGCGCCATAAGAACCCTGTTGGACGGCCTCATCGTTTTCACGGGGTGGATCGGCCTGATCCTGGGAATTATCGGCAGCCTGGGAACTTTCTACCGGCGGCTGGCCGATCCGGAATTGAGGGATTATTCGTCTTTTGCCGATTATTTCAATATCGGGTTCATCTTTCTTTTTTTCCTTTCCGCTTTCGTCGCCTGCCTGCTCGGCGATCCGTTTTTGGAAGGCGCAAAGGCATATACGTTTGGCTTGCTGACCGGGGGACATTCTTTGATTCCATACATGCCGGGTCAAAGTCTACCGGGAGGGATGGCCATCGTGACGGCGTCGCTTCTGGTCGCCTATATTCCCTTAACGCACATGTCCCATATGTATATGAAGTATTTCTTGTTTCACAATGTCAAATGGGATGATACCCCGAACCGGCGGGGTGGAGCGATCGAGGCCGCCATCCTGAAAAATCTTGAACTCAAGCCGACATGGAAGGCAAAACATGTTGAAGCGGACGGACGGAAATCCTGGCAAGACATTGCGTCTTCAGCGCCCAAGGAGATGAAATGAACAAACGCTTGAAACCCTCCGACATAGCCAAGCCGTCCGACTGCTTATGTCACATTGAGTCGGGCGAACTTTCACCGTTGCCTCCTCCCTATGAGGATTTCAATCAGGCGACGATTCCCCCTCTGAAACCGGAAAAGGTCAAGAACATCGAGACATCCCTGGACGACACGGTGGCCATCGGCATCCCCAAGCCTGCGAGCAAGGAGGAAGAGGAAGCGCTGGTTCGTCAGTTTCTCTCGGGTCTGAAAAAACTTTTCGAGAAGGAAAACAACTGGACCTTTCTGCAGCCTCTCTTGCTTTCCATGGAACACTGCGCCAAATGCCAGACCTGTTCCAATGCCTGTCCCGTCTATGAAATGAGCGGCAGAAAAGATATCCACCGGCCCATGTTCCGCGCCGAGGTCCTGCGCCGGATTTACAACAAATATCTCAAACCGGGCGGGAAAATCACCGCCAAGCTGACCGGCGACATCGATCTGAACTGGACGACGATCGCGCGTCTTGCCGAATTGTCCTATCGCTGCACGCTCTGCCGGCGCTGCGCCACGGTCTGCCCGATCGGCGTGGACAATGGACTCATCAATCATGAAATCCGCAAGCTCTTCTCCCAGGAAATGGGGATCGCCCCAAAGGAGATACACGAAAAGGGGACCGTCCAGCAGCTCCGGGTCGGCTCCTCCACGGGCATGAACCCCCTTGCTGCAAAGGACAGCGTTGAATTCATCCGGGAAGAGATGGAAGAGATCACGGGCTATAAGGTCGAGATCCCATGGGATGTGGAAGGTGCGGATATCCTGCTGCTCCACAATGCGGGCGAGATGCTCGCTTGGCCGGAAAATGTCGGGGCCTTTGCCATCATCTTTCAGGCGGCCGGTATTTCGTGGACCTTGTCTTCGGAAGCGGCCGGTTACGATGCGGTCAACTACGGTTTGTGGTATGACGATGTGCAATTTTCACGCGTCGCCGTCAAACATGCCGATATCGCCCGGAAGCTGAAGGTCAAAAAGATTGTCATCGGCGAATGCGGCCATGCGCATAAGGCGCTGACCGTCATCGCCGACCGTCTCTTGACGGGAGACCTCAATATCCCGCGGGAATCGGCCTTGGTTACGCTGGAGGATATTGTTCTGAACGGAAAAATACAATTTGATCCCCATAAAAATGATTTCCCCGTTACCCTGCATGATCCCTGCAACATGGTGCGGGCCATGGGGATCGTTGAGCCCCAGAGGCGGATCCTCCGCAAGATCGCGCCGCGATTCCGGGAGATGACGCCCCATGGCGTGGAGAACTATTGCTGCGGCGGCGGTTCGGGTTTCGCCATCATGTCGGGATATAATTTTGAGGCATGGCGAAATCTGGTCAGCAGCCGCAAGAAGTTCCTGCAGATCCTGACCGCTTTCCAGGGCGAACCCCAGGATGTCCCCAAATATGTCTGCGCCCCCTGTTCGAACTGTAAGGGCGCTATTCGTGATCTGATCCGCTTCTATCATGCGGAGGAGCGCAGCCGTCTCTATTACGGCGGCCTGGTAGAATTGATCGTCAATGCCATGGCAAACATGAAAAGACCGATAATCCTCTTCGGCGAGGAGCCGTCGTGGAAATCATAATCGGCGGCGCGTGTATGTGCGGTAAAACCGAATCATTCGATGGATGGTCAACCTCTCGCCAAACGGTATAGTCCATCCGGCAGATGCCGGGATGGATACTGTGGACAAAACGGAACAGGTATCATGAATCTTTTGACATCCCTTATCGCCGTCCTGATCCTGACCCTTCTGGCTGCCGGGATTGCCTTCAGCGCCACCCTCTCCTTTCTACTGACAGCCGTCCTCCCTTATGCCGCCTTTACGGTCTTCATTGTAGGGTTTATCTATCGCGTCGTCCAATGGGCCAAAGCCCCTGTCCCCTTCCGCATTACGACCACCTGCGGCCAGGAGAAGTCCCTTCCCTGGATCAGAACCAACCCTCTGGAAAACCCCTCCGGCCTTTGGGGCGTGATCGGGAGGATGGCCCTGGAGATCTTCCTGTTCCGTTCGCTCTTCCGGAACACGAAGATGGACATCCTACAAAAGCGGCCCGTGTACGGCAGCGCCAAATGGCTCTGGTTTTTCGGTCTTCTCTTCCATTGGTCGCTGTTGATCATTGTACTTAGGCACCTGCGTTTTTTCATCGAACCGATCGCCCCCTGGGTCAACGGCCTCTCCGCGGTCGACGGATTCTTCGAGATCGGCATCCCGACCCTCTATCTGAGCGATGCCGCCATACTCACGGGACTGTCGTTTCTCTTCCTCCGCCGGGTGGTCGTCCCGCAGGTGCGTTACATCTCGCTCTTTACCGATTACTTTTCCCTGCTTCTGATCCTGGGCGTGGTGAGCACGGGCCTCCTCATGAGGCACTTCTTCCCCGCCGACCTCCTCCAGGTGAAGAACCTGGCCCTGGGATGGGTCACCTTCTCGCCCGTTGTCCCCAAGGGGATCGGCACGGTTTTTTACATCCATCTGTGCTTCGTCTTCGTCCTGATGGCCTGGTTTCCCATGAGCAAGCTGATGCACATGGCGGGGGTCTTCCTGAACCCGACGCGAAACCTCGCCAATGACAACCGCATGAGAAGGCATCTCAACCCCTGGAACACCCCGGTGAAGGTCCACACCTATGAAGAATACGAGAACGAGTTCCGGGAGAAGATGAAGCTGGCGGGACTGCCGGTGGAGAAGGAGTAACGATGTCCTTTGCCAAGATACCCAAGCCTGACGACCTGATCGCGATCCGATACGAACCGCCGGAGACGCCCTGGATGGATACCCCCGTCGTTTTCCGGCCGGGGACCTGGAGCTACAGCGGCACGGCAAAGAGCCTGACCGCCCTTGGCCTTCCGAACCCGAGGTCCTGGCAGCCCCCCGATGACGACTGGAAACTGCCGGAGAACTGGAAGGAGATCATCCTGGAGGGCATGAGGGAACGCCTGGAAAAGTACCGATCTTTTAAGCTCTTCATGGATGTCTGCGTCCGGTGCGGCGCCTGTGCGGACAAATGTCACTTCTACATCGGCTCCGGAGATCCGAGAAATATGCCCGTCCTTCGGGCAGAACTCCTGCGTTCTGTCTATCGCCGCTATTTTACCAAATCGGGAAAGCTTTTCGGGAGGCTCGCCGGCGCCCGGGACCTGACGGTCGATGTCCTCAAGGAGTGGTTCTACTACTTCTACCAGTGTACGGAGTGCCGCCGGTGTTCCGCCTTCTGCCCCTTCGGCATCGACCAGGCGGAGATCACCATGATGGGCCGGGAGCTCCTCAACCTCGTCGGCTGCAACATCAACTGGGTCACCGAACCGGCGGCGAACTGCTTTCGGACGGGAAACCACCTCGGCATCCAGCCCGGCGGCATCAAAGACATGCTCGAATTTATGGCGGACGACATCGAGGACCGCACCGGCGTGCGTGTCGATGTTCCCATCAATAAAAAGGGTGCGGAGATCCTCTTCGTCACGCCCTCCGGCGACTACTTCGCCGACCCCGGGACTTACACCTGTATGGGTTACCTGATGCTCTTCCACGAGATCGGCCTGAACTACACCTTCAGCACATACGCCTCCGAGGGGGGAAACTTCGGCCTGTTCAGCTCCCACGAGATGGTCAAACGCCTCAACGCCAAGATCTATGCGGAGGCGAAGCGGCTGGGGGTCAAATGGATCCTTGGCGGCGAGTGCGGCCACATGTGGCGGGTCATTCAGCAGTATATGGACACCATGAACGGCCCCGCCGATTTCCTCGAGGAGCCGGTCTCCCCGCTCACCGGGACGCGGTTTGAAAACGCCCGCTCCACGAAGATGGTCCATATCGTCGAGTTCACCGCCGATCTGATCCGGAACGGGAAACTGAAGTTGGATCCGTCCCGGAATGACGGGATCAGGGTCACGTTTCACGATTCCTGCAACCCGGCTCGTGCCATGGGACTGTTCGAAGAGCCCCGTTACATCATCAACCATGCCTGCAACCATTTCTACGAGATGGCCGAGGATACCATCCGGGAAAAGACCCTGTGCTGCGGCGGCGGGGCGGGGCTCGGAAACGACGAGAACATGGAGATGAGGATGCGCGGCGGGATGCCTCGGGCGATGGCCGTCAAACAGGTGAAGGAAAAACACGGGGTGAACCGCCTGGCCTGTATCTGCGCCATCGACCGGGCGACCTTGACCTCGCTGATGGACTACTGGGTGCCTGGCGTGACCGTATCGGGCGTCCACGAACTGCTGGCCAACGCCCTCGTCATGACGGGGGAAAAGGAAAGAACGACGGACCTGCGCGGTGAACCGTTGGAAGGAAAGACAGTCGATGAAACTCTATGACGGGGGAAAAATCATCGCCGGGATCGTGGTCTTTTTGATCGTGGCCAGCGTCCCGTTCTGGTATGGCAGGGGAAAGGCGGTTTCCCCGCCGGACCTGAAGTTAGATACGCCCGCCATCGAGCGGCTCAAAGAAAAGCTCTGCGTGGAGCCGGCCCCGTATATGAGGGCGAACCATATGAAACTCCTCAGCGCTTGGCGGGAGAGCGTCGTCCGGGAAGGGAACCGTTCCTACAAGGCCACGGACGGGAAGGTTTATAAAATAAGCCTGACCGGGACCTGTCTGGAATGCCACAGCAACAAGGATAAATTTTGCGACCGCTGCCACGATTATGCCGGGGCCAAGCCCGCCTGCTGGAACTGTCACATCATACCCGAGGAGGTCCGCTGATGGCGCCCACACGAAGAGAATTCCTGAAAATAGCGGGGGTTTCTGCAGTCGGCCTGGTTCTTCCCCCTCTGGCGACCCTCACCGGCGCGCAAGCAGGGATGCCGGCCGCAGGAGGTGTGTCTCAGACGGCTCCGGGACCTCTCCCGGCCCTGAGGGCAAAGCGTTGGGCCATGGCGGTGGACGCCGGGAAATGTCCCCCCGGCTGCCGGGATTGCATAACAGCCTGCCATCTGGCGCACAATGTGCCCGATTTCGGAAACGCCAAGGATGACGTCCACTGGATCGGCCTTGAAAGGGTTGATCATGTCTTCCCCGCGGAGATCCATTCCCGGCTGCCGGAATCCTTCAAACGTCTGTCCGTGCCGGTGCTCTGCAACCACTGCGAGAATCCGCCCTGCGTGCGGGTCTGCCCCACGCAGGCCACCTTCCAGCGGGCCGATGGGATCGTGATGATGGACTATCACCGCTGCATCGGCTGCCGGTTCTGCATGGCCGCCTGCCCCTACGGGTCCAGAAGTATGAACTACCGGGATCCCCGACCCTTCATCCCCAAGATCAACGCGGATTTTCCGACACGGACCCGGGGTGTGGTGGAAAAATGCAATTTCTGCGAGGAGGGACTCGCCCGCGGGATCCTTCCCGCCTGCGTAACGATTTGCAAGGAAAAGGCCCTGGTGTTCGGCGATCTGGAAGACCCCGGATCGGACGTCCGGCGCCTTCTGGATGGGAGATTTTCCATCCGGCGAAGGCCGGATCTGGGGACAGGACCTCAGGTTTATTATCTTTTGTGAGGATGCCGTGCTCGAAAAAGCCCTGAAAGGAAGTCGCGGATACGGAATCTGGGTGGCATGCCTGCTGCTCCTGGTCGCAACCGGATTTTTCTTCTACCTCAAGCAGCTCGATTACGGCCTGGGGATCACCGGTATGAGCCGGGATGTCTCCTGGGGGCTCTACATCGCCCAGTTCACCTTCCTCGTCGGGATCGCGGCATCGGCGGTCATGCTGGTTCTTCCATACTACCTCCACGACCACAAGGCCTTCGGGAAGATCACCATCCTGGGGGAATTCCTGGCCGTCTCCGCCGTGATTATGTGCGTGACCTTTGTCTTCGTCGATCTCGGCCAGCCCGGCCGAGTCATGAACCTCCTTCTCTACCCGTCGCCGACCTCCGTGCTGTTCTGGGATGTGATCGTCCTGAACGGTTACCTCCTGCTGAATCTCATCACCGGATGGACGGTTCTCGGCTGCGACCGGAAAGGGATACCGCCGCCGGCCTGGGTGAAGCCCCTGATCTACATCTCCATTCCCTGGGCCGTCAGCATCCACACCGTCACGGCCTTCATCTACGCGGGTCTGCCGGGGAGGGGCTTCTGGCTGACGGCGATCATGGCGCCCCGGTTTCTTGCCTCCGCCTTCGCCTCCGGCCCGGCCCTGCTGATCCTCTTCTGCCTGATCCTGAAGCGGTTCGGGCGGTTTGACGCCGGGGAAAAGGCGATCCAGACCCTGGCCAAGATCGTGGCCTACGCCCTGGCGACGAGCATCTTCTTCGTCCTGGTGGAGCTCTTCACCGCCTTCTACAGCCAGATCCCCGGACACATGCAGCATCTGAAGTATCTTTTCGCGGGCCTGGACGGCCACAACACGATCGCGCGTTGGATGGGCGTATCGGCATTGACCGCCGTGGCCGCCTTTGTTTTGCTGATCATCCCCCAAACGCGGAAGAGGGAACCCCTGCTGGCCGCGGCCTGCTGCTTCGTGTTCCTATCGCTCTGGATCGAGAAGGGCCTCGGTCTGGTGGTCACAGGCTTCGTGCCCTCCCCCCTGGAGAGGATCACCGAATATACCCCCACAGGGCCGGAAGTCGCGATTACGATCGGGATCTGGGCTCTGGGATTGCTGATGATTACGATGTTCTACAAGATTTTCGTCTCGGTCAGAACAGAAACATGAAAGGTCCGCATGATACCGGCATTCCCATTTCAAAACGACCTGTATGAGGAATCGGGCATGGCCGGCACAGAATACATCCGGATCGTCGAGGTCGGGCCGCGGGACGGCCTGCAGAATCTTGCGACGTTCGTCGCGACGGACCGGAAGATCGGCCTGATCCGGGAGCTCGCCGCCTGCGGCCTGAGGGAGATCCAGATCGGGGGGTTCGTCCATCCGCAGGCGATCCCCCAGTTCCGGGACATCCGCGAGGTGGCTGCCGGAGTGAACGGACTTGAAGGGGTTGCGCTCACCGCCCTCGTCCCCAATCTCCGGGGGGCGCGCGTCGCCGCCGCCTGCGGCCTCCGGAAACTCAACTTCTTCTTCTCCGTCAGCCGTTCCCACAACCGCAGCAATGTCCGGCAGACGCCGGAGGAATCCCTCGCCGCCCTCAAGACGATCCGGGAGGAACTTTTCCCCAGCGGGATCGAGATCCGCGTCGATCTCGCCACCGCCTTCGGATGCCCGTTCGAGGGCCACATCCCGATCGGGGCCGTCCTTCGGGCCGTGGAAGAAACCGCAAATCTCGGCATCCGGGAGATCACCCTCTGCGATACGGTCGGCTTCGGAAACCCGCGCCTCGTGGAAGAGATCGCGCGGGTCTGCCGGGAGCGATTCCCGGATGTCGCCTTCGGGATGCACTTCCACAACACCCGGGGGCTTGGCCTCGCCAATACCTTCGCGGCTTATCAGGTGGGGATCCGGACCTTCGACGCGTCCCTGGGCGGTCTCGGCGGCTGCCCCTTCGCCCCCGGGGCCTCGGGGAATACGGCCACGGAGGACACGGCCTTCCTGTTCGCGGAAATGGGGGTGGAGACCGGCGTGGACCTCCCGGCCCTCCTGGAGACGGCGCGGCGCCTCCAGGGAATCCTCCCCGACATCCCCCTGACGAGCGCGCTCTCCCGCGCCGGTCTCCCCCGCCGGGCGGGCTTCCCCTGCCCCTCCTGAGGTGCGGCACTCCGCTGCATTGCAGATCCGTAAATGAGTTTTCGGAAGGGGGTACTCCGGAGATTTATCGCTGTGTCCATGCCGCCCCAATCAGAGCGCACTCCGGGGACATATCGTGCGGGCCAAACCTCCCCCCACTTTCGTCTTTGAAAAGGAGGCGGTGCGTGATAAACAGGCATCCTCTGCGGAAAAGGGCCGCCCCGGCAAGACATGCCCGGGCATACCGGAAAGACAAGGAGAAGATCATGCGCATCGCCATCATGGGACAGGCCGTCTTCGGCGCCAAGGTCCTGGAAACATTATCGGACAGGGGGGAAGAGATCATCGCCGCCTGGCTCCCCCAGGGGAAAACGGGGGGAAAGTCCGACCCCCTGAAGATCGCCGCCGACAGCCGCGGCATCCCGGCCCACCAGCCGAAAAGCTATAAGGCGCCGGAAACCCTCGAGGCGTTCCGGGCTACGCGGCCCGATCTGCTGATCATGGCCTTCGTGACCGACATCATTCCGCTTTCCTTCGTCACGGTCCCAACGCAGGGGGCAATCTGCTATCATCCTTCCATCCTCCCCCGCCATCGCGGCGGGAGCGCGATCAACTGGGCGCTGATCATGGGAGACCGGGAGACGGGGCTTTCGATCTTCTGGACGGACGCGGGGATCGACACGGGACCGGTCCTTCTCCAGAAGCGGATTCCCATCGGGCCAGCGGACACGGCGGGTTCTCTCTACTTCAACCGGCTCTTCCCCCTCGGCGTCGAGGCGATCGCGGAGTCCGTCGAACTGATCCGGGCGGGACGGGCGCCCCGTCTGGTCCAGGATGAGAGCCAGGCCACCTACGAGCCGCTCTGCAACGACAGGGTCGCCGGGATCGACTGGAGGAAATCTGCAGCGGAGGTCCAAAACCTGGTCCGGGGCTGCGACCCCCAGCCGGGGGCCTATTCGTTTTATCGGGGGAAGAAGGTCCGCTTATTTGAGGCCCGGATTGCGGACATTCACCGTCCGGAAGCCCGCCCCGGCGAAGTGTTGGAGGCCGACGAGGGCGGATTTGCCGTGGCCGCCGGCGGCGGGGCGATCCGCATCGGAAAGGTCTGGACAGACGCGGGCAAACAGGACGCCGCCGCCTTCGCCGCAACGGAGAGGCTCAAGCCCGGCGACCGCTTCACGGCAGCCTGATACCGGAAGGCGGCGACCGGGTGAAGATACGCACGCCGAAAGTATCCCGTCCGCTTCCCCCCTTGGCCGGGGGGAACCGGGGTTCGGGGACGCGGATGGGTCGGCCTCTGCTCGGACCGTTTTGTTCATCCCCTCCTTCGGGAGAGAGGGGTTTTATAAACAACCATCATCCAAGGAGGTCACGGTCATGGCGGCAGATGAGAAGGACGACTTGAAGGAAGAACTGCAGGGGTACAAGGCGAAGATCATCCCCTCGATGAAAGCGACGCTCACATGGAGCCGGGAGCTGGTCTTCGTGGGGACGACGCCGCAGGGCTATGAACTCGAATTCGATGCCGACGCCCAATGGGGCTGCAAGCCGACGGAGGCCCTTCTGATGTCGCTGGGCGGCTGCATGGCCATCGACATCGTATCGATTCTGAAGAAGATGAGGATGGATATCAGCCGTTTTCAGATCGACATCACAGGGGAACGGAACCCCGATCCGCCCCAGTACTTCAGGGCCGTGGAGATGGTCCTCCACTTGGCAGGCCGGAACCTGGACTCCCGCCGGATCGAGCGTGCCATTGCCCTTTCCCGGGAGAAGTACTGCTCCGTCTACAACTCCCTGCGTCCGGATCTGAACCTGAAGGTTCTCTATCTCATCGAGGACGCGGATTCCGCGTCCTCATAGCCCCCGCTCTCCCAATGCGCTGGTCTTGTTCGACGCCCAGCCGCCCGGCACAAAGAGCATCCGGTAGTGGTAAAGCCCTCCCTACCGGATATCCTCCGCCCGGAGGAGGTCAAAGGACAGTCCCGCCTCCTTGAGCGCCCGCCAGGCCATTACTCCCCAGAGAAATGACTCGTCCCAGAGCAGGGCGCAGGGTCTTTTTGGGGAAGGGTTTCGGCGTCGCCATGGGGATGACCGTTGATCAATGGCGCCATATTTTTCGTTGCCTCGCTCTCATGTGATATGGATCGGGGAAATACCGCAGCATGACCTATATCGATTTTAGCGCCTTATTCCAAATGAAAAATGCAGTACCTTCAGTAAAATCTTGACAAAGCCTGCTGCATATATGTAGATAGGTGCGCAAACTGATATTTTCTCGGTTCCAGAGGAACGGCTGCCGTGTGGATTCAAGGACGTACACCTGTCCTCTGATAAATCTTTTTTTTGAAGATTGTGTTGTAAAATTCAACGAAAGTTTTTTCCAATCCGGGATTCTATCAGGTTCTTTTAAGTTTTTAATGCGTGAAGTCGGGATCTTCAAACTGGGTGCATCACCCCAACCATGAGACGGATCGTCTAGGAAGGAGAGGCAGATGAAAGACAACGGTTTTCAGAAACTTTGGAAGACGGAAGATTGGTGGTCGGTGTGGCTTGGTCTTGGTCTTGTTCTTGTAGCGATTATTGCTTTATGGTCCGGCACATCGATCAAAGGATGGGCTGTCGTTCCCGGAAAGATGAGTGATTTCGGAAAGGTTTGGGCCGATCTGGCGAAAAATTTCGGCGGTTATCTGACCATCTTTATCATATTCGGCGTGGTATTCGGTTATTCCATGAAGCTCATGGGCCACAAGCTCAGTCAGTTTATCCCCGGATTCATCATCCTTTTTGTCGGCTCCCTGATCATCTTTTACCTCGACGGGCTGCAGTTCATGATCGACTTCAGCATCGAGGCCCCGCTTCTGGCCCTCATCATCGGCCTGATCATCTCCAACATCTGGAAGATTCCCGATTGGATGAAGGTCTCCCTCCGGACGGAATACTACATCAAAACCGGTATCGTGCTTCTGGGGGCGACCCTGCCTGTGACCCTCATCCTCAAGGCAGGACCCGCCGCCCTGATGCAGGCCACCATCATTTCCGTCTGCACCTGGCTTGCGATTTACCTGGCCGCGACGAGGATCTTCAAACTGGAACCCCAGTTCGGCGCGGTCCTGGGTGTCGGCGGCGCCATCTGCGGCGTCTCCGCCGCCATTGCCGTGGGCGGCGCGGTGAAGGCCAAGAAAGAACACATCTCGATTACCATCGCCATCGTCACGGTCTGGGCCATTGTCATGATCTTCGTCCTGTCCTTCGCCATGAAGCAGCTCGTTCCGAACACCATCTCCCCCGGTGTGGCGGGCGCCATTATCGGTTCATCGGAGTTTGCCGATGCGGCCGGTTTTGCCGTGGCCGCTGAACTGGCGACCCGCTTCGGCGATGCGGTGATCCAAACCTTCACCCTGATGAAGGTCATCGGCCGGGACATCTGGATCGGGATCTGGTGCCTCATCCTGGCCTTCGTCTCGGTCATGTTCTGGGAAAAGGGCGAGGGGGAAAAGAAAAGCGCCGTGGGGGCAGGGATCATCTGGGAGCGGTTCCCCAAGTTCGTCATCGGATTTCTGGCCGCCTCCATCATCGTCAGCATCGTCGGGACGATGGTCCCCGCCGGTTATCTGGGCAAGGCCAACTGGGAGGGGAAATTCAAGGGGAAGGATTACAAGGCGGATTTCTCGCAGTTCCAGGTGCCGCCGGAATTTGCCGATCGTCTGGCCGTTGATCCGGCGAAAAAAACCCTGACCTTCAAAGGTATGCTGGCGGGGGATGAACTGAAGGCGCTCAATGCAAAGGTCACCGATCCGGGTCAGATCGCGGCGATCAGCCAGCTCGCCGCCAGCTCGAACTGGGGAGACAGCGTCCTGGGTCCCAACGTGATCGGGCCGGTCAAGAATCTCCGCACCTGGGCCTTCGTCCTGTGTTTCCTTTGCATTGGCCTTTCCACCCGCTTCAAGGAGATGTTCACCTTCGGGATGAAGCCCTTCTGGGCCTTCACCATCGGCGTCCTGATCAATGTCCCCCTGGGCATCATCCTGTCCGCGTTTGTATTTGCGGATTACTGGATGAAGGTTTAAAGGTCACCCTTAGATCACCCGCCAGCCGCCACGATGGCCGCGCAGCAAGCCTGGCCATCGAGGCGGCTGGGGCTCCATTCGGAGAGCCCATATGCGCATACAATCCTCCCAGAGTTTACCATCGGCGCCGATTGAATCTCTTCGGGTCGATTCCCCGAGGCTTGCCTCGCTAACGTCATTCCCGCGAAAGCAGGAATCCGATATGG
>PLLC01000087.1 GCA_003141195.1 Syntrophaceae bacterium
ATAAAGCCTATCTGTTGAAAGAATCGTTCGGGCAGCTCTGGGATTACAACAACCCAACCTGGGCCCGAAAGTTCTTTGAAAGCTGGAAAGGCCCGTTGCGCTGGCAGCGGCTTAAACCCTTCGAGAAGTTTGCTGCTCTCGTGGAGCGCCACTGGAACGGAATCGTCAGTTACTGCCATCCTGATCACAAGGTCTCCCTTGGATTCATGGAAGGCTTGAATAACAAGATCCGTGTCATCCAACGCAGAGCCTATGGCATTAAGGATCAGGAGTACCTGATGCTCAAAGTCATAACCTCATTTATCAAAGAACCGAAATCGAGCTAATTTATGCACAACAAACCCAGAAGACCAATATTTTTTTTCATCCGACTAACCCTCATGCCCGGGTCGGGTACAACGAAGGATGAAAATGGGGTGGTTGCAATAAAAGGTGAGTCACAGTAATCCATTGATAGGTAATTTCCGCAAAAAACTTAATCAGGAGGAAGCCCATGACTTGGAGAGATGATAGCAGAATTATCAGGATCGTGCACCCCATTTGTTGCGGATTGGCTGTCGCCGTCAAGGACCGTCTGCTGGGACACAATCCGCTGGCCGCGATCTACACGATCTACGGCTACTACCGGTCGCTCAAGATCCCGATCGGGCAGGAGTAACAGGCTGTTGACCGGGAGCGCATCCCGTAATCCCCGCCTTGTGGGGATAAGGGGTGCAATAAAAAAGACGGTTTCCCTGCCGGGAAGCAGCCCGCCCTGTGGGCGGGCTGCTTCCAAAACACTCATCTGCTGCGTTGCACTGCAAACCTCATCGCTCGACGTATTTCCATATGCGCCTCGCTCTTCGGTTTTTGCGTGCCTTGCATCTGAGCATTTTTTTGAACAGCCTGTCCTTTCATGATAGAAATAGAGTAACAATATTTTTAAAAAACACCGTAAAAAAGTTGGTGATTTTTTTTAGACGGTATATAATAACAATAGCCGATTCGGTAATTGGTAGTCTAATTGCCGGATCAGCCAAAAAGCTAATTTAAAAAGGAGGGTTCAATATGGCAAAGACTTTGACTCAAGAATGGTGCGATCTTTACAAGGAGGAAATCAACAATAGCAAGGCATATGAAGAGGCCGCCAAGACCTGGGAGGGCGATTTTTACTTCATTTACGACGCGGGCGGCCCGCTTAAGGAACCAGCGTACGTACACATAGATCTTCATCATGGAAAGTGCCGGGCTTGTGAACTGGTTACCGACCCCAACAAATACAAACCGGCATTTACCCTTGCAGGTCCCTATGCTGTCTGGAAACAAGTTTCTACCAAGAAGCTTGATGCGACGAAAGCATTGATCACTAAACAATTAAGAATGACTGGTGACATGGCCAAAGTCATGCGCTATACCAAGGCAGCCAACGAGCTGACCAACTGCTCTATAAAAGTTCCGACGGAATGGTTGGATTGATGGTTTAACTGCCCGAATAAAAAAGGAGGGAGGGTATATATGTATAACTTTGTCTGCCCCTTGATTGTTTATGGGGATAATTCTCTTGATTATATCGCTCAAATCAAAGGTAATAAAGCATTCATCGTCACCGATAAGAACATTGTCAAGCTGGGCTTGATAAAACACGTTACCGATCAATTAGACGCAAAAAAAATTAAATGGGAAATATTCGATGAAGTAGAGGCGGAACCGTCAACAGATACCATCAGAAAAGGCGGTGTAGCGGTGGGTAAATATCAGCCTGACTGGGTGATCGGTGTCGGCGGCGGTTCTTGTATGGATGCCGCTAAAGCAGTTATCCTGCTTCTGGCACGGCCGGAACTAAAGCCGGAAGAACTCTCTATAAACTTCGATTTTAACTTCCGGGAAAAAGCCAGGTTAATGGCCATTCCCACCACCAGCGGAACGGGCTCGGAAGCTTCATGGGCAATAGTCCTCACTGACACGAAGGATAACTACAAGATCGGTCTGGGTACTCCGGAAGATATGCCGGATGTTGCCATACTCGATCCGGTCATGGTTATGGGCATGCCCCCGCAAGTCACGGCAGACACGGGGATGGATGTCATATGTCAGGCCATTGAGGCATACATCTCCTCATGGGGCACAAGTCTGACCGCCGGACCGGCATTGATTGCCACAAGACTGGCTCTGGAATATCTGCCCAGAGCGTATAAAGACGGGAATGACGTCGATGCGCGCAGGGAGATGATGAATGCTGCTATGATGGGTGGATTGAGCGGCAGTAATTCCATGTTCGGGCTGGGCCATGGCACCGGCCATGCTCTCGGTGCAATTTTCCATATACCTCACGGACGCACGGTGGGTCTCTTCTTGCCCTACACCCTGGAGTACATCATAAACGATTCCGAGGAAGCAACGACCAAAATAGCTGAGATTGCTCGCTACTGTGGTCTCATAGCCGAATCCGACAAAGAATGTGCCAAAGCCCTGATTGCCAAAATAAGAGCTCTGGCCAAAGAAATTAAACAGCCGCTTTCAGTCAAGGATTGTGGCATCGACAAAGCCAAGTATGAAAAAGAGATGCCCGGACTGATAAGTCGGGCATTAAATGAGATCATGACTATGACTGCTCCCCGCGTGCCGGGGACTGAAGACCTGGACAAGCTTTTCCGTTATGCCTATGAAGGTAAGTCCATAGATTTCTAAAATTTCCAGAGAAAACAGGAGGAAGACAATGAATGGATATCAGGGCAAAATACTCATTGTCGATCTTACAACGGGAACGCTCCATGATGAGCCGTTGAATGAAAAATACGCGCACGATTTTCTCGGTGGCACTGGTTTAGCCGCGCGGTACCTTTACGACATGGTTGATGAGAAAACCGATCCCCTGGGACCGGATAACCCTCTTATCCTTATGACCGGTCTCCTCAACGGCACAAGCGGCCCCAGCGTCAGCCGCTGGGGCGGCGCCACCAAATCCCCCTACACCGGGCATTATGGAGATGCGAATGCCGGATCGTGGTTCGGAGCGGAACTTAAAAATGCCGGCTATGACGGCATCATACTCAAAGGCATATCCGCCAAGCCCGTTTATATTGATATCAAGGACGGCAAAGCGGATATTAAAGATGCCGGTCATTTGTGGGGTAAAGACACCGCCAAGACTCAGGAAGAAATTAAAAATGAACATGGGGATAAACGTGTTCAGGTTGCCTGTATTGGTGTTGCTTCCGAGAATCTTGTTCCCTACGGCAATATTATGTCCGAGTATGGCCACTGCCTCGGCCGGGCAGGATTGGGCTGCGTTATGGGCTCAAAGAAGGTTAAGGCGATCGCGGTACGCGGCAAAATGAAGCTGCCCATGGCTGATCCGGAGAAATTCCGCGAAGCTTCACGTAAAGCCATGACCGAGGTTAAAGAAAGTTTCATGACCATACTTTGGCACCAGAGCGGTACAGCCGGATGGGTTGATGGCGCCATTTCCTTCGGGGACAGCCCGGCTAATTATTATACTGCGCCCTCTTTTCCGGGACAGGCGAAAATAAGCGGTGCTGAACAATTGGAAAAATATCAGACGGACAGCACCGCCTGCTATGGCTGTCCGATACGCTGTCGCAAAGTTCTCCAGATCAAAGAAGGTAAGCATTTATACGATAGGGTCGAAGGACCTGAATATGAAACCTTGATAGCATGGGGCGCATTGATGGGTTTGGATGTCGATATGTCCAGCGCCGTATATTTCAACGAATTGTGCAATGGTTATGGATTCGATACGATCAGCAGCGGTGCCAGCTCCGCCTATGCATTCTATTTGTATAGTCTCGGGATCATTTCGGAGAAAGATACAGGAGGACTGAAGCTGACCTGGGGCAATATCGATGCTGCCGTAGAGTTGGTTCATCTGATTGCTAAAAACCAGGGCTTTGGCGCTGTGCTGGCGGGGGGAACTAAGCGAATGGCGCAAAAATACGGCCGCCCGCCTGGAGAAGCCGTCCAATGCAAGGGGCTGGAATTCCCCATGCACGATCCGAGAGCTTATCATTCCATGGGTCTCGTTTATGCGACCGCTCCGCGTGGAGCGGATCATAATAAAAATGATGCCTATCAGGTGGACCTCGGAACAGGTCATCCCGACGTTGATATCGAGATCACTGACCGCTGGGATGATAATAAGGCTCCTGGTGTTGTCAAAGGGCAGGATTTCAGAAACATGACCGATTCAATGGGAATCTGTCATTTTGCCGGGATACCCTTCGCTATACTTATCGATATGATTAATGCATCCACAGGCTGGAACACAACCATGGATGAATTATTGAAAGCCGGAGAACGCACCTTCCAGATGCAGAGGGCGCTGTCCTGCAAGCTTGGAATTACCGCAAAAGATGACGTGTTGCCGGAACTGGCGATGAGGCCCATTCCCGAGGGTGGACAGGAAGGTCATGTACCCAATATGGAAAAGATGCTGCCGGAGTATTATGCTCTCAGAGATTGGAACAAGACTACCGGCAAGCCTTCGAAAAAGCGTTTGGAGGGTCTGGGTATACCGGAAATCGCGGCATCCATTGGGGCGGAATAGTTGTAACATCAAGTTCAGTGATCATAGCAAAGGCTCTCGGAGCCATTAGGAATGGATAACGTATTTGCCTGAAATTAATATAAACTTCATCGGACCATGGAGAGTTTTGCTCGGCGCGCGAACCGTAACCGTCAATGTGGAAAATATTGGCGAAGCCAGGGATTATGTGGAGAATAATTTCGGTTCTGTGTTCGAGAAAAAGATTAAAGCCATGAAAGTTGGTAAAAAGGAATCCATTTGGGATAACAGTAATATCCTGCTCAACGGCACAAATATAAAATTGCTGAATACAATAAACTTTAAAGATGGCGACAAGATCGATCTGCTGCCCAGAATCGCTGGTGGATAAAATTAAGGAGGGAGGCAAATGAAATTTACATTTTTACTTTTTATTCTCTATCTGAAACTTAAAAAAGTGGCCAAAAAAAATCCTGAGTTTCAGGAATTCATTAAAAAAGAAAAAACAAGGGTGTTGATTAAAACCGCCGATGGTAAGAGAGGAAGAATGTTTATTTTCGACAACGGGAAATTTTCGTCAGTGCCAGGGGGTGATCAAAAACAATTTGACGTGGCCATGGTCTGGAAGGATGCTGATACCGCTTTCAAGGTCATGGCGTCGGAAGATCTCAATCAATCCATGGAAGCTGCTTATGATGGAAGGCTTGTTTTTGAAGGTGATGCCAATCAAGCGCTCTGGTTTACGGGAGCAACGACATTTTTAACACAAAAAAAGAAGTAAAATTAGCTGAAGTGGAATTTTCATGAAAGTCTAAAACTGCGAATTACCCGGCCTGTGGACAGGGCAATTCACCTAATAGTGACCTTGTTTTATTCTATTAAATCAGTAAGCAAATATGGCTACAAGTCAATCTATTGATAATTTGATTCGCCGGCTGAGCAAAGTCTGGACGGAGCCCAACAAGAAGAAAATGCGGGTTATAGACTTTAAAGTTGTGCGCTTTATTGCATCCAAAAAAAAAATTCCTCTTTTGGAAGTAGAAATATCCTGCCTCGAACAGAACATAGTCCCTACGAGATATTTACGTAACATCGGCACGGTCGGTATTGAAGGACAACTAAAATTGCTTCGTTCCACAGTAGTCGTTTGTGGTGCGGGCGGCTTGGGAGGAACGATTATCGAATTGCTCGCCAGGCAGGGTGCCGGTCATTTAGTGATCATTGACAATGACAAATTTGCAGAAAACAATCTAAACAGGCAGATAATAGCCACGGAAAGTGATCTGAACAAATCTAAAGTTAAAGTTGCCGCGGCCCGAGTTAAGAAAATCAACTCCGCCGTTGTCGTTTCCGCCTTTTATAAAACCATTAATTCCAGGAGCATTAAAAAATTAATAATAAATGCAAGCGTGGTGCTTGACGGGTTGGACAATTTGAAAACCCGCCGAATCGCAGCCCGTGCCTGCGATGAATTAAAAATTCCTTTTGTTCACGGAGCAATAGCCGGGTTTAGTGGTCAGTTGATGACCATCTTCCCGGGAGATAACGGTCTTGACGCCATTTGCGGTTTATCCACTGCCGAAGATGAATGCGGTATTGAAACTCATACTGGCAATCCCGCAGCAACTCCGGCTGTAATTGCCGCATGGGAAGTACAGGAAGCAATAAAGATAATTACTGGAATTGGGAATCCTATAAGAAACCGTCTTATATTTCTAGATTTTTCCGATGGCATTTGTGATGAAATATCCTTGTCCTAAAATAAGTCGCCGCTCAATCAGGTGGGAAAGCTTTAGTATTGACATCGAAGCGGCCGTGACCCTTGTCTTTGCGGGGGGAAAACTCCGGATCGAGGAGGGGGTCATCGGGAGTCCGGAGATCGTCATCCGGACGACGTCCGACCGGGTGATGGATCTGAACGCGCTGCGGATTGTCGGCGGGCTCTCCTGGTATTTAGACGAGGCGGGCCGGCGGGTCCTGGGCCACCTGTTCGCCGGGAGGCTCAAAATTTCAGGAATGTTCGTTCACTTGGCGCTGCTGACGCGGTTGACCAAGATCATGTCCGTCATGTGAGAGAAGACAAAGATTTACGGTGGTGCGTATGAAGAAATTCATTCGGGCCTGCGGGATAAAAAACCGTGGCGGATTCCACTGCGGTTGTGGTAGAAGGAGCGGCTTTTTCACAACGGGTTTTCGCAGACCGACCGGTTCCGGCGCCCCGCGAAGTCCTTTTTTATCCGCCCTACCGGCCGTTCAACGAGGCGGATCGATCTCACAGGCAGGAAACGAGACCCATGGCCAGAAAAGAAGGCGGTATCAGGGATTTTTTCAATTCCGTCCGGCTGACCATCGTTCTGCTGGCGGCAATCGCGCTCGGGGCGCTCCTCGGAACGATCATCCCCCAGCAGGAGGCGGCGGAGGCCGTTTCCTCGCGGTTGCATCCTGTCCTTCTGTCCGTTTTTCAAGCCTTCCAGCTCTTCGACGTCTATCACTCCGCCTGGTTCACCCTGCTGCTCGTTCTCTTGGCCGCCAAACTGATCGCCTGTTCCCTGAACCGCTTTCCCGCGGCCTGGAACTTTTATGGAGTATGGCGCTCATATGGGGGATTATTACGCTTCTTCATGAGGAAGTATCTCCCTTTGTTTATTGATAATCTCACTTGCCGTTTGAGTATGTATGTTGATTGAAAGCAGGTTTCCGAAATATCAGCGCGGATGACTTGTCTCCAAGTAACTGACAATAAAGACAATTCATTGAATTCTTTTGTGTTTCTGAGTATATCTGGTTGAAAGCTGCAATTTTCGGAAGAGGATTTTTAGGAAGATAGAGGGTGAGCCTAACTTCTCTACTACACACCCGTGACCAGCCCCCAGAACATGTACCACATTTAGAGTTAGAGTTCTTCCAAGGGGGGCAGGTCAGCTCCTTACGCAATTACTTAACCGGACATCGCTGTTTTTCACTCATATATTTACAATAATCATTTGATCATCATACAGAACTTCACCAACATTTTTTTACCACGGGAATATGGGTTCTCCTTGCTGAAACGCGATATCGCCGGCTTGAGTCAAAATTTCGATTTGTGGATGGGCCTTCGCCTCTTCCAGCAAAGCTTCGCTGATCACGATTTCTTCCAACACACAAGTATTTTTAATCCATACGACCCGTTGTTTCCCGGGGGCTACCCCATTGCAGGTCTTTAGGGCAATCCGGAGCGCATCCTCCTTGCTGCCCGCAACCATGGGGATCTTGACCTGTAAAAACTCCGTGTGGGTGAAGGCATTGGTATAGGTGCTGACAAAATCGATCTTGTCGAACAGATTTCGCGTGATAATGTCCGCTCCTCCCATTCCGTTTGCATTTCCATGGGTTTCGTTGGTCAAGTCAAAGATCACGCTTTTTTGAAATTGCGGACCGCCGGTGCAGCACTTGGTGATGTGTAAGCCTGTGACATTGGGATCCTGACCATCCCCACTGATGTCCTTGCCGATTTCCTCGATCACCAGCAGATCGAACTCGGGAAACAGCAGCCGTCCCATGATCCTTTTGCTCTCTTCGAGCAGAGCCTTCTCTTTCTCCATGGACAGAATCTCTTCGCGGGAAAACGCCTCGATCCTGTAGGTTTGTTCATAAGCATTTTCAACAATCCCCAGGGCAAACAGCACTTTGGTCTTTTCAACAATCGCCTGCGCCATCCTGGGAATCAGTTCTGCAAAGCGGCCAAAGCCCTGATGATGTATGAAATCAGCCCCAATTTGTTTGCCCATTCCAATCGTCAGCATCTTCGCTACGCCACTCTCGATTGGGCCTCTGAAGTCGGTATGAGGCTTCACGCGGGCAATCACGACGATGCCGTCCGCCTGCAGCGCGCTTTTGGCGACGTAAACGGGAATGCCCGGTTCAAGATCCCCAATACTCGCCACTTCCATAGAGGCTTCGATCGGCACACCCATACTTTCCGGCGTAATTCCATAAGATGCCAAAACTTCCACTTGTCCGGAGGCCGTTGCCCCTCCATGGCTGCCCATGGTCGGAATGATGAAGGGTTTGGCGTCCGCTCTAATCAATTCATCGACGAGCGTCTTGGCGATCTCCTTGATATTGGCAATTCCCCGACTTCCGATCCCGATTGCGATCCTTTTCCCTTGGAGATTGGTCAAGTGAGGTGCCAACTGCGTTCTGACTTCTTTCGCAATATCGCCAATCCGTCCTTTCTCAAAGTGCTGCCTCACCTTTACGAACCTCGGCAGCGCAACAGTGGCAAACCGTGTTAAATCCAAAGATTCCATCTTCCTTTCACCCTCGTTCCTATGGCGTCACATCGGGAGTCTATATCGTAATGCCCTGTTTGAAAATTCCAATCTCATAATACTTGTTCACTTCATTGCGGGCATGGTACTCTCCGTTGACCGTCCGTAAGATCTTCTCATACAGAGAGACTGCGGTTTCCTTGATGTCGCTCCCCTCGAGCAGAACGCCGGCGTTGAAGTCTATCCAATGCTTCTTCTGCTCATAGAGTGCCGTATTGGAAGAAATCCGGAAGGTTGGAGCGGCAAATCCACCGGGCGTACCGCGTCCCGTGGTAAATACGATAAGATTACACCCTGCGGCGATCTGCGACGTGACCCCGATGAAATCGTTACCCGCGCTGCTCAGCAATACCAACCCGGGCTTGCGATACCGTTCGCCGGAAAGCAACACGTCGGTCACGACGGCTGTGCCGCCTTTTTGTATGCATCCCAACGATTTTTCTTCCAGCGTCGTCAGACCTCCCGCTTGGTTGCCCTGAGTCAAGTTGCCGATTGCCGATTCACCATGGCTTTCAAAATAGGCCTTGTAGTCGTTGATCATCCCTACGATTGCGTTGTAGATCTTTTCATCTTGGGCACGGTTCATCAGAAACTGTTCCGCACCGAACATCTCAGGAACCTCTGTCATGATCACACTGCCGCTCTGGCGGATGATCATACTGCTCATCTCACCCACCAGAGGATTCGCAGTAATCCCTGACAAGCCGTCAGACCCTCCGCAGTTGACCCCTACAACCAGCTTTGAAAACGGAACCGGCGTGCGGCGGAATGCGTTCACATATTCGTAGATCTCACTGCAGCGCTTAAGCCCCTCTTCAATCTCGTCTCCCACCTCCTGCATGATGAGGATCTTGACGGCATCGGGGTCCACATCCCCGAGAATCGGCTTGAAAACCGAAGGAGCATTGACTTCACAACCAAGGCTCAGGAAAAGAGTCCCGCCGGCATTTGGATTGCGTGCCAGACCGGCCAGGATCTTTTGCATGTTCAGCAGATCATCCCCCGTTTGGCAACAACCATAGGCGTGAGGCAGCACGATGAAGCCATCGAAATGATCTGATACGGGGAAAAGCGCGTTGGCCTGGGCCGCGATCTTCTGCGCTGAAGCATTCGCACACTGCACCGTGGGGATGACAAAGATGTAGTTTCTTATCCCTGCCTGGTTGTCTTTGCGCAAATAGCCTTGGAAAACCTTCTCTTCCTCCTCCCCTATCTTCGCTCCTTCCAGTCTGGGCTCGTACTGGTACGACAATATCCCTTCCAGTTCGGTGCGGACATTATGCGTGTGTACCCATTGGCCCTGTTGGATATCTTTTGTCGCAACGCCGAAGGGGCAACCGTATTTCAGCACCCTGGTTCCGGCTGCGATGTTTTCAACAGCCATCTTGTGGCACGGAGGGATGTCGTCAAGAACCAATATCTCCTGTCCGGCAACCTTGACGGTCTGTCCCTTGTGTAACCCTATCGGTGCAACAACGACCAGGTCCCTTTCACTGATCCGAATCACGTCCATCAACGATTCTCCTCTACTTTATGGTCATACAAGCACTCAAGGTCCTGAGGCGCTCTTGATGCTTAAGCGCCTGCTTTCTCATCGCGGCGGCGCTGACGTGCCTCCTTGATGTGGGCATGGGCTCCCAGGTAGTGTTGCTTCATCTCTTCATTCGCCAGCAGATTAGCCGCCGTATCGGCCAGCATCACCCTGCCCGTCTCCAACACGAAACCGCGGTTCGCGATCAAAAGCGCCATCCGGGCGTTCTGTTCCACCAGCAGGATGGTCGTCCCCGCCTTGTTGATCTCCTGGATGACCCGGAACACCTCCTGCACCACGACCGGCGCCAGCCCCAGGGAGGGCTCGTCCAGAAGCAGGATCTTTGAGTTGGCCATCAGCCCACGCCCGATGGCCAGCATCTGAAGCTGGCCGCCGGACAGCTGCCAGCCCAGCCGTCCCTTGAATTCCTCGAGCTGAGGAAAGATACCGAAGATGCGTTTGAGGTCCTTTTGAATCTCTTCCTTGGACACCCGCTTCCTCGGCGTCGCGCCCAGCATCAGGTTGTCCAACACGGTGAGCCCCGGGAAGATGCGCCGCCCCTCAGGGACACAGGCAATTCCGATTTCCGCTATCTCCTCGGCCTCCATCCCCGTGATGTCCTGACCCAAAAACTCGATCCTCCCCTTCGCCGGCTTCAGCATGCCCGTGACGGTCATGATGGTGGTGCTCTTGCCTGCGCCGTTGGCACCGAGAAGCGCCACAATCTCCCCCTGCTTTACGTCCAGCGAGATACCCTTTAAGGCCTGAATGGCCCCGTACCAGGTTTCGATTCCTTTAATTTCAAGCATTTCCCACCTCCGTTCCCAGATAGGCATCGATCACTTCCTGATTCTTCTCGATCTCCTCGGCGGACCCTTCGGCGATCTTCTTGCCGAAGTTCAGGACCGTGATGTGGTCGGAGACGTTCATGACCAGATTCATGTCATGCTCGACGAGCAGGATCGTGACGCCCCGGGTGCAGATCTGAAACAGGAGTCCCACCAGCGCCTCGGTCTCGGCAGCATTCAACCCGGCTGCCGGCTCGTCCAGGAGCAGGAGTTGGGGATCGGAGGCCAGGGCTCGCGCCAGTTCGAGCAGTCGCTGCTGGCCATAGGGCAGGCTGTTGGCCTGGGCAAACTCCTTGCCGTTGAGGCCGACGAATTCCAGCATCTCCAGCGCCTTCGCCCGTATTGCGGCCTCCTCGGCCTTTTGGGAGGGCAGCCGCAAAATGCTGGTAAAGAGTCCCGCCCGGGAGTGGCAATGCCGGCCGATGAGCACATTTTCCAGCACCGTGAGCTCCCCGAAAAGGCGGATGTTCTGGAACGTCCTGGCCATGCCCAGGGACGTGATGATATGCGGCTTTTTCCCGGCAATGGCTGCACCGCCCAGGCTGATCTCCCCGGCCGTGGGAACGTAGAGGCCGCTGAGCATGTTGAGGATCGTCGTCTTTCCGGAACCGTTCGGCCCGATGAGCGCCTGAATTTCGCCCCGCCGGACTGCCATGTCCACCCCGTCCACCGCTTTGAGACCGCCAAAGTGCTTGGCCAACCCCTTGACGGTGAGCAGCACCTCGCCCGATCCCGAGCAATCCCGAGGGGTGAAGGCTTTTTGGCTTCCACCGGAATTTTCCCGGGAGGAAGCGGTCGCCGCAACCTGCAGCGTCGCTACTGAATCGGCATTCCACCAGGTCCGCAACCGCAGGCTGATCGGCATGTTGCTAACCAGGCCGGCGATGCCTCTGGGCATGAAGATCATGATGAGCACGATGCCGGCGGCATAGACCATCATGTAAGAATCCTTGAGGAACCGCAGTACCTCCGGCAACAGCGTCAGCAGTGTGCCGCCCACGATGGAACCGATGGCCGACCCGTTTCCGCCCAGCACCGTCATCACCAGCAGGATCACCGACTGATCGAAAGAAAAGGTGTCCGGACTGATGTAGTGCGAACCGCCGTGGGCGAACAGCCAGCCCCCGACGCCGGCGTAGCCCGCCGATAGCGCGAAGGCCATGATCTTGTAGTAGGTCGTGTCAACCCCCGTGGTTCCGGCCGCCATCTCGTTCTCCCGGATGGCCATGAAGGCGCGGCCCACGCGGGAATTTTTGAGGTGGATTGCGCCCCAGGTCAGAAGTATCAAAGAAACCGCCGCCACGTAGAAGAAGGTGGCTGGGTCTTTCAACTCAAAGGAACCGATCCAGGGCGAAGGAATCTTCGTGATGCCGTCGGAGCCGTTGGTGAGCCAGATCTCATTGACCAAAATGAGCTGGACTATAATTCCGAACCCAATGGTTGCCATCGCCAGATAGTGTCCCGACAGCTTCAATGTGGGAATGCCCAGCAGCACCCCGCAGAGGGCTGCCACGAAAAACGCGGCGAAGATCCCCGCCCACACGGGCAAACCCAATTGGGTGGTGAGGATGGCCGAGGTGTAGGCCCCCACGCCCCAAAAGGCCGCCTGGGCCAGCGACAGTTGCCCGGTGTATCCCAGGACAATGTTCAGTCCCAGGCAGGCAATCGAAAAACTGATGGCAAGGTTGATCAGGTTCAGCCAGTAGCTGCTCGTTATGAACCGGGGAAGGAGCAGAACAACGACGACCAGAACGGCAGGAACGAGAAGGCTTTTTATTCTTGTATTCATTGGCGTATCCCCCCTATGCCTTCTCGGCGATCTTCTCGCCGAAGATCCCCTGCGGACGCAGAAGGAGAACAAGGATCAGAATGATGAAGGCGAAGGCGTCACGATAGGCGCTGGAGACATAATAGGCCGCGAATACCTCGATCACGCCCAGGAAGAGGCCCCCCAGGATCGCCCCGGGGATACTCCCGAATCCCCCCACAATGGACGAGCAGAACGCCTTGACCCCGATCATCGCTCCCATGTCCTTGGTAACAAAGAAAATGGGTCCCACCAGGATTCCGGCCGCCGCCCCGAGAATCGAGCTGTAAACGAAGGTGACGGCGATCATCGTCGCCACCCGGATGCCCAGGAGCCGCGCCATCTGCTTGTCCTGCGCCGTGGCCAGCATCTTTTTGCCCAGCATGGTCTTTTCGAAGAAGAAGTACTGGAAGCCGAGCAGGGCCAGGGTGCACAAGATGATCACGATGTACTGGGGATCCACGAACACCCCGAAGAAGTTCAACGCCTCCGGGGAGGTCGGTCGCGGCATGGACAACGGCTCCGCGCCGAAGATGAGCTGCGCCCCGTTCTTCAGAAAGATGCCCACACCGATGGTGCTGATGATGACCGGCAGGAAGCTGCGGTTACGCAGGGGGTAGTAGGCAATACGCTCGAAGACGATGCCGAAGATGCCCATGAAGACGACGGTGATCACGCAGGTCATGGCAAAGGAGAGATTCAGGTAGGACATCAGCCACACGGCTACGAAGGCCGGGACCATCGCGAACTCACCCTGCGCGAAATTGACGACGTTTACCGCATTGAAGATCAGGACGAACCCCAGTGCCACAAGGGCGTATATGGAACCCATGGCCAAGCCTGCGACTACCATTTGAAGATTTGTAGACCAATCCATTCAGAATCCCTCCTCAAATGCATCCGGTCCCGGCATACAGCCATCCCGGGAACGGATGCATGTTGTGTCGACCCATGCGCCGGGAGATGCCTATTTCGAACCCACGTTAACGATTTTCAGCAGTTTCTGCTGGCCCTTCTCGATCTGGACAATGCTCACCTCGCTCAGGCCGTCGCCGTTCGGCGTAAAGGAAAAGGTGCCTTGGGCGCCCTGATATCCTTGCGTGGCCAGGATGGCTTCCCGTATCTTGGCCCGATCTTCCCCGGCCTTCTTGATGGCGTTGACCAGGATCTTCAGACCGTCATAAGTCCAAACGCTGAGGCTGTCGAACTCCGCATTGTACTCCTTCTTGTAGGCGTCGGCGTAGCTCTTGTTCTCCTTGCTCTGTCCCGGCACGAAATCGACCACGGCCCAAATCCCCTCGGCAGCCTCCTTGGCAAGGTTCAGGCTGTCTTTCGATGCGGCGCTGGGCGAGCCGAGAAACTTGAAAGGGGAGCCGATCTGGCGCATTTGGCGCTGGAGCAACGCCGTAGCTTCCTCGTGGCCGTAGAAGACCAGGATCTGAGCGCCTGCGTTCTTCATGGCCAGGAGCTCCGCAGTGAAGTCCTTCGCCGCGGTCGTGCACTTCTCCCGCCTCACCACCGTCAGCCCTGCCTCCTTGGCGTATTTTTCCACCAGATCGGCGCCGCCGGTGCCAAAGGCGTCTGCATCGTGAATGAGTCCGATCTTTGTTAACTTGGTGTCTTCCTTTATGTATTTCACCATGGCGCCGGCGGCGACGGAGTCATCGGGCCGCACGCGGAACAGCCAGGGGTTTCCCTGTTTGGTGATGTTGACATTGGTGGCGCCGATAATCGTGGGTATGCCATAGTTTTTGGTGGCATCCGCCGTGGCCATGACCTGGGTGCTGTAGAGGCAGCCGACCATGGCCAGCACCTTCTCCTGCTCCACGGCCTTCTGCAGCGCCGCCAGCGCGCCGGGGTTCGTGGACTGATTGTCGATGATCCTAAGATCGATCTTCTTCCCGTTCACCCCGCCGGCGGCATTGATCTCCTTGAGGGCCAGATTAATCGACTTGACCTGGAGAGATCCCCCTGCCGCGTGTACACCCGTGATGGGGGGGGTAAATCCGATCCGGATCTCGTCAGCCGCCGTCGCAATGCCGCTGCCGAAAATGGCCACGATCATGACGGATAAAAAAGTAACCGATAAGATGCGCTTTACGTTTGTCATACCTTCCTCCCTCTTTCTGTTTGATAAGGTTCGATAAAAAACTCACTTTGGGGCAAACCGATTCAATCTCTAATCCATGCTGTCTCCAGGGAACTGAACGAATGATCACCCCCTTTCATTTGGTGCATTTTGATCCACTTGCATTTCGCCTCTGTCGTTACCAACTCACCCTTGTCGAGTGAGGCCGTCGTTTAAAGCAGTGGTCTGGATGGGTTAAAGTTTCCCGAGGGATCCCAACGTTGCTTAAGGGCCGTCATTAGACGAGTCCCACTCCGGTCTTTAAAAATACGATTATGATCTGGTGGTGTTTTACTTATGTCAATAGCATATCCATTCAATTGGAGCGCATTCTGGGCAAGACAGGCATGGTCATCGTTGCCGAGATAGAGACAACCATTGGCAATATCAATGAGTACCGCGTTGGATGCCATGTCATCAGGTTGATTACTGATCAATTCAAGCAAATCTCCCGGAGCTACACCATATTTGACCAGAGGCCCCGTATCGCAACCGGAGCGGACCCAATCCGCCCAGATGGCCGTCCCGTCATTAGATTCAACGGCATCGATGGCTGTAAGATCATTGGCCGTTGCGATGCGTTGGAGCAGGCTTGCTTCAATTTGAATATCTTCCGGCAACCCTTCGAATGTACATATTAAATTCCCCTGCAATGCATCTTTTTCCTTGATCCATAATATGGCTGAGGCATTGAAAGTTTGCTGGTACACGGCTAATCCCGTCCGGATCGCCTGGGCAGGGTCCCTGACAGGAATAGAATAGGTGGTACGCATTTTGGGGTTGGCCTGTACTTTGAATGTCACGCTCGCAATCATTCCAAGGCAGCCGAATGATCCGATGAACAATTTGGGCAAATCATATCCGGCAACATTTTTCACAAGAGGTTTTCCGGCATCGATCACCCGGCCGTCCGGCAGGATCACTGTCATGCAAAGCAGAAGATCCCTGATCCCCCCATAGCGGGTACGCAGCGGGGCATTGAGATTGGCGGCCACGAACCCGCCGAGGGTTGTTTCATCCCATGGCGAAACCAGTGGAAGATAGAGATCCTTCGATTCGAGAAAGCTCCGCAAGTCCCGTAATGTAGTTCCTGCTCCCGCAACGATGTACATATCATCCGGAATGAAAGATATGACGCCATCCAATGTTCGACTGGACAGGTAGAGATCCCCGGAAGGCGAAACACCCTCGGGCACCTGATGCCCGACGACAAACACCTTGGACGGGGGTACGGATTCGGCGGCTGTTCGAATCTTGTCTGCGAGAGTCTGTACGGCCGGGAGGACCCGGCATTGCGGGATGAGCTCAGGATCCGGCGGGACGGTGGGGAACATTTTATCCGGGTTGAACCGATTCTGCGGATCAAATACGGCCTTGAGATCCCTCATGACAGCAAGTTCATCGGGTGTATGCATAAAACTCATGAATTCGCGCTTTTCAACCCCGATCCCGTGCTCGCCCGATATGGTCCCGCCCAGACGCACGGCTTCCTGCATCATGAGCTTGCCTGTCTCACGAACATTCTCCATCAATTTCTCATCGTCCGCATCCTTTATGAGGATGTGGGGATGCAGGTTGCCATCGCCTGCATGGGAAACGTAATATATGGGCAAGCCACGATCTTCACAGATTCTTGTCATCCGACGCAGGGCTTCCCCCAACAAGGATCGTGGTACTGTAGGGTCCACCGCTAAAAAAGCAGATGCAAGCCGTGCCAAGGCACCTGCTGTACTTTTCCGGGCAAACCAGATGGCGGCTCTCTCTTCTTCGTCCTTTGCGCTGCGAAAGCCAAAGGCGTTAAATCGCTTTATTATTTCTATGATTAGATCGATTTGGGGTTGCAAGCCGGCCGAATAGCCGTCCACCTCGATGATCAACGCCGCTCCGGCCTGCACCGGCAGACCCGCATGTGTATAATCTTCCAGGATCTCCATGATCTTCTGATCCATCAATTCAAGCGTGGCCGGGACAATGCCGTTGGCAATGATTGCCGAGACGGCAGAACACGCCTGATCGACGGAATCGAATGCCGCCATCATGGTCATCACCGCAGGGGGCTTTTTTAACAACCTGACCGTCGCACTGGTGATCATCCCCAATGTCCCTTCACTCCCGGTCAGCAAGCCGGGCAACTCGATGCCCGGATAATCGAGCGCCGGGCCGCCCAGGGTGATGCATTGCGCATCCGGCAGAACCACTTCCATCCCCATCACGTAATTGGTCGTTACGCCATATTTCAAACAATGAGGTCCGCCGGCATTTTCTGCGATGGTACCGCCCAGGGTCGCCGAACGGTCGCTGCCCGGATCGGGGGGATAATATAAACCCCTCTCGGCAACAGCATCGGAGAAATGAAGCGTGATGACGCCGGGCTGGAAGCGCGCCCGCAGACCCGTTCCGTCGATTTCCTGGATTTCTTTCATCCGCGAAAATTCTACGATCAAACCGCCCTTTGCCGAAACAGCACCCCCGGAAAGACCTGTTCCTGAGCCGCGGGCCGAAATGGGTATCCGGTGATCGCGGCACCACTCCACGACACGGATGACATCCCCTGTATTGGCGGGAAAAACGACCGCCAAAGGCTTTTCCCGGTCCACACCGGCATCAATTTCATATGTCATTAATTCCACAGCGTCACTGATCACATGATCGGCAGTGAAAAGATCTATTAAAGACATTATCTTATCAGTGGCAGGATTCATCCTTGGCTTCCCCGAGTGTAAGATTCTTCCAACACTTCCGCGATATGGAGCACCCGCATTGGGTAGTTTGACCGTTTGGTGCCCGCGATCAATTGCATGTGACAGCCCGTGTTGCTCACAATTAGGAGATCGGCTTTTGCAGCCTTGATATCCTCCATTTTCAGATCAAGGATGGGATTGGCCGTTTGAGGGTGTACGATGTTATAGACGCCGGCCGATCCGCAGCATAAATCGGGACGTTTGAGTTCCATCAGTTTCAGCCCGGGGATCAAACGGAGTAATTGGCGCGGTTGTTTGCTGATCTTCTGCACATGGCGAAGATGGCAGGAATCGGAATATACGGCACGGGCCTGTACAACCCCATTGGGCGGCTCGTGCAGATGATCCAGCATGAATTCACTGAAATCCTGCACCAGTGCAGAAAAACGAGCGGCCCTGGCGGAGTAGATCGGATCTTCTGTGAATAGTTCCGCATAGTCCTCTTTCAGCGTCGCGCCACACCCCCCGGCATTACTGATGACCGCTTCAAAACCCTGATCCAGAAAAGCATCGATGTTTTTGCGGGCCAACTCACTGGCAAATTCGAGGTCACCCTGGTGGAGCTGGGCGGCCCCGCAACAGGTTTGCCCGGCTGGAAAATGCACTTCATAACCATTGCGCTGCAGAACACGAATGGTAGCGCGATTGGCCTTGGCTATAAATGCTTCCTGCACGCAACCAATAAAAAAAGCAACCTTGCCTCTTTTCGTGCCGATGGCCGGAGCGGGAAATGCATAATTGAAATATTCGCGGGATATGGGAGGCAGAAGCAGTTCCATCTGTCGCAGCGCCTGAGGCATGAAATGCAATGACCGGAAGAGGGACTGCAAACCGCTGTTTTCATACAGCCAGAGCACGGAAGCCAGTACTTTCAGGCGTTCACGGAAAGGCATCAGCTGCTTGAACCCAAGCCATTTCAGACCGGCGGCCGCCAAGCTCTCCTTGGTGTTCTGACGAATGGTCATCTGGGCGGCTTTGATCAGGTGGCCGTACTTTACAGCGGAGGGACAGGCGGTTTCACAGGCCCGGCATCCCAGGCACAACTCGATGTGTCGGGTAAAAGATGATGGCAGTTCGTCCACTTTTAACCGCCCCTTGGCCACGGCCCGCATCAAGGCGATACGTCCCCGGGGAGAATCCATTTCCGTGCTGTAAATGTGGTATGTCGGACAGACCTGCAAACACATTCCGCAGTGCAAGCAGCGGAACAATTCACCTTGTACGGCCGGATCCAGCAACCCTGTCTGAAACTGATGCATATCACCTATCCAACGTGCCGTTTATGCTTCCCCGGATCTGCTCCCCCCGGATTCCGTGGCGATGCCGCAGAGCCTCTTTGCCTTACGCTGCTTCCCCTTCAGATCGACCAGGCGGGAAATCATGATTCGCTGCGCCTGGGGAGAACCGGCCCCGTGCATCGATTCCGTGAGGTATCCCACGGCAGCGGACCCCAGCGTGAGGTTTTCGATCAGCCGCAGGATGCGCATCCGGTCCTCCACGGGGACGCCTTCGACGCCTCGGTAGTATTTTTCGATCCACTTTCCGACATCCGGTGAACGGAGATCCGCTTCCGAGGGCAGGGTAACCATCAGGCCGCCGGCGATATCCTGGGCGAGACGGGCGATTTCGTATGGAAACCGGGTAACGTTCTGCTTGTGCACATTGGCCAGAAGGGTGTCGACCAGGTAAGTTCCGCTGGGTTCCGGGTGGCCTTCCGAAGCGCAGGCAATGCATCCGCAGTAGAGCGTCTCGTTCAACTGGTTCATCTCGATGATCTTGTCTTTGATGTGGGATGCCTTAGCGGCCCCGTTGTACTCGGCGATCGTCTGCGTCGCGCCGATCAGCACGTCGCCGACCCCCACCTTGCAGGCATAACTCTGGCGGTGGTAGGAGGCGAATTTTTCTACCAGCGGCCCGGTAAACTCATACTCCCGGTACATGAAAACCCTCTCCCAAGGAACGAACAGGTGATCGAAGATCACCAGCGCCTCATGTCCGCCGAAGAAGGAGTTGCCGACGTCCATGCGACCCGCTTCGAGCTTCCGGGTATCGCAGGACTGGCGTCCGATGATATACGTGATTCCCTGCGTATCGCTGGGTACGGCAAAGGAGACCGCATAATCCTTGTCCTCCTCGCGCATCGCGACGGTCGGCATGACGATGATCTCATGGGAGTTCACCGCGCCGGTCTGGTGGGCCTTCGCCCCGCTCACCACGATTCCGTCGGGTCTCTCCTCCACGACATGCAGATAGAGATCCGGGTCGGTCTGCTGCCGGGGCGCGAGGCTTCTGTCCCCCTTGGGATCCGTCATCGCGCCGTCGCAAGTCAGGTCGTTTTCCTGGACATGGGCCAGGAATTTCAGGAAGCGCTCATTGTATTTTGTGCCGCATTTGGCGTCGATGTCGTACGTGACGATGGACAGCGCGTTGAGCGCGTCCATTCCCACGCAACGCTGGAAGCAGCAGGCCGTATGACCTCCCAGCATCCGTCCCATTTTGCTTTTCTTCACCAGGTCGTCCCTGTTCTGATGGATATGGCAGAAGCGGTTGATCCTCTTGCCGGTCAGATGCGACACGGCGGTCATCAGCTCCGCCCATTCCGGCCGCCCAGCCAGTTCGTACGTGGCGGCTACGGCATTCATGGAAGGCCGAAGGATCGGATCATCTACCACATTTTCAATCCGCTTGCCGAACATATACACTTCCAGTTCGAGTTTTCTCAGGCTCTCCTCATATTGCCGGGCCGTCATCATAACACAATATCTCCTTTCTTTTTTCCGCCGGGTCATCACGCCGCATTCGGAACCTGGCATCTGTTGATCAAACGCTGCCAGTCATGGTCCACCTGCGTTGCTCCAAACCTGCTCACCCATCAAAACCATGAACGATTATCACGTCGTAATACCATCCCGCCAGATACCCATCTCGAAGTACTTGTTGACTTCGGTGTTCGTTCGGACTTCACCATTGGCCACCTTGATGATCAGGGTGAGCAATTCCTCCGTCAGCGTTTGCATATCCTTTCCACTCAGCAGAGCACCGGCATCGAAGTCGTTCCATTTTCTTTTATGCTTAAAGATGTCGCTGTTCGTGGTCACCCGCAACACTGGCGCCGCAAACCCTCCTGGAGTTCCGCGCCCGGTTGTGAAGAGAATGAGTGTGCAGCCCGCGGCGACCTGGCCGGTGATGCTTACCAGGTCATGCCCCGGCGCTTCAAAAAGATTAAGGCCGGGAACCTTTAACCTCCTGCCAAAGCGAATGACATCGGCCACCTTGGATTTGCCTCCTTTTTCGATACAACCCAGGGATTTCTCTTCCAGCGTGGAAAGCCCACCCGCGAAATTTCCCGTGGTGGGATTTCTGCTGACATCGATGCCGTATTTCTTGTAATAAGCTTTGGAGTCGTTGATCAGCCCGACGATGTCGCGAAACACCCTTTCATCGATCGCCCGATCCATTAGAATCTGCTCGGCGCCGAACATCTCCGGTACTTCCGTCATCACCGAAGTACCGCCCTGGGCGGTCAGGATGTCGGTGATCTCCCCCACCAGCGGATTTGCGGTCAGACCGGAAAAACCGTCCGAGCCTGCGCAGTTGCTGCCCACAATCAGTTTGGATATAGGAACCGTTTCCCGTTGATAGGTTAGGGCGTGGGCGTACAGTTCCCGCAGAAGCTTCAGAGACTCTTCGAATTCATCCTCAACATCCTGGTAGGCGATAAATTTGACCCGGGTGGGATCAAAATCTCCGAGGCTCGGTTTAAAGGATGTCAGGTCATTGATCTCACACCCCAGACCGACGAAAAGGACACCCGCCGCATTGGGGTTTTTCGACATTCCCGCAAGGATCGACCGGGTATAGGACAAATTGAGACCGCTCTCGGCACAACCACACTCGTGGGTAAAGGGGATGAAGCCGTCGAAATTGGCCGCTGCCGGCATCTCCTTTTCCGCCAAAGTAGCCAGTTTTTCGATGGGCCCGTTGACGCAAAATACGGTGGGAATAATATAGATGTAGTTACGAATCCCCACACCACCATCGTTTCGCCGGTAGCCGTTGAAGGTTAATTCTCTGGTGATCAGTGGTTTCATGGCCGGAGCGCGTTCCGGATGGTACTCATAGGACAGTGCCTCAGTGAGGGCAGATTTCACGTTGTGGGTGTGTACCCATTCCCCTTCCTCGATGTCCCGGGTTGCATAACCGATCGGATAACCGTACTTGTGTACCACGCTGCCCTTCTCGATTCTTCGCAGGGCAATTTTGTGGGGAACAGGGATATTAACCTTCACCAAAATGCTTTTTCCTTTGATATTGATGGTCTCCCCATTCGCAAGCAGTCTGGTCGCCACTGCAACGGGGTCTTTTTCATTGATGACAATCACATCTTTCGTTAACTCCATGTTTTGCCTCCATTATTTCTTCTGAGAAAACCCCCTGCTCCGGGCCGAGACCATCACAAATTACCCCTGGGCAAAGTTGACGACATTGACTGCATTGAAAATCAGGACAAATCCCAGGGCAACCAAGGCATATATTGAGCCCATGGCTAGACCTGCGGCTACCATTTGAAGATTCGTAGACCAATCCATTCAAGGTCCTCCTTAGAGGCATCCAGTCCCCGCATGTAGCCATGCAGCGGGACCGGATGCCTCTCGTGTCTATACGGGCGCGTCGAGAGGTGCCTATTTCTTACCCACACTGATGATCTTCAGGAGTTTCGGCTGGCCCTTCTCGATCTCAACAATGCTCACCGAACTCAAGCCGTCGCCGTTCGGCGTAAATGAGAAGGTGCCGAGTACGCCTTCATATCCCTGAGTGGCCAGGATGGCTTGACGGATTTTGTCGCGATCTTCCCCGGCCTTCTTGATGGCGTTAACCAGGATCTTCAGACCGTCATACGTCCAAGAGCTGAGCATGTCGGGTTCCTCATTGTATTCCTTCTTGTAGGCATTGCAGTAACGCTTGTTCGCCTCGCTCTGTCCCGGCACGGCATCGACCGCGGCCCAGATCCCCTCGGCGGCCTCCTGGGCAAGGTTCAGGCTGTCGTTCGATGCGCTGCTGGGCGAACCGAGATACTTGAAGGGGGAGCCGAGTTGGCGTACTTGGCGCTGGATCACCGCCGTGTCGGGGGAGGGAGAGTAGACGATCATGACCTGCGCCCCGGCATTCTTCAGTGAGAGCAGGAATGCGGTGTAATCCTTGTCTTTGGGCGTGAACCTCTCCCTTTTAACCATGTTAAGGCCATATTCCTTTGCATATTTTTCGACCAAGTCTCCGCCGCCTTGTCCAAAGGCCTCGGTATCGTTCAGGATTCCTATTTTGGTGAACTTAGTGTCTTCCTTGATGTACTTCACCATGGCGCTGGCGGCAATAGTGTCATCGGGCCGTACGCGGAACAACCAGGGGTTCCCCTGCTTGGTGAGGTTGACATTGGTGCCGCCGATTATGGTGGGGATGCCGTAGTTCTTGATGGCATCCGAAGTGGCAAGAATCTGTGTACTTCTTACGGAGCCGACCAACGCCAGTACCTTCTCCTGCTCCACGGCCTTCTGTAGCGCCGCCAGTGCACCGGGGTTAGAGGAACGGTTATCCACCATCACGAGGTTGATCTTCTTTCCATTTATGCCGCCGGCCGCATTGATCTCCTTGAGGGCCAGTTTGATGGACTTGATCTGGAGGGCGCCTTCTGCCGCTGAGTCACCGGTAATCGGCGGAGTAAATCCAATCTTGATTTCTTCAGCCGCCATTCCAATACCGCTGCCGAAAATGGCCACGATCATGACGGATAAGAAAGTAACCGATAAGATGCGCTTTACGTTTGTCATACCTTCCTCCTCTTTCTGTTTGATAAGTTTCGATAGAACTCGCTCTGTGGCGAACCGATTCAACCTCCAATCCATGCTGTCTCCAGGGAACTGAACGAACGATCACCCCCTTTCACTTGGTGCATTCCGCTCCATTTGCATTTCGCCTCTGTCGTTACCAACTCTTAAGATATAGGTGTAGAATTTGACAAAAAATGCCAGTAAATACCAATTTTTAACTCTAGTGGCCGTTTTAACAAAATATTTTGCAGTATGTTCATCAACCCCTTGTCGAGTGCGGTAGATTAAAGCAGCGGTCTGGATGGGTTAAAGTTGCCCGAGGGTCCCAACGTTGCTTAAGTGCCGTCAATAGAGGAGTCCCACTCCGGCCGTTGGGCCAGTTCGTACGTGGCGGCTACGGCATTCATGGAAGGCCGAATGATCGGATCATCCACCACATTTTCAATCCGCTTGCCGAACATATAGACTTGCAGCTTGAGTTTTCTCAGGCTTTCCTCATATTGCCGGGCTGTCATCATGGCAAAATATCTCCTTTCATTCTTTCCGCCGGGGTCATCCCACCGCTCTCGGGGCTTGGCATCTGTTGATCAAACGCTGCCAGTCATCATCCACCCGCATTTGCATGCGGTCGCGTTCCTCCACGGACATCTTTTTGAACCGGCCCTGATGTTTCAGATAGGCATCCACGCCTTCCTTCTCAGGCATGGAACTCAACTGCCATGTATCCCCACCGAACACCTCATAAAGCGGAAACACGCGGCTTTTAATGGCCTGCCTGGCAACCTCGATGGACAGCTCCGTGGCATGCCGCCAGCCGGTCGGGCAGGAGGCAAAGAGATGGATAAATCGCGAACCCTTGATATTTTTCGCTTTTTCCAGCTTCTCTTTCAGATCCTCCGGCGCGCCGATGCTGGCAGTGGCCGCGTAGGGAATGCGGTGCGCAGCCATGATCTCCACCATGTTTTTCTTCCTCTGACCCTTCCGGGCCGAATCGGGTGTGGTGGTGGTCCACGCGCCGGCCGGTGTCGCCGAGGAGCGCTGGATACCCGTGTTCATGTAGGCTTCGTTGTCGTAGCAGATAAAAAGGATATCATCGTTTCGTTCCACAACACCGGAAAGCGGCTGAAAACCGATATCGAAGGTGCCGCCGTCGCCTGCAAAGGCCAGGACGGTCGTATGATCGTTTCCCTGAATGGTCAAACCGGCCTTGATCCCGGCGGCAACGGACGCGGTGGCTCCAAAGGCGACCGAAACCACCGGCACGGTCAGGCAGGTGTAAGGGTAAATGCCGATAAGGCTTGACCAGCATCCAGCCGTCATCACCACAATCGTATCCTCACCCAGGACCGACAATGTTTGTTGCATGGCCACGGTGGCGCCGCAGCCGGGACAACCATAGTGACCCGGTATGAACAGTTCCCTCTTCGCCCGGATTTGTTCACTCATGGCAACACCTCCGCCCAAAGCGACATCCCTGCTTCGACTGCGTTCCCGTATCCGGATATCGCCTGTCGTACCAATGGGATGATCGTATCCACGGTGACATCATTTCCGCCGACACCCGCAACAAAGCCTGTTACTTTTAAATCCCCCCGGTGCCCGAAAAGGCCCGCCTTCACCTCCTGGGCCACGATGCCCTCGGCCCCGAAAGAGACATCCCGATCGATGACGATCACATGTTTGACCTTTGCAATCGCCCTTTGCAACCCTTCCAGGGGAAAGGGCCGGATCATCGCAAGCCGCAGGCTGCCGACCTTTAACCCCTCTTCCCGCAGCCGGTCGACCGCCAGCCGGATAGTGCCGGTGGCCGTACCGATGCTAACGATGCACAGGTCGGCATCCTCCGTTCGATATGCTTCCACGGTCTTGTGCAATCGGTTGAAATGGCTGTTGTATTTCTCGGCCACCTGATCCCAGAGCCTTGCCACCGCAAGCGTGTCGCCCTGGCGTTTGTACTTGATGGAGCTGAAGAGGTCTGCCCCGCATACAATGCTGAAGGTCTTGGGATCGTTCACATCCAGCTTGAGCGACGCATGATAGGGGGGAAGAAAGAGATCCACCGTCTCCTGATCCGGCACATCCAGCGGCTCGGAGGTATGGGTTAAATAAAATGCGTCCAGATTGATCATGACCGGCAAAAGCGCCTGTTCGGCAACCGCATAGGCGATCAAAATGGCGTCGAGCACATCCTGGGCATCGGCGCAGTAATACTGAATCCAGCCGGTGTCGCGCTGGGACAGCGAATCGGTGTGGTCGCAGTACAGGTTCCAGGGGGGGGCCAAGGCGCGGTTGCAGTTGACCATGACGACCGGCACCCGCTCGCCGGCGGTAAAATGGAGCATTTCATGCATGTAGGCCAGTCCCTGCGAGGAGGTTGCCGTAAAGGTCCTGGCGCCTGCCAGCGACGCGCCCATGCAACTGGACATGGCCGTGTGCTCCGACTCCACGGGCATGTACTTGGCCTTCAGTTCGCCCCGACCGATGATATCGGCCAGACTCTCGACAATCACGGTCTGTGGGGTGATCGGATACGCCGAGACCACTTGAACACGGGCCAGTTTTACGGCCATCGTAGCGGCTTCGGTCCCCATCATGACTTTCTTCATACGCTCATATCCTCCATTGTGATCACCCCCCGGGGGCATTCATAGGCACAGATGCCGCATCCCTTGCAGTGGTCCAGGTCGACCGCAACGGCGATATTCTCCCCATCCGGCCGGATACTGGCGTCGGGACAATAGGAGACACACTGCAAACAGAGGTTACAGGTGCCGCACGAGAGGCAGCGTTCCGCTTCCTGCAGTGCCCGCTCCCGGTCCCATGTTACCTCCTGTTTGGTCTCCGTCTCTGCAGCAGGACCGGAGACCGGAAAACGCTCAATCTTTATATTTTCGATGCTTACTGCCTGCAGGGGGAGGTCCGGGGCCGGCTGTGCAAGATCCACCGGGCGCAGACCATCGAAAACCTTCCGGGCCAGCAGACGGCCTGCGGCAATGTAATGGGCAATCATGGGCGCCTTGAATGGTGTTAGGTTTTGCGGCAATTTTACGGAGATGATGCCTCCGGTGGCGGTTTCTTCATCAAAGGGATTGCAAGCGACCGCACCGGTTGGCACGCTAAAGTCTTCCGAAAGTCCGGTCGGATCCAAAATGACGAGGTCTGCGTTCGACAGCAGTTCGCCGGGTGTGTCGAAATCGATTACGGCGCCGGTTTCAAGCCTGATATCGGCAAGACGGATCAAGCGGTTGATTTCATGAGACAGCACCTGCGGCTCTATTTTCCCCGGCGAAAGATCGACAAGCGCCCCGCCCGCCTGGCCGGCGGGGTCCAGGACAACGACCCGGCATCCCCAACAAGCCAGATAAAATGCACAGGAGAGCCCCAGAGGGCCGGAACCGATGACCGTGACCCGCTGATCGGTTTTATCACTTTTCTCAATTGTGACATCCGTCGCGAGATCACCCAGAAACCGCTCCACCTTTTGGATGGATATCGTCCGATCTATTGTTCTGCGGATACATTTGGTCTGGCAAGGGTGATAGCACAGGCGGCCGGTCAGACCGGGCAGGGGGTTATAGGCCAGCAGCAGGGCGAGACCGCCTTCAATATCCCCACGGTTCATGGCACCCAGATGGCGCGGAATCGGAATGCCCGCCGGACAGTTCTGGCTGCAGGGTGCCAGTTTGTCTGCGACCAGCGGTGTTACATAACGCCAGTCGCCCGTCTGGTTCCAAGCCATGGTGCCGATCGTGGTCGGCGCTGTCGGAAGCTCCGACAACCTTTGAATGATGATTTTAGTCTGCATTCACATCTCCTGATATCCTGAATACTGCCTGATATGCCGCTTCGGCGGCGGCCATGTTCTGTTTAGGGCTCACCGGTACGCCAGTTTCAATGGCCTCCAGCAGGTTGGAAAGCGCAAGGTCGCCGGAAACCCGGGCATAGGCGCCGAGGATGACGGTGTTAATGATCGGGGCGGTCTTCGAGCCCAAGCCGTGATGAAGCGCTATTTTCACGGCGTCCACGCCGGCCACTCGAAAGGAGCCCTTGATGGGGTTCTGATTCTCATTCTCCTTGCAATTGAGCAGGATCAGTGCATCCGGCTTGGCGCCATGAGCCACATCCACTTTGCGCAGCAGCGAAAAATCCAGCACGATGACGACATCAGGGTTCTTGATGTCTCCGCGCTCGACAATGGGAGCGCTATCCAGCCTGACGAATGCGGAGACGGCAGCTCCTTTTCGTTCCATACCGAAGGAAGGAAAAGCCTGAACGTAGAGCCCCTGTTTGAAGTAGGCATGGGCTAAAATTTTTGAAGCGACCACAGCTCCCTGCCCCCCTCTGCCATGGAACCTAATGCCGACCATATTCATATTCCTCTCAGTTTTAGCGGTGTCCCGAAATTTATAGTTCACTCAATGAACTTGAGATTTTCCCAGCCGTTTCCGATACCAACTTTGCAAGCGTGTCGCTCGTCTCTGCAGTTACCCGATTTTTCGGAGCTGAAATACTGATGGCTGCCACACATTCCCCCTTAGAGTTCAATATCGGTGCGCCAACACAGTAGACCCCTACCAGGGCCTCTTCATCATCGACTGCCACCTTCCTGACCCTGACTTTCTCGATCTCCTTAATCAATTTATCTACAGAAGTAATCGTATTTTGAGTGTATTTTTTTAAAGATCTATTCAGTCTGTAAATCTGCCGGATATCTTCATTGCTGAAGTATGACAGCAATATCTTGCCGGTTGCGGCACAGTAGCCTGCGAATCTTGCGCCAGCCGTCGTGGAAATTCGAAGGAGCGCTTCAGATTCCAATCGGTAGATGTAGCGAATTCCATTATATTCCCACACAGCCGCGTTCACCGTTTCCCCGCACCTCTCGTAGAGTTTCATCAGAAAGGGGGCCATGGCCATGCGAAGAAATCTCTCTCGCTTGGAGTCCATTCCGATTTCCAGCGTTCGCACGCCAAGACCGTACATTTTTGTTTTTCTGTTCTGCTGGATGAATTTTCGTGCCACGAGGGTACTCAGGACCCGATGAACCGTTCCCTTCATCATGCCGAGTTTCTGGCAGATCTCCGTAATGGAGAGATCCCGGCTCTGGTCAATCACTAACTCAAGAATTAAAAGCGCTTTATCAAGTGAGGTTACTCGGTATTTATTTTCGGAATTCGACTGAGTCTTCGATTTTGATGGCACCTCTTTCATGGCAAAAAACCTCCATAAGCGATGGTTCCGTATATTGTGAAGATTTTTTACCATACGGAAAACTATAGTCAAGCAAAATGTTCCGCATCTTTAATATTGAGTTCTAATATACGGAACAATCGGTTGATCGGATCATTGAATCCTTATCACGCTGGAGGATTGGTCTGGAGGCTTACGGCACCTACTTTCCCCTCTTCCGATTGGAGGTGATTCCTCCTATCAATCATTCCATAGCAGTCTATTGAGCAGATGTTCCCAGCAGGGGCACACTCCACCGCAGGGTGCTCGGCGCAGCTGACGAGTGTGCGTTTCATGGCTGCCCCTGCCCTGATCGGGTTTTCAAATGGCAAAATGCTCTCTTTTGGTACTTTCATTTCATCGCTATCGGCATCCGTACGTGCTTCGAGGCAGCGATCTCGCATCACATCAATGGATGGGGGATTTTTCAGCGCTATCGCGCATTGTTCAATATTGATCCATCATTTCATGCAGATGGAGCATGAACATGTTTCTGCGGATTGGTCTATAGTAGGTCCGATTTTGCTTCTCAAGCGATATTCGCGTCTTCTTGTTCCGTATATTAGAACTGATTATTAAGAATACGGAAAAATTTGCTTGACTATGATTTTCCGTATGGTAAATATTTTCACCAATATACGGAATCACTCATGGAGGTTTTTTTTACCATGAAGCTGGTACCATCAAAATCGAAGACTCGGTCGCGTCCCGAAAATGTATGCCGAGAGACCTCGCGTGATAAGGCATTTTAGCAGGCCGCTTAAAGTACGTCACATGGAGTCAACCAAAATTATTCGCAGAATGCCTCGCGGCTTGCCCCGGTGAGTTTCAATGAGAAGGGATGAAAATGAAAGCGGCGCTTACCCTGAGAAGAGCAGTACAAGATCAAGGTATTCGGCATATTTACGGACGATTTGACGCGACTTCGGGAATGGTTGTTGGATTATGAGTGCCCGACTATGGCGATGGAAAGTACGGGGATATACTGGAGCCCTGTGGTGGTTTGGGTAAATGCACGTGACATTAACTGGTGATGGTTTGGGTAAATGAGCGTGACATTAAGACGAAATGAATCTAACAGCGAAAGGAGGAACAGGACACATGATGAAAAAAGTATTGCGTGGGGTTATCTTTCTGTTTGCGATTGCCGTTGGCGTACCATTGATGTTTTCAGGGATCCTGGGCGCGGCGGAATCGGGAAGTGCGGGACCGGATAAGATCGTCCAGGGCGGAGCGAATCTGACTGTGGCCGAGTCCAAGAGGTTGATCGGCAAGGCTGTGGCCCAGATGCCGATCGTCAAGAATGCCCTTGAAAACGGCATGATCATTATCATCAAGGGGACAACCACTCGCTACGTGGCCGAGGAGATCACGGGGCAGAAAATCGTTCCTGCGGAATTTGTGACGGGGAGACTTATGCCGAAACAGCCCGAGTTACTCCCCAAGGGAAAGTCCGTTAACAACGTGATTCTTGAGAAAGGCAAGTTACTTGATATCCCGCTTCCTGACGCCGTGAAGAAGTTGAAACCAGGCGACGTGGTCATGAAGGGGGCGAATGCCCTGGACTACAAGAACAAGTTAGCGGCGGGCAATATTATGGTCGGTCCCCACCTGGGTTTTGTGCCGGGTCCGGATGGGGGAACGACAGGGATCACAATGCCCTTCATCGTGGCACGCAAGGTTCACCTCGTCATTCCGGTCGGCCTCGAGAAGCAGGTTGTAGGGGATATAGTGGATGTGACCTTGAAGATGCGTGAGCCGATAGAGTCGTTGAACGTTCTTCCTTCGATGTGGCTCCTCACGGGCGAGATCGTCACGGAGTTGGAGGCCATTAAAATGCTGACCGGTGCAACTGCCTTTCAGGCCAATGCAGGGGGTGTCAACGGTGCGGAAGGTGGATCATGGCTTGTTTTCAGGGGAACCCGTGATCAAGTAGAGAAGGCCATGGAATTGGCAAAATCCGTGAAAGGGGAACCGCCTTATACGGAATAGAAAATGATGGGGTGAACTGACCAGCCCCCCCCGAATGATCCGGATCTAGGGGGGCTGGTCATCGGAGAGGATTAAATTTGCCTTGGGCGATGAAGTGAAAAGAAGAGCTTACCGGGGACTCTTTGTCATCAACTTCATGATTTCCCTCGGATTCGGAATCGTTGACCCTTTCTTCCCGGTCTACGCTGTCAGCGCCGGTGCAACCGCGCTTCATATCGCTCTGATTTTTTCATCATACGCAGTCGCCAAGATGCTCATGTCGCCGCTCATCGGATGGTGGTCGGACCATCGGGGGCGCCGCGAACTCCTCATCGCCGGCCTTTGCACCTGCCTGGCGGTATCTCTGTGCTATCTCCTCATGCCGGGACCACTGCCCTTGATTACCCTCAGGATGATCCAGGGGATTGGCGCTGCCCTGGTCCGGCCGATCGCTCTTGCATTCATCGGCGATATAGCGCCGGCAAGAAGAGAGGCCCAGACCATGGGGACCTTCGATATCTCCTATTTCAGTGCACAGGCCATAGGTCCCATGATCGGGGGGATGATAAAAGATTTTGCCGGTTTCCCGGGTGTTTTCTGGAGTCTCGCTGTTCTCTGTTTGCTTTCGCTGCTTTCGGCCTTACTTTTTGTAAGGATTTTTCCCGCCAACCGGCCGGACAATGTGGCCCGGACGCGACTTCATCTGAGTGGACTTAGAATGGGCAGGACACTGATCGGCCTGTCGGGTTTCATCCTCACGCGCTCTTTCTCCATTGCACTTTTTGCTGTTTTTATTCCGATCTTCATGTATGACAGCCTGAAACTGACGGGTCTTGAGATGGGCATCATCATGGGTGCCGGCACGGTTGTCACCGCGCTCCTTCTGAGACCCATGGGCAGCTTGTCCGATAAGCTGAACCGTCGTTGGATGGTGATCTTCGGCGGCTGTATGACGGCTCTCCTCACCTTTTGCCTTCCCCTGGCTCAGAGTTTCGGTCACCTTCTGGCCTTGAGCGTCGCCATAGGCATGTTTAGAGTGGTTTCATTGCCTGCAAGCCAAGCCCTCCTTGTCCAGGAAGGGAATCTATATGGGATGGGGCTTTCCATGGGCGTCTTTAACGGTGCCCTGAACTTTGGCACGGTTCTGGCTCCTTTGGCGGGTGGACTTGCGTTGGGATTCTTCGGAATCAAGACAATTTTCTATGGAGCCGCCTTCCTGGGGCTGATCGGGATCGTTTTCTTCTGCTTTTGCACGTGGCCGGTCGCGAACCCGAGAAAACTAGGGAAGGAAGTGTCTGCCTGCATTTAAGCGTTGTGTCTCGGCCCTGGTCTCAAGATCAAGGAAAAGAATAATGGGAGGCGTATGAAAATGGTTAGAAAAAGAAGGATGTCTGCAAAGATATTCGGTTATCTGTTATCGCTGCTTCTCCTCAGCGTGTTTACAGCGCAGCTACTTTTTGCGGCCGACGTATTCAATTCTGACAAACACATTAAGACAGGGCTCAACTGCGAGAGCTGCCATGGGGCGGCGAAAGTGGCTGCGGGGGCAGAGGTCGGCATGGCCAAGTGTCTGAGTTGTCACGGACCGTATGAAAAACTTGCGAAGCGGACGGAAACAATGACCCGTAACCCGCATACAAGTCCGCATTACCTCGACTGCAATGTGTGCCACCATGGACACAGCGCTGACAAAAACGATTGCGACCGTTGTCACGGAAAATAAGGTTCATCCGGCAAGCAAACATTTTACCCGGAAGTAGGTATCTATGAAGATCAGGCCGGGGGAGGTTGTCCCAGAAAACGGCGGCATGACCCCTGCAAAGGGTTCATCGAAGGACCGTCATACTGTCCTGCTGATGGCAGGAATCTTGATAGCATTTTTGTGGCAAAACGTTGGCGGATAAGACTATTCACAAATCAGGAGGCAGTGCTGTGGGCATGAATTGGCGTTTTTTCCCAAGGACACTCAATGTCTTAACCACACTTGCCCTTATCCCCTGCATCAGCGTGCTCTTGTGCTGCAATGCGGCCGTAGCTGATAACGGAACTCCGAAACGCCTGACGAACGCGCAACCGGGAGACTGCGCTTCGTGCCATGCGGACGGCAAACAAGTCCTCCCGAGTGGGCACATGGCCACGAAGACAATGAACCTTCAACAGTGCCTTATGTGCCACAAGAGGGACAAAACCCCCATAAAGGATAAGCTGCCTACGAGCCATATGCACATGCTCTCGGAAATTTCATGCCAGAATTGTCACGAGGGAAAAGAGTCATTTTCCAGGGTGGGCATGAAGGCATGCATTGCGTGTCACAGTATTGATACTCTAGCGAAAACCCCCGCCAAGGACGAGAAGAAAATACCGAACCCGCACAATTCCCACTATGGCACCGATGCAGAGTGTTCAGAGTGCCATCGCCAGCATGCCAAGTCAAAATTCCTTTGTGCGGAGTGCCATAATTTTACTAACATAACACCCTCGCCTATGACCCCACTTGCCTTCAATTCAAAGGTCTCGAGTGAAAAGGTGCCTGCGACAGTGCCTGAGGTTGAAAGTGGGGTATCACAGCCTGCCGCCCCGGCCCCTGCAGAGCCTCCCGGCACGGTTCTGAAGTGCAGCACGTGTCACTCTGGGTCTCAGTATCAGAAATATTTCTCCCAAACTGCTCACGGCAAGCTGGGTTGTGCCTCCTGTCATAAGGGCATCAAGGACTTCAACAGACATATGCAGGGGAAGGAAAAGCCCGAAATCGTGTCCTGCCTCACCTGTCATAAGGACACCCAGAAGCAGAGCTTCCACGCCACGGTGAAGAAGATTTCGTGCCTCCAGTGCCACACCGATATGCACCCCAAGGAGGCTGCTGGCTCGAAAATAGGCAAGTCGGCCTCAGCCGCACCTGCAAGTGCTCCTGGAGCGGCCATGGAATGCAGCACGTGTCATTCAGGTCCCAAGTATCAGCAGCATTTTGCCCAGACATCGCATAGGGCGCTCACCTGCGCGACCTGTCACCTGGCTATACAAGATTTTACTAGACACATGCAAAAGAAAGAAAAGTCCAAGCTGCTCTCCTGCGCAGTCTGTCATAGGAACATCGAGAAACAATACGGAAAAAGCTATCATGCCCTTGAGGCGAAGATCTCATGTCTTCAGTGCCACACCGATATCCATCCCGAAAAGGCCCTGCCCGCGAAAAAAGGGAAGTCGGAGTCCGTACAGACCTGTCTGAGATGCCACAGCGACGAGAATAAGTACTTGAAAAAAGGGCACACAGCAAAGGCCTTGGCAGGCAATGCCGATGCAGCCGTGTGCAGCGACTGCCACGGTATTCACGGCACACCAGTGTTCGCTGCGACGGACAGGGGGATTGCAGACAAGAGGATTTACTACACTCAACTATGTATCCAGTGCCACCGGGAGGGGGGAGTAGCGGGGCAATACAGGGTTTTCCCCATGGCAGTGGGCACATATGGAGAGACATATCATGGAAAGGTGATGAAGCTTGGGTACCCTGATCAGGTAGCCGGCTGCGCGGACTGCCACAGCGCCCACAACATTCTGCCTGCGGGCGATTCCGCGTCGGCCCTGAACCCCGGCCAGCTGGTGAAGACCTGTGGGAAGTGCCACCAAGGCTTCCACCCGCGTTTCGTCTCCTACGTGCCGCACCCTAACCCAGATAACCCGAAAGGGTTCTTCGGATTGTACCTGGCCAAGAAGTTTATGATCGCGCTTCTGGCCGCGGTATTCGGTTTCTTCTGGATCCACATCCTGCTCTGGTGGCGCAAGGCCTATGCGGAAAAGAGCTGCCTCGTCAAGGGAGGCCTCGAGTTCAGAGCAGAGCTTCCTGAAGAGGAAGGCCGTCAGTATGTCAAGAGGTTCTCCGTGCGTGACAGGGGCATGCACGTGGTTCTCATCCTCTCCTTCTTCGGCCTGGTCGTTTCGGGATTCCCGCTGAAATACCCCGATATCTCCTGGGCCAGGGCATTCATAACCTTGTTCGGGGGTGTCGAGAACGCGGGCATCATTCACCGCACCAGCGCAGTGGTCATGTGGCTGCTGTTCCTGTACACTGGCTGGCTCTCACTCAAGTTCCTGTTTCCGGGCTTCAGGTTCAAGGGATGGGTGGACCGGCTCTTCGGACCTGACTCGCTGTTCCCGCGGATCAAGGACTTCCAGGACTGCTGGGGCATGTTCAAGTGGTTTTTCAACGCAGGAGAGAGGCCGCATTTCGACCGTTGGACCTACTGGGAGAAATTCGATTTCATGGCAGTCTTCTGGGGCATGTTCATCATCGGGATCTCGGGAGTCATCATGTCGATACCCGAGTGGTCATCGCATGTCATGCCCGGCTGGATGATCAACATCCTCTACTTGGCCCATTCCGAGGAGGCATTCCTGGCAGCGGTATTCATCTTCACGATCCATTTCTTCAACAACCATCTGGTCCCGGACAAGTTCCCCTTGGAAAGGAACATCTTCACGGGAAGCTACACCGTGGAAGCGCTCAAGAGGGAACGTCCGCTGGAGTACGAGCGCATCCTTGAGGAAAACAGGCTTGAGGAGATCAAATGCAAAGGCCCGGGCGCCGGGATACAGCTCTTTGCCGGGGTGTTCGGAATTGCCAGCGTACTGCTCGGCCTCGCCCTGACTGCTCTTATATTCTGGGCAATGTTCATGATATGATAAGCCTTCTTGTTGAGTATAATATTCCCCAAAAACTGGAAAGGGCAATACGGTGCGTTTCAGTCTGCTAGAGACTACGATATACTGACTTCAAATGGCAATCATCACTTCTATTCCATCCTTGTGGGCCAGTTCCTTGTCCATCTGCGCATCGTCGCCCTGGTGACAGGCGGTGCATCCCTTCGCGAAAGGCTCGTCCTCCCCGATCAGTTTCCTGTCGACGAGGAAACCGCGGTGGTACGTTTCCGCCGAAACCGGCGGAGGCGCCCCCGCTCACCCCTCCGCCTCGCCGGTCGGAATCTCCGGCACCTTGCAGAGTTTTTTCAGCGCGGCTTCATCGGTATAGCAGGTGACGCAGGAGCTCTCGTTCTTGGCCGTGGTCGACGTGACAAGGACTAACAGGACGATCAGGGAAAAGAGAATGGCACCCGTAACGACTCGACCCCTCACTTGTTTCTCCTTCGGTAACGCTTTGATGTTTTTCCCCTGATACCCTAAAAGTAGTGGCTGTCAAAGTTATTTCATGACCCGGGGACTGTGCATGGCGGATCGTCGCCCGACCTTTTTCCGACAGGCTCCTGCTTGGCAGCGGCCCGTTTTTGTGTTAAAGACCTTCCCTACAGATACCCGCTCTCGATCTCCCCAGACGGCACCGGACGCCTTCCTTCCGAACCCGAAGGGTGGGGGCCGTCTCCTTTCACGGGGAAAGAGGGACCGACAGGGATTTCCGGACAGCGCAAGGAGAGGATGGGCATGGCCAGTAAATACACCGGTTTGAGGGAATTTCTGACCTCCATACGGCTGGCGGTTGCCCTGTTGAGCCTGATCGCCCTGGGGGCCGTGCTGGGAACGGTCATTCCTCAACAGGTGGAAGGAGAGACCTTTGCGGCCCGTCTCCACCCCGCCCTGCTGGCCCTTTTCAAAGCGTTGCAGCTTTTCGACGTCTACCATTCCACCTGGTTTGTCCTGCTGCTCCTCCTGCTGCCCGTCAACCTGATCGCCTGTTCCCTGGACCGCTTTCCCGCGGCCTGGCGGCAGTTTCGCGGCGGCGCCGCGCCGGATGGAACGGAGCGCCTCGCGGATCTCCCCCCGGAACGGATCGTCGCGGCGGACAGGCCCCCTGCGGAGGAGGCCTCCCGCCTGGAGGCCCTCCTCCGGAAACGCTGCGGGCGGGTCCAAAAGGTGGAGACGCCCCAGGGGTTCGTCCTCGCCGGCGGGAAGGGCGCCTTCTCCCGTTTCGGGGTCTTTGTCGTCCACCTGGGCGTCCTGCTGCTGATCGCGGGGGGGCTCGCCGGCGCCATCTTCGGCGTCCGGGGTTACGTGGAAATCGCGGAGGGGGATACCGCAAACACGATGCAGTTCAGGGGCGGAAAGGGGGCAGAGACCCTTCCCTTCGCCATCCGCTGCGACCACTTCACCGTGGAGTACTATGAGAACGGCGCCCCGAAGGTGTTCCGTTCCGATCTGACCTTTATCCAGGATGGGAAAACCGTCCGGCAGGGGGCGCTCCTCGTCAACCACCCGATCGCCTTCGGCGGCCTGCGTTTCTATCAGGCGAGCTACGGCCTCCTCCCCGGCGGCCGTCTAAATCTGTCCTATGTTAGAGGGGATGGAAAGGCCAACGAGCGGGATGTGGCCGTCGGCGACCGTTTCGCCCTTCCCGGAGGGGAGGGAGAGGTGGAGGTCCTCCGCGCCGAGAACGACCTTATGCGGATGGGACCGGCCGTGAAGCTCTCCGTCACATCAACACGAGGGAATGTCCAGGTCTGGGTCTTCCAGAACATCGAGCGGATTAAGGAGGCGAATCCGGGGGTGCTCGCGCAGGTCCCTCTGATGAACCCCGGTCTTTTTGCCCCTTACCTCTTTTCCATGCAGAAAAAGGGAGAGGGGTTCTACACGGTGCTTCAGGCGGCCCGTGATCCGGGCGTCCCCCTCGTCGCCGGAGGCGCGTCCCTGCTCATCGTCGGTCTCATGATCACCTTCTTTTTCTCCCACCGCCGGTTCCGGATCGTCCTGGAGGAGGAGAAGGGGAAAAGCCGGATCGGCCTTACCGGATCGAGCAACCGGGACCCGGTCGGTCTGGAAAACGAGATGAATCAACTGCTCGCGGAGATCGGAAAGGCGGAGGGGCATTCATGAGCGATTCGGCGATTCTGAGCGGAGTGACCTTTGTCTACCTGCTCTCATTTCTTTTATACCTCGTCCGGATGGTCCGGGGGAAGGAGTTCTGGGGAAGCGCGGCCTCCTGGATCGCCCGGATCGGTTTCCTGCTGCACAGCGCGGCCCTCCTGCTGCGCTGGAAAAGCTCCTACGATCTGGGGATCGGCCATGCGCCGCTCGCGAACTTCTATGAGTCGCTCATCTTCTTCGCCTGGGCGGTCCTGCTTCTCTACCTCATCATCGAATGGAAAACGTGCAGCCGCAGCCTCGGCGTCTTCGTGATCCCCGTCGCCTTTCTCCTTCTGGCCTTCGCCTCGATCTCCCCGGGCGTCAACGACCGGATCCAGCCCCTCATCCCGGCCCTGCAGAGCAACTGGCTCACCGTCCATGTCCTCACCTGCTTTCTGGGCTACGCCTCCTTCGCGATGGCCTTCGCCCTGGGAATCATGTATCTGCTCAAAGGGAAAGGTCAAGACGGCGGGAAGGAGGCGGGTGCGTTTTTCCGCCTGATCCCGGCCGCCAATGCGATCGAGGAACTCCTCTATCAGAGCGTAGTGCTCGGTTTTGTGTTGCTGAGCCTCGGGATCATGACGGGGTCCGTCTGGGCTCAATATGCCTGGGGTTCTTACTGGAGCTGGGATCCGAAGGAGACCTGGTCGCTCATCACCTGGATCGTCTACGCGGTGATGCTCCACGCCCGTTCCGTCCGGGGCTGGCGGGGGAAGCGGATGGCCGTCATGGCTCTTGTCGGCTTCGCCTCCGTCCTGTTCACCTACCTCGGGGTGAACTACCTCGACAGCCTCCACAGCTATTTCTGACGGCTTCGTAAAAAGTCCGGATGCTGCGTTGCGCTTCATCCTTCCCCTGCTTTCGCAGGGGAAGGCTTATTGAGGCGTACGCAAGAGTACGCCTCATTCCTCAGGATTCGCGCGCCTTGCCTGCGGACTTTTTACGAGGGTGTCATTTCTGACCGATGGAAAAACCAGGCGGAGGTGGAAAAGTTACGATGACGCCCTGGTGGAATTATAACATATACCTGAATCAGTGGCATTCAATGTGCTTGCCACATAAAATGGTTAAAAACGGACACCCGACCCGGCCGCCTTCATTTGAAGACGGCAAGCATCACGCATCATCAGTTCCATACGTTCCATCAGGGCGCCGATCAAGGCCAGTACCGAATGGCTGGTCAAATGTTCGTCACCCTCTTTGATGATAAATTCTTCAGGTCGCATTTTCACCTCCCAGGTGTTGCTTCTGAGGCAGGCGAACAACATTCCCTTGACAAAAGAAAATCTATATCGCATAATTTCGCTGCTCGTTAGGGGTGTCCTTAAGGGACTGAGATGCCGGATTTCCGGTGACCCTTTACCGACCTGATCAGGGTAATGCCTGCGTAGGGAAATGAGCCGAATGTGCAACGCGCATAAAGGCCGCTTCCCCAAGGGAGGCGGCCTTTATGCATTTTGAAAGGAGATGGATGAGATGACACAACTGGATGCGGCCAAAGCGGGGGAAATAACGCCGGAAATGGTTCAGGCGGCAAAACATGACGGCGTGGAACCGGAGGAAATCCGCCGGAAACTGGCGGCAGGCTCCGTGGTGATTCCGAAAAACAGGTTACGAGCCTTTGAAGTTAGGGCGATCGGCCTGGGGCTCTCGACCAAAATCAACGCCAACATCGGGACCTCGGCAAGCCATGCCAATCTGCCGGAGGAGATCGAAAAATTGCGTGCGGCCATCGAGGCCGGGGCGGACGCCGTCATGGACCTCTCCACGGGAGGCGACATCGATGCCATTCTTGCCGCGATGATCGAACATTCCTCCGTCATGATCGGCACGGTGCCCATCTATCGTTCCATCAGCCGCCTGTTCGCCGGCGGCCTCACTTGCGGCGACCTGACCGAGGACGCCATCTTTGCGGACATCGAACACGAGGCCCGGATGGGCGTCGATTTCATGACCCTCCACTGCGGCATCACGACCCGAACCCTGGCCGTCCTCGAGAAGGGCGACCGCATCATGGGGATGGTCTCCCGCGGCGGGAGCCTGATGGCGGAATGGATGAAGCTGCACGGGCGCGAAAATCCGCTCTACGAACATTTCGACCGTCTGCTGGAGATCGCCCGTCAATACGATGTCACCCTCTCCCTGGGCGACGGGTTGCGGCCGGGAACCATCTGCGATGCGGAAGACCGCGCGCAGCTCGCCGAACTGATCGTTCTTGGGGAACTGGTGGACCGGTCCCGGAAGGCGGGGGTTCAGGTCATGGTGGAGGGACCGGGCCATGTTCCGCTGAACCGCATCGCCGCGGACATGAGGCTTCAGAAGCGCCTCTGCAACAACGCGCCCTATTACGTGCTGGGACCGCTGCCCACGGATATCGCCCCGGGCTATGACCACATCGTCGGAGCGATCGGCGGAGCGATCGCGGCCGGCGCCGGCGCCGATTTTCTCTGCTATGTGACGCCGGCCGAACATCTGGGGCTTCCCACCGTCCCGGATGTCTACGAGGGGGTGATCGCATCGCGCATCGCGGCGCACATCGGAGACCTGGAGAAGGGGGTCGCCGGCGCGTGGAAGAGGAACGAAAACATGTCTCGGGCCAGGAGACGCTTCGACTGGGAGGCGATGTTCCAACTGGCCCTCGATCCGGCGAAGGCGCGAAGGGTCAGATGCCTTACCGAGGACAAGGACCGGGATGTCTGCACCATGTGTGGGGAGCTCTGCGCCATCAAGACGTACAACCGATTCTTGGACGGCAATCCTGTCGGTTGAATGAAGACCGTCACGGGCCGCTTCGTCAGCAAAAGGAAGATGTGCCCGGGTGTGATTGCACGGGAAGACCCGGCTCGGCGCACGGGGCGGCGGACAGGAGGTCTGATGAAATTCAAGGGTATCGTCACCGTCATTCGCGTTCCCTTTCTGATCCTAACTTTGATTCTCGGGATTCTCGGGGCCGGTGTCGCCTGGTACGAATCGAGACGGTTCGGATCGCCGTTCCACATGGGGTACGCGCTCCTGGCGACGTTCGGTTTGCTGGTCGCCCATGCGGCGGTCAACATTTTCAACGAGTATTTTGACTCCCGGAGCGGTCTGGATTTCAAAACCCGCCGGACTCCGTTCAGCGGGGGCAGCGGCGCCGTCCCCAGCGGCCTGCTGACGCTGCAACAGGCCCTGTGGCTCGGCATCGCCTGCTTCGTCTTCATTGTCCCGATCGGCGTCTTCTTCACGCTGGAGAAGGGGTGGATGCTCGTGCCGCTGCTGGTGATCGCCACGCTTCTGATCGTCCTGTACACCCCCTTCATTCTCAAGATGGGCTATCCCGAGTGGTCGCCGGGTCTGGGCCTGGGCATCCTGCCCGTCATGGGCGCCTATTTTGTCCATACCGGCGAATATACGCTGACTGCCTTCATCGCCTCGATGCCGTCCTATTTCCTGGTGCACAATCTGCTTCTGCTCAACGAGTTCCCGGACGTCGAGGCGGATATTACGGTCAAAAGGCGGACGCTGCCGATCGTTTTCGGCAAAAAGAGGGCGGCCGTCGTTTTCTCCCTGTTTACCGTATTGGTCTATCTCTGGATCGTCGGGGCGGTGATGCTGCATTACATGCCCGCATTTACACTTCTGGCCCTGCTGACGCTGCCCATCGCCCTGCAGGTGATCCGGGGGTCGTTCCGGTATGACGAGATGGAGCTCTTCCTGCCGGTCATGATGAAGAACGTCCAACTGGTATTGCTGACCCAGGCGCTCATTGCGGCGGGATATATCCTGGGCGGAATCTTCTGAGGAGATATCGATGGTCAGGCAAAACATGGATTTTACCCTTTACCTCGTGACGGATCGTCGCTGGCTTGGCGAAAGGACCCTCTGGGATGGTGTCGAAGAGGCCATTCTCGGCGGTGTAACCCTCGTTCAGCTTCGTGAAAAGGAGATATCCTCCAAAGAATATCTCGAACTCGCTCAAAAGGTGAAAACCGTAACCGACCGGCATGACATCCCGCTGATCATCAATGACCGAATAGACATTGCTCTGGCGATCGACGCCGACGGTGTCCATCTTGGCCCGGAAGATCTGCCCGTTCCGCTTGCCCGCAAATTGCTGGGTGACGGTAAGATCATCGGCTCTTCCGCCGCTTCGGTGGACGAGGCGCTGTTGTTTCAGGCGCAGGGCGCGGATTATCTGGGGGTGGGCGCCGTCTTTCCGACTGCCACGAAACGGGGGACAGAGAAGGTCGGCCTTGAAGATCTCAGAGGGATAAAATCGGCTGTCCATATCCCGGTGGTGGCGATCGGCGGCATCAAGGCGGAGAATGCAAAGCCGGTCATGGAAACGGGGGTGGATGGTGTGGCCGTGGTCTCCGCCATCATGGATCAAACGGACATCCGGGAAGCGGCCCGGCAGCTTTTATCCCTGCTGAAAGGAGCAACGGCATGAATGGAACCCGATACCGTTGGCCTGTCCTGTGGGCCGCGTTTGTGACCTATCTTTTTGACAGCTACGATTTGATGGTTCTGGCCATCGCCATGCCGGTTCTTCTCAAGGTCTTGAATATAACCCTTCCCGAAGGAGGGCTGCTGGGATCCGCCACGATGCTGGGCGCCATGGCCGGAAGCGTGCTGTTCGGGCTGATCGCCGAGAATTACGGCCGGCGTTTTGCCCTCCTGCTGGCCCTGGTCTGGCTCGGGATCGGAATGGGGGTTGTCTATTTCATGGACTCCTGGACCCATTGGATGGTCCTCAGATTCATGACGGGGATTGCAATCGGAGGGATATGGGGGCCCTGCGCCGCCCTGATTGCCGAACACTGGTCGCCTGAATACCGCGGACGCGCCGCGTCGTTTGTTTTCAGCAGTTTTGCCATCGGCGCTGTCCTGGCCTCCCTGGTCGGGCGGCTGGTCCTCCATGTCGAATGGCAATGGTTGTTTGTCGCCGGGACCGTTTCCATTCCCGCCGCCCTGCTGGTCACCCGTCTGGTGCCTCCCGATCCGGAGCGATCGGTATCGGCCGACGGCAATCATGGGAAATCCAGGATCGGCATCGGGGCTATTTTTGAAGGCGGCCTGGCCAAGACCACTTTTCTCGCGACGCTGGTCAGCGTTGTCAATCTGGCGGGTTACTGGGGTGCGGCCTTCTGGATTCCGACCTTTTTGACCCAGGAGCGAGGGTTGAGCCTGACGACCATGGCCGGATTTTCCTTTGTAATGTACCTCGGAATGTTTCTCGGCTTTCAGTTCTTCGGCGTACTCTCGGACAGGATCGGTCGCCGTCGGGCCATGATTGCCTCCTTTGTCACCGTCGCCGCCGCGGTTGCGGTCTATATCGTGGTCCGCCATCCCCTGTTCCTGTTCTGGTGGGGGATTGTGGTCGGTTTCGGCCTCTGCGGTTCCGGCGGCGTACTTGGGGCGTACTATGCAGAGCTCTTCCCGGAGCGGGTCCGCGCGTATGCCGGCGGCTTCTGCTGGAACATGGGTCGCGTCGGGGCTGTGCTGGCGCCTTTCACCATCGGTTATATCGGCAAGGTCCACGGCCTGCAAACGGGTCTTGCCCTCACCTGTGTGATCTATATCCTTGGAGCCGCGATGCTTTTATTGCTGCCCGAGACCTTTAAGGGCCGGAGGAGTGTTTGAGAAAGATGCCGGGAATTCATCTTGAGGACTATCTCAGCCGAAAAACCCTGATCCTGGGCGACGTCAATACCGGGAAGACCACCCTGACGAGGAAGGTACTGGAAGCATTACTGTGCCGTCAGGATCTCGGAGGGCGGATCGCGATCGTGGATATGGCGCCGGAAGTCCCGGAAAAACTGGCAAACGAGAAGGGACTGATTGGCGTCGGCGGGAAATTGACGCCGCCGGAAGGGCAAGACATTCTCTATCTGGGCGGCCATTTTGAGCCGCCCCGCCTGAGTTCGAAGACGGAAGAAGAGGCCATGGAAAAGGCCCGACAAAATCGGCGGATCAGTGAGGGGCTCTTCCGGAAGCTCGACGGGCAGTCGCGGGACATCCTGTTTGTCAATGACGTCAGCATCTATCTCCAGGCGGGAATGACGGAAAACCTGACCCGATGGCTGGATCAGGCCGCAACGGTCATTGCAAACGGCTACTGGGGCAAAAGGCTCGGAGGGGGGACGCTGACCGAACGGGAAAGAACCGAGACGGCGAAGCTTAAGACTTATTTTGAACAGAAGGGGAGAGTCCTGATTTTAGAGCCTCGTCAACGTTGATGAACTCGTAAAAAGTCAAAATTTGCCAAACGCCGCTTTGTAACCTACTGTAATTATTAGGCACGAATTTTCAAAAAGGGCCATTTTTCGACTTTTTACGGGGCCGTCAACGTTGACCGCACAAAAAGATCTCCGAGAGCTGGTTTTTGATCATTGTTAGGTCGTTCGGTATCCTCATTTCTTGAGAGTTCCAATTTTCAGGGCGCGTTCCTGATGATTGATTGCAACATGATGCGCCCCGAAGAAGAAAGACATTAGTTTCCTGTCTTCAGGAGATGCCGGCCAAAGAACACCGTCACCTCGCGAATGCTGTCCGCCCACGCTGTGGGATCGCCGCCTGTCGTGGCGCCGCGCCCGCTGGGCGAGTTCGCATTCACACGTGTCGCGCTGTAGCGCACGGGGTTGTTGCTGTCGAACGAATGGTGCACCCCCGGATAGACCTTGATCGCCACCGGGTACCCACCCTTCTGGGCGATTTCGGTCAGTTTGCGGCAGGATTCCGCCGGGGTCCAGTCGTCGTTTTCTCCGATCAGGATCAGCAGGGGGGCAATGGGCTTGTACACACCGATGTAGTCCGTGATCGGCCCTCTCGCCCCGGATTGGCGAGTGACGCGCCAGTCGCCGAATCGCTCGGCGCAACCCGGATACAGAGCGACCGCGGCGGCAAAACCGGCGGCCTTGTCGCGCGCGAACACGTCCCTCTCGCTTTCCGGCGCGACCATGGATGCCAGCGTCGTGGATCCGCCATGCGAGCCGCCCATAAGGCCCACCCGAGAGCCATCGACATAGGGTAATGTCCGGACATAGGAGAGCGCCGCATACGCGTCACGGACGCGCCGAACGGGATTGACCTCGGCTCGACTCGGCGACGGGTCGGCGCAAACGCCACCGGCATGGCCGCGCGTCGTGAAACTGTCTGGAATAGCGATGGCATATCCCTGCTTCACCAGTTCCCCGGCCCAGCGGTCGGGAGCGCCGCTTGAGCGGGGACCGAGGCCGCTGCAGTCGTGCATGATTACGACGGCGGGAAACGGTCCCGGCCCGTCGGGCTTCAGCAGCCTGACCGGAATCCGCTCCGGGGCTCCGGAGGGTCCGGTCGTGGTGATGGACAGGTTAGAGGTCGTGCCGACGCAACCCCCGAGGAAAACGAAGGCAAGCAGCAGTGGCATAAGCTTTGTGTACATCGTTACTCCCCATGAAGAGCCAATCGGACCACCTGACCAGTTTTTCTACTGTAAGCGTAAATCCAACCCACGTGCCACGAGGCGCGGAGGGGCGGGAGGGAGACGGAAAATCAGCCGAAAAGCTTCAGAAATGAATCACTTTTCACTAATTTTGTCAATGACTTTAGGCGGAATTATCACTTTTCCGATAAACCAAAAGGCCGCAGTTTTAAAAAACCCATTGACAATTTCAAATGTATATTTTAAATGTCAATTGAAAGTAACCAAGGAGACACAACGATGAAAATCCCGAGAGAGGATACGACAAGGACCCGCGGGAAACTGCTGGCGGCCGCGGGTGAGATCTTTGCGGAGAAGGGCTTCCGGGACGCAACAATTGCGGAGATATGCCTGCGGGCCGGGACCAATGTCGCCGCCGTTAATTACCACTTCGGCAGCAAAGAAGCCCTGTACAGCGAGGCCTGGCGGCACGCCTTTGCCCAATCCGTGCAGGCTCATCCCCCGGACGGCGGCGTGGCCGCCGACGCACCGCCGGAAGAGCGCCTGCGGGGGCATGTCACGGCCCTGCTCCACCGGGTCGCCGACGAGAACAACCGGGAGTTCTGGTTCATGCAGCGGGAGTTTGCCAACCCCACCGGCCTGCTGGAGGAGGTGATGCGGGAAGAGATCCGGCCCCTCCAGCAACGGACCGAGAGGATGGTCCGCGAGCTCCTCGGTCCGCAGGTCGCGGAGAGGGAGGTGCGGTTCTGCGAGGTGGGGATTATCAGCCAGTGCATCAACCCGATGGTCGTCCGGAATCGTCTCAAAGAGGGCGGGGACAATCAGGACGGCACGCGGAGAATCGACGATATCGAGGCCTACGCCCGGCATGTCGTGACCTTCTCCCTGACCGGGATCCGTGCCATTCGCGCGGCGGCCGAACAAGGCCAGGGCATAAACGAAGCGGAAACGCCTGAAAACGGGGGTCGCCGATGAAGTTGTTATCAAGCAGAATCCTTCCAGGGGCGATATTCCGGATCGCTTTGGGGTTGGCGGTCGTGATTCTGGCCGGTTGCGCCACGGTGGGCCCGGATTACGTCCCGCCCCGAACGACGGCCCCCCCCGCCTGGAACACCCCGTTGCAGGGCGGTCTGACGGTCGAGGCAAATCCGCCGGGGCTCGCGGCTTGGTGGAAGACCCTGAACGACCCGGAACTCTCCAAACTGATCGAACGCGCGGTGGCTCGAAACCGTGACCTGAAAAAGGCCGAGGCTAGGGTCCGCGAGGCGCGCGCCCGCCGGGGCCTGAGCAAGGCCGGTCTCTACCCCACGCTCGACGCCTCGGGCTCCGCAAGCCGCAGCCGCGGCAGCGCCGACATCGGCCCGACCGCGACCACCGACCTCTTTTCCGCGGGCCTGGACGCCTCCTGGGAGATCGATCTTTTCGGGGGGGTCCGGCGTTCGGTGGAGGCCGCCGATGCGGACCTCCAGGCCGCCGGGGAGGACTTGCGCGATACGCTCGTGTCGCTCCTGGCCGAGGTCGGCCTCAATTACGTCGATCTTCGCACCGGCCAGGCCCGTCTTGCCGTGACCGAGGCGAGTCTGAAGAGCCAGGAGGAGACGCACCGCCTTGCCCTGTGGCGCTTCCAGGCGGGGTTGGGCGACGATCTGGCCGTGCAGCAGGCCCGCTACAACCTGGAGAATACCCGCGCACAGATCCCGACCCTGCGCACTGCAATCTCAGAGGCTAAAAACCGCCTGGCGGTCCTCCTGGGCGAAGCGCCGGGTGCGGTGCACGCGGAGCTTTCGAAGCCCGAACCGGTCCCGAGCCTGCCCCCGGAAGTCGCAATCGGGGTGCCGGCGGACCTCCTCAGACAGCGGCCCGACGTACGCCGGGCCGAGCGCCAGCTCGCGGCACAGACGGCGCGGATCGGCGTCGCCACAGCGGAACTCTACCCCAAACTCACCCTCAGCGGCGCGATCGGCCTTCAGGCCCTCACCTTCGGCGGCCTCTTCAATGCGGCAAATGCCACGTCCAGCGGCTCTTCCGGCCTCACCTGGCGGGTCTTCGACGCCGGCGCGATCCGGAAGAACATCGAGATCCAGTCCGCCCTGCAGGAGCAGTCCCTGATCGCCTACGAGTCCGCCGTGCTCGCCGCCCTGGAGGAGGCGGAAAACGCAATCCTGGCCTATGCCCAGGAACAGCGGCGCCGGCAGTCGCTCGCTGAGGCAACCCGGTCCGCTCAGGCGGCGGCTGAGCTCGCCGAGATCAAGTACCGCGCGGGGCTGATCGATTTTACGACGGTGCTGGAGGCCGAGCGGTCGCTCCTTAGCTTCCGGGACCAGCTCGCCCAGAGCGACGGGGCCATCGTCACGAACCTGGTCAAACTCTACAAGGCCTTGGGTGGCGGGTGGACCGCGCTCAACCCGGGCGAAAAGGAAATGTCCGCAAACGGAGCAAAATCATGACCGAACAAAACAATGAAAAGGGGATCGCCGAGACCCTGGAGATCGGCAAGGAAGTCAGGCCGGGCCGGAGATGGGGGCGCTGGGCGGCCGTCGTCCTCGTCCTGGCGATCGCGGCCGCGGCAGCCTGGTATTTTCTGAAACCCGACCCGAAGGCTGCGGCGACGCAGTACAAAACCGAGCAGGTCCGGCGGGGCGATCTGACGGTGATCGTCACTGCGACCGGCACCCTGAAGCCGACCAACTCCGTGGATGTCGGGAGCGAGCTCTCCGGGATCGTCAAGAGCGTGGAGGCGGACTACAACAGCCGCGTCAAGGTCGGACAGGTCCTGGTGCGCCTCGACACCTCGAAGCTGGAGGCGACGATCACCCAGTCCAAGGCGGCGCTCGAATCGGCGCAGGCGAAGGTCCTGCAGACCCGGGCCACCGTCACGGAGACCCGGGCAAAGCTCGCACAGCTCAAAAACGCCCGCGAGATCAGCCAGGGCAGGCTCTCTTCGCAGGCCGAGGTCGATGCGGCGGAGGCGGCCTTCGCCCGCGCCCAGGCCGACACCGCCAGTGCCATGGCGGCGGTCTCCCAGGCCCGGGCCGTCCTCGAGGCGAACGAAACGGACCTCGCCAAAGCGGTGATCCGCTCGCCGATCAACGGCATCGTCCTTGTCCGCAGCGTCGAGCCCGGGCAGACCGTGGCCGCCGCCTTCCAGTCCCCGGTGCTCTTCAGCCTGGCCGAAGACCTGACCCGGATGGACCTCCACGTAAACGTCGACGAGGCCGACATCGGCAAGATCCGCGAGGGGCAGAAGGCGACCTTCACCGTGGCCGCCTACCCGAACCGCACCTTTACGGCACAGATCACCCAGGCCCGCTACGGCTCCTCCACGACCTCGGGTGTCGTGACCTACGAAACAATCCTCAAAGTGGCCAACCCCGACCTCGCCCTGCGGCCGGGGATGACGGCCACCGCGGACATCACGGTCCGGGAACTCAAGGACGCCCTCCTGGTCCCGGGCGCGGCACTCCGCTTCACCCCGCCGGTGGTGCAGGTGGAAGAGAAAACCTCCCGCGGCTTGTTCTTCTCGCTCTTCCCGCGGCCGACCCGTCCGTCGCAGGGAAGCGACAACGGAGGCGCCGGCAAGGGTAAGCAGCGGGTCTGGGTCCTCAAGGACGACCGGCCCGTCGCCGTTCTCATCACGACCGGCTGGACCAGCGGCAGCCTGACCGAGGTCACTTCCGGCAATCTTGCGCCCGGCACGCCGCTGGTCGTCGACATCCTGGCGGGGGCAACGAAGTGACGACCGCAGCGCAAAACGCAAACGGCGCCGGGCCGCAGCCCGAGAATCTGGTTGCCTTCCGCGGGGTGACGAAGGTGTACGGCCGGGGAGGCGCCTCGATGCAGGCCCTGCGCGGGATCGATCTCGACATCTCCGGGGGCGAGTTCGTGGCGATCATGGGGCCGAGCGGATCGGGCAAGTCGACCTGCATGAACATCCTGGGCTGCCTCGACACGCCGACCGCCGGGAGCTATCGCTTCAAGGGGGTCGAGGTCGGCGGCCTGAGCCGCAATCAGCGGGCTCTGCTCCGCCGCCACTACCAGGGGTTCGTGTTCCAGGGGTACAATCTCCTCAACCGCACCTCGGCGCTGGAGAACGTGGAGCTGCCACTCCTCTACCGCGGCGCCTCCGCCTCCGAGCGCCGCGCCCGCGCCCGCGAGGCCCTGGAGACGGTGGGGCTCACGGGGTGGGAGGCCCATTCGCCCGGCGAGCTCTCGGGGGGACAGCAGCAGCGCGTCGCGATCGCCCGCGCCATCGTCACGAAGCCGGCGGTGCTTTTGGCCGACGAGCCGACGGGGAACCTCGACACGGCCCGGAGCCGCGAGATCATGGAGCTTCTGACCGCCCTAAACCGCGAACGGGGGATCACCGTCATCATGGTCACCCACGAGCAGGACATGGCCGCCTACGCGACGCGGATCATCCGGTTCATGGACGGCCTGGTCGCATCGGATCAGCCGAACGGAGGGAAATCATCATGATCGGAAACACCATTCTCCTCGCCCTGCGCGAGATCCGGCGGAATGTCCTGCGCTCCTTCCTGACCATCCTTGGTATCGTGATCGGCGTGGGGGCCGTGATCACCATGGTGACCATCGGAGGCGGCGCCACCCTTCAGGTCAGGCAGCAGATCGCGAGCCTGGGGAGCAACATGCTCATCGTGAGCGCAGGCAAGCGGATGGGGCCGGGCCAGGCGAGCAGCGCGGCGCTCTTCAAGGAGGCCGACGCCGAGGCCATCGACGCCGAGATCAGCGATATCGCGGCCGTCGCCCCGGTCACCACCCAGTCGCTCAAGGCCATCTCCGGAAACCAGAACTGGTCCACCTCCGTGGTCGGGACCGACAACCGTTATCTCAGGGTCACCAGCCGGGTCCTCAGGACGGGACGGTCCTTCAACGACGGCGAGCGGCGCGGCGGCGCGGCGGTCTGCCTCCTGGGGGAGACGGTGAAGAAGAAACTCTTCGGCAGCCAGGAGGCCCTGGGAGAGAGGATCCGCCTGCAGAAGTTCTCCTGCGAGGTGGTCGGCCTCCTGGAGGGAAAGGGGCAGAGCAGCATGGGGATGGACCAGGACGATCTCGTGGTGATCCCGCTGCGCACCTTCCAGCGGCGCGTCTCCGGCAATCAGGACGTCTCCCTGATCCAGATCTCGGTCCGGGAGGGCGCCTCCACCGACAAGGCCAAAAAGGACATCGAACGCCTGATGCGCGAGCGGCGCCATCTGGGCCCGAGCGACGACGACAATTTCACCGTGATGGACATGAAGGAGATCACGAACATGCTGACGGGAACCACCACGATACTCACCGCCCTGCTGAGCGCGGTCGCGGCCGTGAGCCTCCTGGTCGGCGGGATCGGGATCATGAACATCATGCTGGTGTCGGTGACCGAACGCACCCGCGAGATCGGCATCCGGCTCGCCATCGGCGCCCTCGAACGGGAGGTTCTCACGCAGTTCCTCGTGGAGGCGGTGGTTCTTTCCTCATTCGGCGGCCTCATCGGCATCTTCCTGGCCCTCGCCGGATCGGTGTGGCTTTCGGCAGTGCTCCATGTGCCGTTCGTCTTCAACGGGGGGATCGTCCTGGTCGCCTTCCTCTTCTCGGCACTGGTGGGGGTGATCTTCGGCTATTTCCCGGCGCTCAAGGCCGCCCGCCTGGATCCCATCGTGGCGCTAAGGCACGAATGAGGCTTCCGCCCCCCTTGCCGCCGATTTCATCCACGCACGGGCAAATTCACGGATTCAGACAAGTCTGCGGCTGACAACCTTTTCGGCTATTTTGAGGTCAAGGCTGCCTTAAGATACCTCTTGTTTGGCCTGCGGTGAATAGCGGCCTTATTCGACGCAATAAATGCGGAGATTGTCCTTGCTTTATGCGGCGAATACGCGGCATAATATCACCAGGGAGTGTCAGAGAATTATGAACTATATCCACAATAGGAAGAATTGGCCAAAACTGACTTGGAGCCAGGAGCGGCTGGCAGGGCAGCTTGCCGGCGTACGTCATCGGCAGGGGCGGCTCATCGGGCGTATGGAGGGGCTGGGTTTTTCGCTCCGCAGTGAAGCCGTGCTGCAAACCCTGACCGAGGATGTTCTCAAATCCAGCGAAATCGAAGGTGAAAAGCTGGATAAGGACCAGGTGCGGTCTTCTATCGCCCGCAGACTCGGACTCGATATCGGCGGACTGATACCGGTTGACCGGCATGTCGAGGGGGTTGTTGAAATGATGCTCGACGCCACCGGCCGTTTTGCCGATCCGTTGACCGAGGAACGTCTGTTTTCCTGGCACTCCGCTCTGTTCCCAACCGGGCGCAGTGGTATGACCAAAATCGCGGTTGGCCGCTGGCGTGATGATCAATCCGACCCCATGCAGGTGGTTTCCGGCCCGATTGGCAGGGAGAAGGTGTATTATCAGGCCCCTGAAGCCAAGCGTGTTTCCAAGGAGATGAGCGCTTTCCTGAAGTGGTTTAACGGTCCCCAATCTATTGATCCGGTTTTGGCGGCAGGTCTGGCGCATCTCTGGTTTGTAACGATCCATCCTTTTGAGGACGGTAACGGCCGGATTGCCCGGGCGATTGCGGATATGGCTCTGGCGCGTTCGGAAAATAGCACGCAGCGTTTCTATAGCATGTCGGCGCAAATTCGCCTGGAGCGAAACGCCTACTACGATATGCTGGGAAAAACCCAAAAAAGCGGCCTGGACATAACCCCCTGGCTTGAATGGTTCCTGGGATGTCTCGATCGCGCCATTGACGGCGCGGAACATATCCTGGCCGGCATCTTCCATAAGGCCCATTTCTGGGAGGCGCAAACCCAGAAGCCATTCAATGAACGCCAGCGAGCCGTCATCAACCGGCTGTTCGACGGTTTTGAAGGCAAGCTGACTTCTTCCAAATGGGCCAAACTGGCCAAATGCTCGCAGGATACCGCCCTGAGGGACATCGATGATCTGGTGAAGCGTGGTGTTTTGCTGAAAGAGCCGGGAGGCGGTCGCAGCACAAGTTATGCCTTGGCGAACGATGGATAAGGATCAGCAGAGATATTTTCCAAACCACTGAAAAACCTTTTTCCATCCGTCGACTGCAGCCACCGGCCGATAATCCGCACGATCCACCGCGAAGAAGGAGTGGCCGGCATTATCATACGTATGGAACTCGTAGCTCTTTCCCCATTTCTTGAGCTCCGCTTCTGTTTTTGCCACATCCCCGGGCGAGGGACGCTTGTCCTCCCTGCCGAACAGCCCGAGCAAAGGACAGCTCAGGTCCTTCGTGTAATCGATCGGATCAACGGGTTGACGCGGCGTCAGCCCCTCCTTGCCCGCCCCGACACCGCCTGGGTAGCAGGCTACTGCGGCGTCGATCCCCCTGAGCGTGCACACGGCCAGGTAGGCTTGCCGGCCCCCGGAACAATAGCCGATGATGCCTACCTTCCCGTTGAGATACGGCAGGGCGCGGAGATACCGTATGGCGCCTTCCACATCACCCATGGTGCGGTTGTCCGGCATGCCGCCGGCATCCCGCACGCTGGCGCTGTTTGCCTCGGGCGTCCCTTTGCCTTCGCGAAAATGCAGATTCGGCGAGATTGCCGCGTAGCCGTGGTACGCGAATTTGCGGGCGATCTCCTTCGACGCTTCATCCCAGCCGGGCATGTGATGGATCACCACGACCCCGGGGTGGGGGCCGGGTCCCGTGGGACGCGCCAGGTAGGCATCGATCGTGTCGCCCTCGTGCCCGCGCATCTTCACGATCTCCGCACACATGGCTTCGGACGGCATCCCCTTGGCCGGCTGCGCGGGCTTCGGCTCCGCCTTTGACGCCGCAAGCACCGTCCCTGCCGCACCCACCACCATTCCCCCCACTGCTCCGGCCGCAGTCCCCCTGATGAAATCCCTGCGCGTGAGTCCTTTTTGCCTTTTCTCGACGAAACTCATAAGTATTTTCCCTCCTTTAAAGAGATGCTTCGGTCTCGTGGAATGTTCCGTAGTATACTTCATCCCGTAAGGGGAGGCAACTTCTCGGTCCACTCTTTCAGCTCACTCTTTCGGAGGGAGGATCCGGCAGGGGGGACCGGAAAGCGAGAATTCGGTTGCCTCGCGGCGATTCACTGTGATAACCAGATCCCGGGAACCGGCGTATCACAGTCCTGGATTCATTGCTGCGAATGTGGACTCATTCAGGGAGGGGCGCGTGGTCAAAGCTTCACGGGAATTCCAGATTTTTGCAAAACCCGCAGGGGCCGCCTGCAACCTGGATTGCAGCTACTGTTACTACCTGCGTAAGGACCTGCTCTATCCGGACAGCGACTCGTTTCGCATGCCCTACGATCTGCTGGAGGAGTACATCCGCCAGCAGATCGCAATCGCCCCCGAACCGGAGATCAGTTTCTTCTGGCACGGCGGCGAGCCGACCGTGCTCGGGATAGACTATTTCCGCAAGATAACCGGGCTCCAGCGCAAACACCTGCCCCCCGGCAGGCGTATCAACAACGGCATCCAGACGAACGGCGTACTCCTCGACGACGACTGGTGCCGCTTTTTTGCGGCTGAGAATTTTGCCGTCGGGCTCAGCCTCGACGGTCCGCCGGCGCTGCACGACGTCTATCGCGTGACCAAGGACGGGAAGCCCACGCACCGGCAGGCGATGCAGGGCTATCGGCTCCTGCGCAAACACAAGGTCCCGGTGGATCTCCTGTGTGTCGTGCATGCTGAGAACGTCCGGCACCCCCTCCAGGTGTACCGCTTCTTCAAGGAGATCAAAGCCCAATACATCAGCTTCATCCCCCTCGTCGAGCCGCAGCCGGCTTCCCAGGGCGGCGTGAGCGCGCGCACCGTGCCGGCGGAAGCGTTCGGCGCCTTCCTGTGCGTCGTCTTCGACGAATGGGTGCGGCAGGACGTCGGGCGGATCATCGTGCAGATGTTCGAGGAGGTGGCGAGGCCGGCATACGGCCAGGACCATTCCCTGTGCATCTTCCGGTCCACCTGCGGGGATGTCCCGGTGGTCGAGCACAACGGCGACTTCTATTCGTGCGATCATTTCGTCACCCCCGAGCACCGCCTCGGCAACATCCGCACGACCCCGCTTATCGAACTCATCGAACATCCGGCGCAGCTCGCCTTTGGGCAGGCCAAGCAAGAGGCGTTGCCGCGCTGCTGCCGGGAGTGTGAAGTCAGGGCCATGTGCAACGGGGGATGCCCGAAGGATCGCATCATCCGGACCCCGGACGGCGAAGCGGGGCTGAACTACCTGTGTGCGGGCTACCGCAGGTTCTTCGCCTACTGCCGCGACTTCACCGGGCAAATGGCGGCGCTGCGATTGGCTGGGCAACCGCCCGAGCGGATGATGCAGGTTCTCCGCGACGCGGAGGTCAAGGCGCATCCCGCAGTCGGGCGTAACGACCCCTGCCCCTGCGGCAGCGGCCGCAAATACAAGAAATGCTGTTTGAACGCATGAAATGACTCTTTATGAACAGCCACAAGAAAGGAGCGATACGAGATGCCGTACGAAGCGATGTTGGCGGAAACCGTAAACGTATGCGGGCACAAGGGCGACATGATCGACGCGTACCTGGCGCGTCCCACCGGACCCGGCCCCTACCCGGCGGGGGTGGTGGTGATCCACCACATGCCCGGCTGGGACGAAGCGACGAAGGAGATCACCCGCAAGTTCGCCCATCATGGCTATGCGGCCATCTCGCCGAATCTGCATTTCCGCGAAGGCAAAGGGACGCCCGAGGAAAACAGCGCAAGCGTGCGGGCCGCCGGCGGCATGACGGATAATCGCACCATGGGCGATGTGGAAGGAAGCATCCGGTATCTCCGCACCCTGTCGTATCTCAACGGCAAGGTCGGCATCATCGGCTATTGTTCCGGGGGCCGGCAAGTCTATCTGGCCGCGTGCACGCTGAAAGGGATCGACGCCGCGGTTGACTGCTACGGCGGCGGTGTCGTGGCGCCCCCGGAGGAACTCGACGCGCGTCAACCAGTAGCCCCGATCGACTATACAAAGGATCTGCGTTGTCCTTTGCTCGGACTCTTCGGCAGGGAGGACCAGCGCCCCTCGCCCGGGGACGTGGCCAAAACCGAAGAAGAACTCAAGAAGTGGGGAAAGACTTACGAGTTCCACACGTACGACAATGCCGGGCACGGCTTCTTCTCGGTCGATCGTCCCAGCTATCGGCCGGAGGCTGCGGTCGACGGATGGAACCGGGTCTTTCAATGGTTCGGCAAATACCTCCGCTGATCCTCAGCCGCCAGCAAGCCGTCATCAACCGGCTGTTCGCCTCTCCTCCTTCGGCGGTCTCATCGCTATTGCCCTGGCCCTGGCCGGATCGCTATGGCTTTCGGCAGCGCTGCATATGATCGGCGTGAAGGTCTTTCCGGTTGCGCGTTCATTTATTATTTATTGAAGTCGAGGTTTTCAGCTGATGTGCTTGTATAGCAGATTTCTTTTGGTAATACACGAGTGCGATCAATGAAAAGATGAATTGTGCCGGTCATTGAGGCAACTTCAAATCTTCACTATGAAGTAGGATTCTCTCCCAACACTTACGGAAAGAAACCTTCAAAAGAGAAGCTGAGAGGAGAATATTTTGGAAAGAAAATAGAATTTGTGATGCTATGATTTTTTCAGCATCATCAACTCGTCATCCATGTTGTGGCGGATGCAATCCAGCCGAGGCGAAGCCATTAAGAGACTTTCTGAGGCTGTCCGCTTCAGACGAAACGGGAACAGGCTTGTGTTATCCAGCAGCTCCGCGAGCCTTGTCGAGCCGTTAGCCTTCGCATGAAGGGATGCTTCAATCAACCATGCAATGAGCTGAGGATCGTCAATGGATACAGGCAACCCCCGACGATAGACGCCCTTTGTATCGGTTTCCTGCAGCACATCCCAGGCGATAAAAGATCTGAGGACGTAACGAACCCTTCGGAAAACTGATTCCCGCTCACCGTACTGTTCACAGATACGGCGCTGAACTTGTTCCGCCGTGATGGTTTCCTGAAGCCGCAGCAACCGCCCTACTTGGCCCGATACGGCGCTCCAAAAGGGATAAGTCGCCATGACCATGGCCCAATGGATCGCCAAGCGCTCCCCGCCCGATTTTATACGCAGCAACTCCAAACCGCTTTCCCTGAATTTGGCAAGTTCCCTTGGTCCGGATAACCAGACGTTCATCAAAATAGTCACGGTTTTAGAAAGCGAACCCCGGACAGTTGGACTGGAGGTGGGAAAACTGGTTGCTAAAAATTCCACCATGCTTTGCTTGACTGTGTCCGGAGGATTGCCGGCCAAAGCAAGCTGCGCCACACGTTCCAACCATTCCAAGCGAACGATCCTGTCAATGCCAATCTGCTGTATTCGACTGTTGGGTTTCATCCGGCCTTCCTCTCTATTTGAACAAGAGGAACGATAACTTCCTCTATGGATATCCCGCCGTGACTGACGAGACGTTCTTTTTCACGAACGAACGCTTTTCGAGAAGGCGCCAGTAAGGGCAGATAATCGTTCGGCAACCCAACGGGCGGCCATTCCAATGCGGTCGGAAAACGATCCGCGACCTTTTTCCTCAGAAGCGGATCAGAATAGATGCGAGCCCGTTCGCCGCGCAGGTCGGCAACCGCCCCTTCCGAGGGACGTCCACAACCTTCTGCTTCAATGTTTCCGTGATCTGATGTCAGAAAAACCCGGAATCCCCGGTCGAGGAGCAAGTCAAGAAGAGACGCCAGGTAAGACTGTTCCGCCCATTGACGCACCTGGTTGTGCATGCCCGCCGTGCCCAGTTCCATGCCGTGCATGATTCTATCGATCTTGTCGATGACCAGCCCCGCCACTCTTATCCTGGGATAAGAAAGCAGTTCTTCAAGATGGCTCAGGTTCCCGTCACCAAATCCCTTGGCGTAGGAGATCTCGTTCGGCGTCAGTCCTTGATCTGCCCAAAACTGTGACCACAAGGCAGATTCCTTCTCGGTCGTCAGGATGCTGTTCGGAAAGAAAATCGGCGGCTTGCCGGCGAAGAGGGCCTGCCGCGAGATTGAGGTGATTGTCGGAATCCAGGCGAATACAGCGCTCTCACGGAACTGGATTATGGGTCGCTGGGAGGCAATTATTTTACGCACCGCGATCCACTGGTCTAAGGCCAGCCCGTCAATCACGAGGAGAGCGGCCTTGAATGTCTTGTCATCGACCACCTGGCGCGCCAGGTACCGGGGCAGGTGATGGAGCATGACCGGTGGCGCAGGAGGCAGGTTGATCAGCCCAGCGAACCGCCGGGTCAACCAGGAAGTGAAGGCATGGTCAACATGGGTCTGAATTTCTTTGATTCCTTGATCAGTTTTGGCATCAGCGAGCGCCTCATGGGCAATGGCGATCAACTCCGCCCAACCGCGGGCAAACAATAACCAATCTCCATATCGAACATCCTCAGCCGGAATAGCAGTGCGGATGCCAGCGAGCAGCTTTTCCAGACGACGCGTTCGATCTCCGGCAGAGTCGGTTCGAACTCCGATGCCGGCCCACGTCTTGGCGATCATTCCCGCCCGTTCGTGGGGTACCGGGTGCAGAAGACCTTCAAGAAAGAATGTGTCCATATAAACGCGGACATCATGGTGATCAAACGGCAGATCCGGCGGTCCCGGTATCTGGAAGATGTATCCGGCATATTCTTCTACACCGGTCTGGGTGTCCTGAACCTGCCCACGGTTCAGGAACAATGGCCAGCGTTCCTGCAGGAAGGACAAAAAAGCTTCCCGATCCGGAACGATTCTTTCCAGAGGCCACCCAGCGAAGCTGTCAGTTTGCCGGAGGATCTGGTTGAAGCGGTTGTCGAGAACCAATGGTATACGCTGTCCGCGGTAGTGACGGCGCAGGAGTACCCTCAGCAGATCGGATGGCTGCTTGATGAGTTCCACTGCGATCTCAAATACATGCCGAAGGACGAACTCCTTGGTGGCGTTATCACCGAGCTGCCCGGGCATATGGCGCCGCTGGGCTGTGTACAAGGCGTCAAGATCGCCACGATCCAGGACAGTAATGATGGGATAACTGAGTGTCGGAAAGATGTCACCAAGATTGAAGAACAGCTTGCGACCCGCCTGAAGCAAATCGAAGGGCAATGTGCTGAGATCGCTGGCCTGGGATCGCAACACCACCACAAGGTCGGTCTGTTCTCCGCAATCCCATCGCGAACGGAACCCGGATTCGTAGGCATAGCGGAAAGCGACAGGGTCCTCAAAAGGAATGAGCTCGAATCCCCGCTCCCGGATGCCCTCCAGTATTCCTTCCTCCAGCAGCAGCCCATCCGGGTCCGCCACCAGGGTAAGCCGCGAAACCTGCGGGGTGAATTCCTTGAGAATCTGATCACGCCAGCTACTCATAGCTGCTGCCCTCCTGCCAAGCATTCTTAAGTCCAAGGCAGGCTGCCTCTATGCGGCTGCCCTTCAGGCACATGGTATTACGTTTGCACCATGGCAGACAAACGCGGCAGATCGTCGCGCCCCAAGGCGTTTGGGCTTCGATGACCTGACAGAGTTGCCCGTGGTCCGGGCTGTAGTACCATGAGCCTTGTGCAAAGCCACCCATCATTTCCGTTTCCTGGCTCCGAAATTATGTCTTTGCTTTTCCCACACGCCCTCGACATCGACCCCGTTGTTTATGGCACTTTGGAGCCTGTCCAAGGCTGCCTTGCTGTAACCTTTGAATGTTGAAGATTTCCGTCGGAGGACTTTAAAGTAGTCCTGGTCATCCTGAATCCCCAGCTCAAGCAACAGGGCACTGGTCTTGGGTCCGGACAAGCCGAGCTTCTTGGCGAGATCGTCCCGGCCGAGGTTGTACTTATCCCAAATGTTGACCTCCTGCTTCACCAAGGTTCCGACGGCAGGTTCACCGTCTTTGGCCACGCGGAAGGCAAGATCAGCATCCTTCTTGATCCGGAGATAGATCGGAATGCCTTCGCCTTGGGTATCAAGCTTGAGCTGTGCGATTTCGGGGAGGATGATGGACCATTCGTCTCCCTGCCGTCTTCTGTTGATTGCCTTTCGCAATTCGCCTTCGGTCACCCGTTCGGCATCCTCGCGAGTCGCCGTGGCCAAGGCGAGAATCGGTCGCAGTCTGGCTGCAGCCTGAATCCCTCGGCGACTTCCAGCCTGCAGCAGTTCGTCAACCTGACTCAGTTCACTATCGATCAGAACCTTCAGGTCTTTGGGTGGTCGCGACGAGACCGGCAGCACACGTTCAGGGATGCAGTCAGCAAGCCTCTCCTTGAAGACCCGGCTGAGCAGGTCGTCAAAAAGCGTGACCGCGGCTTGGGCTTGAAGGTAAAGAAGGTCCTCTGAGATGTCCTGGTAATAATGAACGGCGGTGTCCCGGTGGGCATCCAAGATGGACAAGGTGGCCCGCTCATCAGCAGTGATCACCTTAATTCCGTTCTGGGCCACCTCCAAACACTTGTCGAAGCCGAAGGAGTACTTCTCTCCTTTTGCATGAACGGTCCCGGTCCTGTCTTTGATAATCGCCTTCAGCAGCATCTCGAAGGCGTGATGCAGAAGAATCAAGACGCTCTCGGAACGCCCCTGGTCATGGGGTCTATTGAACAGCTCGATGCCAAGCACCAAGGAGTTGATGGCGCGGTTTTTGAGTTCAGCCACATCTCTCTTGGCTTTGGGCATGAATCATTCCTCCCCCGCGCGGGTGAGTGCTTGGTCGTACCACATGAGGAGCTTTGGGTCTTCCTGGAGAACATTCTCCGGGATCTTCTTAGCTACCTCGATAATGGTGCGGTAACCATCTTCCGATTTATCTTGCCATGCCTTTTTGAAGCCAGCGCGGACGGCCTCGATGCGGAACACCTTCAGTCGCTTCTGGCTGGTCGTCCGGTATTCCTCGAACTCCTTGAACAGGGACCTCTCGCGTAGCTTCTCCAGGTCGCCGGCCTTGTTCGGGTCGGGCACGTACCAGCGGTCCTTACCCTTGGCGCGGAGGCTCTCGTCGTCCTTGGGCAGGTTGCGCAGCTCCTTGAAGTTGGTGGACAGGTAGCTGTGAATCTGGTTCGGCACTTCGCCTTTGCCGTCGTAGCGCAGGAAGTTCTGTTCCATCAACTCGGATAGCTCCAGTGGCTTTTCGTACTTCTGCCAACCGCCAAGTTCCTTAATGAACAGTGGATGAATATCCTGAAATGTTTGTGTCTTGTCTTTGAGTAGTTGGCGCAGCCATGCGATGGCAGTGGATTCGTCAGACACAAACACCGACATTTGCTCCATGCCTCCTGCTGTCAGCTTCTTCTTGTCGTATTCGGCCACCTGGTCGGGCAGGAAATACATGCCATCACGATAAGAAAAGCGCTGAGACAGCCCTTCCTGGAAAGCCGCGCTGTCCAGCGGCACGGGATAACCTTTGCGGACGAAGTAGGCCACCATCTGGTCATATAGAATGCGGGGGTCGCGCTCGGTGACAGCAATCAGGTGCGTGCTGGCTCCTCGCTTGACGACGGAGAGGTATTTCAGGTGTGTGCGGACGAAATCCCAAACGCCTTCTTCGGTAGTGGCTTCCTTTTGGAAACGCTCTTCGAATCCGTCGTTGGGCTTGTAGGCGGAAATGACGAGGTCTTGTTTGACCGAAGTGGTGTTTGTTACAGCATTGAAGCTGCCCTGTTTCTTATTGAGAGAGGAAACATTGGCTACTATAAAGCCAGCTTCAGTCAGTGCGGTCTGAATACTGTTCCAGACAGAAGCTTTGGTATTGGAAAACTCCACGGTCATCCAACGACCTGGCTTCAATACACGGTAAGCCTCCTTGAAACATGCCGTCATAAGCTGGCGGTATTCTTTTGCACCTTTACCTTGCGTCTTGTTTTCGATGGCTTCAGATTTATTGTTTGTCCATACTTTTAGCCAAGATTCCCAGAGTAAGTTGAGTTCTGAGTAATTCAGATTAGAACCAAACGGTGGGTCAATAAACATGTAGTCCAAGGAGTTGTCATCCATGAACACTAACTGATTGTTGCTTTGAGACGAAACTATTGCCGAATTCGATTCTGGACATATTGATTTCAGTCCTCTCAAAACGAAATCGATATTCCTCCCTACAGTGAGAACGGGATTCGGCGGTGTAATCAAAGACGCAATGTAAAGCGTTCCCGCCAGGGGGCCGCCACCTTTTTTATCAGATCTGAATCGTCTTAGTTTAGAGGCGTATGGACTCGCCGCAGTGTGCGTTAGAAGGCATGCACGAGATACTCTCGACGACTCTACTTGGTGATAATGATTCCAGATACTTGCCAGTTCATAAAGTGAGTTTTGCGTAAAAAAGTGATGCACATGGGTGATGCCGATGCGTAGCGGTTCACCAGTTTTATCTCCTTTGGGAATAGTAGTTGTCGGGAACCAATAGGGAATCTCGCCCCTCTCAATCTTTTCAATCAACGCCAAATCAAAGATATCTGGCACCTTTTCCGCCCGCTTGCCGACCACTGTGTAGTTGATGAGCACAGGCACCTGCTTGGCCTGCCTGATGGTCGCCTTGATAGCGCTGTCGTACTTGGTCACCCAGGCCCGCTCCATATTCCGCTTGGTCAAATTGGCCGAACAGTGCGGGCAAGGGAATTCGTCTTTTAGGCTTCCCGCTTCCTTATCCACCGCCGTTTCCCAGAAGACGATCTCCCTCGTACATCCCTGGCAGACAAAGACATCCGACCAGACGGTGAAGTTGATTTTGCACTTGGTCTTGCCATCGCTGTGGAGTGTCTCATACATCCAGCCGCATTCATCCTCGACTTCCTTCAAAATGCGTTTTGCTTCGCGCTCAAATTCACGGACGTCCACCGGCGTGTTGTAGTTGTAAGCGATGAAGGTGGCGGCTGGCGAAAGGTCATTCAGCACCGCTCGACGCGCGCCGAGTTTCGAGAACGGTTTCCAGACCGTCTTTCCATTTTCATCCGGCTCTTGTTGGGAGATTGTGCCATCCTTGTCCACCCTATAACCCAAAGACTCAACGACCGTTCTGTCACCGCACAGTTGCGCCGCTACGCCGGTCATACCCGTTCCACAGAATCCGTCGAAGACCACATCTCCTGGCTCGGTGTAATGCAGGATGTACCGCATAATGGCCTTGTGCGGCACCTTGGTGTGGTAGGAGTGGGCGTTGTAAATCGGGTCGTTCTTCCCCTCGCTCACGTCAGCAGCGAAAGGTTCCCGGCTGTAAGGCTTGCTCTGGTCGTAGGGTTTGCCGTAGTGCTTGATGAAATCCGCGATGAAGGGATTCGGGCAGGCGGTGTAATACGGCGGATCGGACAGGGCCAGGATGTCCTCGTCCGTGCCGATGGGGAACCCCTCGATCTTGCGGAAGTCTGGGTCCTTCAGCTTCTCGCTTAGCTTCTCCAGGAAATATTTCCTCCGCTCCTCGTCGTTCGGGAAGGTCATGCCGAGACATTCGACAGGCTGACTTTTTTCTTCCAGCACATTCTCCTCGTAGGACTTCTCAAAGAAGTCTGATTGAGCTTCGGCAAATAACTTTTCTGAAGGTCTGCTCATGGTTTAGGCCTGCATCACTTCCTGCAAATAGCGGGTTATCCGATCGCGGTTTGTTCCCAAACTGGAATACTGTTTCTCACAGACGTCGCTGAAGCGAGCCAAAACCTTACGGTTGACCGTTTCCTGATCTTCAAAAATACCCAGGGAACGGTTGGTCAAGTTCCATTTCTCATACTGGAGCAGTGAGATTGTGGCGTCCCGGATTTTGTCATCATTGGGAAGGGCAAAAACAAACAAGGGACGAGGCATGCCATTCACGCGACAGTCCACGGTATACATGCCCTGGGGATCGTGGTTCTGGTCCTTCCAGTCGAATATCCGCCGTTCTTCGGGCACGGCCGCCGCCATCAGTTCCTGGAAATCCTCCAGAAAGGTTGAGCGAACCCGTTCCCTGGTCAGATAAGATACATCGGATATCTTAAGCAGAGCCTGGATAAACGAAAACAAGGCGTCGCCATACTGCTCATTCTCTATCCTTAAAACCAGCTCACCGTCCTGATCCCCCACCTGAAAGGCAGAGAGGGCATTATTGATGATCTTCTGACGGTTGCCGCGATGCAGATCCTTCTCGTCGAGGTCATAGGTCAGGTGCATGTAGGTGTGGCCTTCATCGGAAAGCGTCCACGCTGTCTGATCACGTCGGAGCACGATGGACAGATGGTCGCCATCCTCAAACATGAAGGGGGTGAAGACGCGATAACGGTTCACACCTTCATGCGCCAAGTTGACCTTGGCGCAAACCCTTTCACGAAATGACTGTTCTATGGATTCGGTCGTCATGATTCGATCTCCTTGAATAAGGACAATTGCGAGTCCTGAATGGCGTCAATATGACAATCTTCCATCAGGCAACGGAGTGCAGAAGGAAAATCAGAATAGCGATCCGATGGTTCCGCATAGGCGTCTTCCCGTGTACCCATATCCTGATAACGCTCCGTGGCTTGATGTATGTGAAAGTCATAAAATGATATTATCTCTATGATATTGGTATGTTCGTGGCTTTTTCCGTTATAGCGTCGAAGACGGAATGTCTGGCTCGTATCGGGTGGGCAGAAGGCGAGAATAATTGAAAAATCGAGGTGATTGTAGTTGCTCTGCCGAAAGATCAAACGAAATTCATTGCCGTCGGCGCCAATAATGTCCAGTTCACGTTCCTTGTGTCCTCTCTTTTCGCGCAACTGGATTTTGGAGCGATAATTTCCCGGCAAAGGTTTGGGTTCATTTATCAATCCGTTGATCTCCTGATCCGAAAATCTTGCCGCCATTGTGGTACCTCATTGAAATTATTCTACATAAGCAAAGTTACACTGTAAACATGTTCCGCTCATCGCAATTGCCGCAATTGCAACTTGGGCCTCGACTTGGACCTCTTGGGCTTCATCATGGTCCTGGACTTTGTGGCAGAAAATAGTCATTTATGATACCATACTTAGTACTGCGGTTCATAAATTCGGTTACGTATTTTTCGAATCCGCATGCTTAATCATCGCAGGATCGGCTACAAATGGAACGTCACCGTAATCACGAAACGCTGTACTTAGTAATTACTCCAGCACAATACGTACCTTGCCGGGCTCTTTACCCTTAATTAGCTGATCCAGGTAGTCTTCGAACCGCTTTCTCATTTCCGCTGGGGTGACCGGTGAGCCGCCCGTAAGGAGCGCTGATCGCAGGGCATCGGTCTTGACTAAAACCTTGATCAATCCTGTGAGCGCATCCTGCAGGGCGCTGATGAAGTCTTGGCCTATAACATCTGGAAGGATGCGTTTTTTGATAAAGCCGTCCACTATTTTCCGCTGGTCAGGCTTGAGGAGGGCCAGTTTCTCCCTGGTCGTAGGGTATTCAAGGTTTGCCAGCAAGGTTTGGGTCCAATCAACCACCAGTTTGTCCAGTTCGCTGTCCAGATTGTCGAGCGTCATGCCGGCTGGGGTTGTTGCAGACTCGGATGCAGGTTTGTGGCCGCAGTGCTGGCAGACAGGCGCTGCGTTGAGTTCCTGTTCGGTGAGGGCGAAGCAGCTCCTCAGGCCTGCAAGCCGGTTCTGGAAATCGGTCAGGTGCTGGAGGGGCATGAGATTGATGGTGGAGAGTTTTTGTAATACCTTGAGACGTTCGTCGCCCATGAGCAGGGCCTTGCGCTTGTCCTCCTTTACGCCCAGCCGCGCCTTGCTGTGGTGGGCAAGGTATATCTGGATATAGGCTTTTTTTAGGTCCGTCAACCGGCGCTGGGTTTGCTGGCGGAAGGCGGCCGCCCCGCGTTTGTCCGGGTCGCTAATTTGCCCGAGGACTTCATCGCGCACGAACTTCACCTTGTCGAGCCATTCATGTCCGGTAGGCAGGACCGCTTCCGCTGTGGAAAGGTACGACGCGACCGTCCCGAGCTCATTGGCCAGTTCCTGCAGGGATTCAATTTCCTTCAGGGATTGAAATCCTTCGTGATGGCCCTTTACTTCCGGGGCATCGTAACGGAAATTCTTCAGTTTCCCCGGCGTGGTGTACGCCTGAAGCGATTCGAGGAATGTCTTGGTTTCTTCCAGTCGGGCTTTCAACTTCTGAACTTCATCCTCGGACAGGAGACTTCGCCCCCAGAAGAACAGGCCATTATGTAAATTTTGCTGGGCGATGACAAGCCGGTTGACTGTTTCCGAGACGGCCTTTTGCATTTGCTGAACCGGTGTCTCATCCGCTTGGGTAATCTGTTGAACCATTCCTGGAGGGAGTCCCAACAGTTCAAAAAGCGCTTTGAGCGCCGGGATATTCCAGTCTTTAGGGCGTTCGACGTGTTTGAATTGTACCAGCTCTTCCACGCCGGTACCGGCCATTTGCGGTAAGATAGTGGCGTCGAACTTTTTACCGGGAATGGCCAATACAATTTCTCCGGCATAAACCAGCGCGGCCAGTACCACCACCGCCCATTCCGGTTCCAGTCGCAGCGTTTGCGGCGCCAGATACTCGACCCCGAGAACCTCCTGGAACAGTTCAGACCGATTGACAACTTGGCCAGCACCTTTCTTCTTTGCATTGTCGAGAATATATCGGGCGTATTTTGACTGATACGGATCAATCCGCTCCCCGTCGAGGAGTCCCAAGGCATCCATAACCGCCGTTGCTTGCTTGGTGCGGTTCTGGCCGGCAATGGCCCGCAAGGCGTCCTGTGCCGCCTGGGCGCGGTTGGCGCCCGTGATGAGCACCGAAAAGAAGGGGTAATCCGGCGCCTGATCCCGAAAATGGCTGTCGAGACATATTCCCGCGACGGTATTCACCATATCGCGAAAATTGATCCGCTCATGGGGCGCTATGCCGGACAGCTCGCGGATCGACTTTCCCTTTGCCCATTCGGTGAGGGGTTTGGTCCGTCCCTGACAGGTGACATCGAAGGCTGTCGTCATGTTCTTCTGGAGCCATTGGACCAGATCCCGCAGAAAGTTCGACGCCTTGGATTCATATGTGTTTTTGGCATGGCCAGATGCCGTGGAGGCAAGATCGAGGGCCGCCGTATAGCCGCGTAACGCCGTGCGGAAGGTTTCATCGTCATTTTTCAGGTGAAGGAATAATTCGTCCGGTTTCTTCTCATCTTTGAAGGACGGCGCCTCGAAAGGTTGAAGGAAGTAAAGATAAAAATCGCGGGGCGGCACTGCCGTGGATCGCTCATTGGGCGCGCCGAAAAAGAGGTACCCAAGGCGTGCGGCCTTCCGTTCCAGCCACTCGATCTCATGCTGCCAGATCTTGTAGCCGGTGACATAGGTGTAATCAGTACATTCCATGACCCGCTTCAGGGCTTCATAATAATAGCGATCAAGCTGCGAGGGTTCGAGACTCTCGGTGCGATTACGAACCTGTGCGTCGTAATCCACGGTTTTATGAACGTCGAGATAGAACTGCCCGCTCAGCCTTCCATTGACGTCCGTCTCTGTTGCCGACAGGAATTGACCATTGACGGCTTGGCTGATCACTCGTAACGCCGATTCAATTTCTCCGCGCAGATCGTCGGCAGGATCTCCGCCAAGATCGGCTACGTTTGGATCAAAGAGGCACAGAGAATCCCTCAATGATTCCGATGTCAGGCCCACAGGCGTTTCAATGCTGCCGACAGTTAGCCGGTGCAGGCTCAGGCCATGGATAATCCTTCCGGCGAATTCCTTATTCTTGCCTTTCGGGTAATTGCTGTTGATCAGCCCCTCAAGTTTTGCGCTGCACTCGATGACCTCCCTGATTTCCGGGATGGCGCGAAACGCCGCGTTTTCTTTAATGGTTATCCAGTAGCTGTCGTAAGCGATGAGCCCCGGCCGGTCGTCCGGGACGTCCTGATTGAGCAGTTTCTTCATGGCGAGGGACAGGGTCCTGAGGGCCTCGCGTTTTTCCACCGCCGCGACCCGCTCGAAGGTATCAATGTAATCGGGATGCACTGGAAACAGGCGGACAAACTCGTCCATACGCTCATTCATGAAGCCGTAGAACCTGGCGAAAGGGGTCAGATACTCCCGGATTTTAACCTGCTGGTCGCCGGTCTTCTTGAGCAGGCGCTCGGCCACCACGTATTTGACATCATTGCGGGCGATGAGAATTTGCTCGAAGCGGTCCTTCACCCGGCGGATGCTATCGGACACAAAAGAAAACCGGGGGCTGTCGAAGATCGCCTCCTGAATGCCGGCGATGAATCGGAAATGTAGGTCCTTGCAGACCTCGCCGATCTCCCTGAGAAAGTTGAGATCCAGGATAAGCTCCTGATCTCTTCGTGTCCGGAGGAAATCGAGAAGTTCATCCACGACCAGGAGCAGACCGTAATCCGGAAACTTCTGGTGGAACGCCGCCATCATTTCCTCGAAGGCGCTTTTGTTTTCTGATACTTTGGACGTGAGTGGGAAGGAAAAAGTCACGCCAATGGCTTCCAAATGCTCTTCCAATTCGGCGATGATAATATCGCGCAGGGACATGGTTGTTGCGCCGATTTCGGTCCGGACAACCTTGAATCGCCCCGCAATCTTTTTTGCTGCTTTGGCCACGGATTGGTCGCTCAGATGGGAGGCGAGTTCTACGTCCTCCGCCAGGGCAGAGATGACAGATAGAAGATGGGATTTTCCCGTGCCGTAATTGCCAACTACAAGAAGCCCTTTATTGTCTATGGGTTGGTCAAACTGAAGCTGTGGGATAGCGAGACCGATAAGCCTTTCAGCCATCTCTACGGAGATGACATAGGTCTCGACAAGCTGCCGGGCGGCGGCGGAAGAATTAGCGCTCCGTAATTGTACAACGGACTCAATCGGTTCAAACTGGATTAAATCACCGTATTTCATGGGTTCATCCTTCCTTCCCTGTTCTGGCAACATTTGTTCCGTTCATACGGGTGCTATGATCAGCAAGCCCCCTCCCCGCGTCGGATAACGTCTGTATTCCGGGTGACCTGGCACAGCGTAAGTAAGAAAATCATTTTCAATCGAACCGTTCCAACTCACGACAATCGTTTTGTTTCTTGAAAGCCCCTGAAGAAGCCGCAGTGGGTCCTGTTTCAAAGCAACATCAAACAAGATTTCAATATTATCGAGTAGAATCGTGTTTTCTTTGATCTCATCGATCATCTCTCCCAAGAGACGCGGGAGCTGAAGTGACCGTTGACGTTCGGTGAGATCAAGCATGCGCCGTGATAGCTCCAGGTTCACATTGATGAGCGGTGCACTTGTCCGCTGGTGAACCTCCTGGAGGGTCCTTGTTTTACCGAAGCCGGTCGGGGCAGCGACAATCATAAGGCGATGATAAAGCTCAGGTATAACAGCGATTTTACCAAGAATTTGCTCTGCAAGAGATTCTGCCATTAATCATCCTCTCGTACGGACTCGGACGCAGGGCCGTTTTCTTCCAGCCACCGGTCTATTGCTTTTTTGCGAAATCGCCAGTGACGACCTACTTTCTGGGAAGGGATTTTGCCTTCACGGACAAGCTTGTAAAGGGTGGACTTTGAAATCTTCAGGTAAATGGCCAGCTCTTCTATGGTCAGGACATTATCCAGCGTGTCATTCATAGACGTGATCCTCTCTGAGCAATCGACAAATGGAAAAACAGGATTCTTTATAGATATGTTTAAATAACAGTTGATGGTCATTGCTGTCAAGAGCTTTTCATTGGACGAATTGTGTCAGATAAAATGAAAGCTGTCATGTATTGGCATCTTTCATCTCTTATTCAACGATCTGCTCCGAAAATACGGCCTGCACCTTTGTATTTGAACTTCAGGTCTATCGGTGTGGCCGATTCTTAGCAAATCTCCTATGCAGGATGAGATCATTGAATGACGGGTTCTTTCTTCGTTTCGACATAGTCCTGTAAGTATGAAATTCTGATATGAAATGCCGGTTCACCTGATTAAACCCTTGAAATATTCGCGAGCGCTCTTCGGACCCGCTCAATCACGGTTGCCATGGTCGGGCTTGCCTGCGCATTCACAACATAGTCTGCGATTGGATCGCACGGTGTCTCATCCCGGTTGATGATCACGAGCTTTGCGCCGTTCTGTTTCGCGATTACCGGCATTTGGGCAGCGGGTTGGACCACAAGGGAAGATCCGATGACGATAAAAAAGTCACAAGCAGCCGAGTGCTCGTAAGCTGCCTGAGTTTCTTCAGCCGGCATTGACTGTCCGAAGGATATCGTGGCAGGTTTGAGAAGACCTTTACACGCATCACAGCGGGGCGCTTTGTCACCGCCGGCTATCCGGATCTGAATTGCATCCCGGTCGTACCGTTTGTGACAGTTCAGGCAGGTTACGTGCATGGCTGTGCCGTGAAGTTCCAGTACTTTATCCGGCGAATTACCGGCTTTAAAATGAAGGCCGTCGATGTTCTGTGTGATCAGGCAGTCGAGCTTTCCAAGTTGCTCAAGCTCTGCAATGGCAAGATGAGCCCGATTGGGTTCGGCATCTTTCATCGATTCATACATATCCGTTGCCATCTGCCAGTATTTCTCCCGGGAAGTTTCGCTTTCCAGAAACCTCTGAAAATAAAACTCCTGCGGATCGTACTTATCCCAAACGCCTCCGGGACTTCGGAAATCGGGAATTCCGGACTCTGTGCTCAGACCTGCGCCAACGAACACCACGATTCTAAACGAATCGACAATCAACTCCGCAATTTTTTCGATCGGTCCGCTCATGCTGCACTCCTCAAGGATCTCTCTGAATCCTCGGATAGAACGATTCTACAGGACCTTCTCAAATCTCATTGGTCAGGATGTCTTGGTTGTGTCTTTCTCAGCCAATTCTTTTTGGTATGCTTTCCAGCCTGGACACCAACCGGTGTGCCACCGCCAAATCCTGGCAAGTAGCGAGTTCGGATTTCGTTCCGCATAGTCGCGAAACCAGCACGTTGCGCATGAGGATTTCAATGCAGTGTTCTCCTTTCTTTACTTCATGGGTGACATTGGGAATAAAAAAACGCCCTATTCAGTATCAGCGGTGTATGGAAGTGATCATAACCAATCTAACTCTTGCCTGCCTTCATCGCATATGTTCTATGATGACATCAAAATGTAGCATAGAACCTCATTGAGATTTTGAAAAAGCCTGAACCCGTTACTGGCATAAGCCCTGTTCCAGGGGAACAACAATCCGGCCCCCAGCGCCCCACTTTCTATTGCTTTTTCAAGCGTTAGGGGCGAATCGTCCACGACGATGTCAGCCTTTGGAAAGAGAACGGTTTTGTCCAGAGAGAGGTGAAGTTCATCGTAGGGGAGCCCATGCCTCGCAAGCCATCGTTCGGTCGGCTGACTCGTTTCCGGCGTACGGTGGCTGGCAATGATGATATGAAAACCATGTTCTCTGAGTGACGATAAGAAGTCCCGTGATTCTGGGTAGGGTTGGTATCGGTCGCTGTCCTGATTATGGTGAATCGTGTTGATCGCCGCTATAAAATCCTCTACCGAACAGTATCCCTCCCAAATGTCATAGGTGCACCACCGATTGGGCGTTGGGAAATTCCCGTTGATTTTCTTCAACTCCAGATAGAAAGCATCGCTAAATTGCCAGAGGGTGTTGTCTATATCAATTATTGCTGTCTTGCTCACGGTCGTTTATTCTCCGTGGTATGTGCTTGTTTGTCAGAAGGTAAGCAGTCGGATTCTACAGGAACCGATAATAGACTGTCAAGACTTTGCGCCTTTCAAGCCGAAGTCAATGAATTCGCAGGGATGGTTGCGGCATTGACTTGTATTTGAAGTCCTACACAGGGCGGTCGTTATCCCGTAAACTCGCCTATCTTCTATTGAGTTCAGTGCACTGAACTGACTTATCTATACGACACTATTAAGAGTACTCCGCGAGCCTCTTTCATTTTCATGTCGGTTTTTCCGGTTGTTTACCGCCAGGGAATTGCCTCGTCCAGAGCCTGAAGGTTTCCAGATGATCCTCGACGCGGCGATAATAATCGGCAGCCTGTGGATTTCCTAAAAAAGATTGACACATCTCATCCTGAATTGTATTTAGAGCAAAACAGTGAGGTGAAGAAATCACATGAGCGGATACATGCCTTTGGCAACGAAGATGACGAAAATGATGCACAATAAGCGTATCCACAGTGGGGCTGGTGCGCTCGGAGGAGAACATTAACATCTCATAATCCAAGTCGCCACTTTTAGACCCGCCATGGACATCCCAGGCGGTTTTTTTATTCTTGATCAGGGAGTTTGAATCATGGGAGTAAATGCGACGGTCGGCACGTTTGTCGCCGTGGTCGTTGCGCATATCATGGCTGATTTCATGGGCATGAGCGTATGGCCGGTTTACAAGACACTGGCCGGTCTGGATGTCGCCAAGGCCGGATGGATCGCCACGGTCGTCGGCATGAGCGGAACAGCACTCCAGCCGCTATTCGGTTTGATCGCCGACCGATTCGGGCCGCGACGGGTCATCCTGCTCGGTACGCTGCTGACTTCGTTTGCCTTGCTGCTCGGCCCGCTTGTTGATTATCAATCGGCGCTGGACCGCCGACTGCCGACATTGTTCGGATTGAGCGGCTTTTACCTTGTCGTGTTCGTGATCCTTGCGGCCGGCCGGCTCGGACAGGACATGTTCCACCCCTCGGGAGCGGGGCTGGCGGGCAGCTTCTCCGCCCGGCGCGGCTCGATGTTCGTCGCCGTGTTCATCGCCGTCGGCAGCATCGGCTTCGGTCTTAGCCAGATCGTGTTTCGCACCGCTTACAACAACCTCAGCCATCATACCGAAATCCTTCTCATTCCCGCGGCGATCCTATGGGCGTTTGTCTGGCTGCGGTGCCGGCCGGCCGAGGTGCCGTACTCCGAGAGGATATCCGTCATCGGCTCGCTCCATGCCCTTCGCCCGGTGGCGGGGCAGATCCTGGTGTTGTTCCTGATTCTTGCGATCTCAAGCGGCGTGATGACCGGGCTTTTTTTCCTCATGCCGGAATTTGCCCACGAGAAAGGTTATCCGGCCTGGATCGGGCAGGGCGGGGCTTTCGGTCTGATCATCTTCGGCGCGATGGTGTTCATGGTGCCGATGGGCCACCTGGCAGACCGCATCGGCCGGCGTCGGACGCTGATTGCGATGACTGATTTTGTCGGCCATAAGCTACCATGCCATCGTCCGCCTGACGCTGCCGGTGCCGGCGTTCATCTTGCTTTGTCATTGTGGGTGGTGCGTTTCTGGGAACGGTGAACCCGCTAGGCGTTGCGTTACGGCCAGCGGATCGCCCCACGGGAAAATGTGAGCATCGTATCGGCTATCCTGATGGGCTGGGCGTGGTGTCTTGGCAGCACTGCGCCCAGCATTGTGGGTGAACTCTACCAGCACCTGGGTCACAACGCCTCGAAGACTTTGGTGCTGCTCGGAGCAGCGAATGTCGTGATGGTGATGATAGGTTTCCTGCTGCCCAAAGTCACAGACAACACAAAAAACCGCAAAAACGGTGGAATCACTGAATCTACAAAGCTTCCTCCACGGGGTTGACGTCCTGGCGGAGCAGGTTCTCAACCAGCGCGATCTCGGCGTACGGCTTTTTCCTGTTTTTCACCACCCGGGTGTCAAGGGCCTTATCACACTCCATAACTTTTTTCTTGACAAGCGCCGGGCTGGTGTGTTTTGATACGGCCACTTTCAAAAAAAAGATAGGCATGGGCAGAACAATGGAACATATAAAGAATTGCAACTACGGGTTTTGGTTTTATTACTTTTATGCACCGGTCTGCCCGATGCTTAGGAGGACGTAAGGGAAACCTAAAACCGTAACTCATTAAGCCATGGACAGACCGCAAACGTGCTGTCCATGGCTTTTTTGTTTTTTATTTGGGCCGTGGCAGCATCCAAAAGCTGACACGGCCTTTTTTATTTTTGATCGAGGTGCAAGATGATTATTCTGATGAAAAAAAACGCAACACAGGAACAGATCGACCATGTGACCGAATGGATCGCCTCCGTCGGCTACAAGCCCCACCTCTCCCGGGGCGTGGAGCGAATGGGGATGCTCTTTATGAACGCGGGCGTCCCGGAGGGGATCCTGAGGGAAACCCTGGAAGGAATGAAACCATGAACGAGGAAATGCTGCAGGAACTGCGGGGAAAAGTCGATCGGCTGGATACGAAGATCGTCCAGCTCCTCAACGAACGGGCGGCCGTCTCCGTCGAGATCGGCAGGATCAAGTGCGAAGCGGGGTGTGATATCTGCGATCCCTCCCGGGAGGAGAGAATCTACCGGAATCTCGCGGAAAAAAACGGAGGGATTCTGCCCGAGGGCGCCCTTCGGGAGATCTTCCGGGAGATCATCTCCGCCTCCCGTGCGCTCCAGGCGCCGCTGACCGTATCCTTCCTGGGACCGGAGGCCTCCTTCAGCCACCAGGCCGCCCTGTCCCATTTCGGTAAGGGCATCTGCATCGCCCCGCAGATGTCCATCCCCGAGGTCTTTTCCTCGGTGGAGAAAGGGGATTCCCTCCGGGGGGTCGTTCCCGTCGAGAATTCCGCCGAGGGGTCGGTGAAGGCGACGCTGGACTCTCTGATCGCGACGCCGCTTGCGATCCGGGGGGAACTCTTCCTCCGCATCCGGCACTGTCTGCTGGCCGCGGGCGGCGACTTTGCGGCGATCCGGAAGGTTTACTCCCATCCGCAGGCCCTCGCGCAGTGCCGGGGATGGCTGCGGACGCATCTTCCCGGCGTCCCCCTCATCGAGGTGGAGAGCACGGCGGGTGCGGCGCGGCGCGTGCGGGAAGACAGGACCGGGGCCGCCGTCGGCAGCCGCCTCGCCGCCGAAACCTACGGGCTCAACCTGCTGGCGGAAGGGATCGAGGACAACCCCTCGAACACGACCCGCTTCCTCGTCATCGGACCGCAGCCGGACCGGAACAACACGGGCACGACCGGGCAGGACAAGACCTCCATCCTGTTCGGAACGCCCCACGTCCCCGGCGCCCTCCAGCGGGCGCTCGCCCCCTTCGCCGCGGCGGGGATCAACCTGACCCGGATCGAATCCTGCCCGATGCGGGACAGAATGTGGGAATACCTCTTCTTTGTCGATTTTGTCGGACACATCGACGAGGAGAAGACCCGGGAATGTTTGCAGGAACTGGAAAAGCAAACGGCGACGCTCAAGGTCCTGGGGTCCTACCCCCGGGGGATGGAACCGCCGGAAAACCTGCAAGGAAAAGATCGGGATGGAAAGGATGGAACAAGATGATCGCGATTGAACCGCTCGGAACGCTGGACGCCGCGGTCCGGGTTCCCGGCTCGAAGAGTTACACGCAGCGGGCGATGGTCATCGCCGCGCTGGCCGAAGGGGAATCGGTCCTGCGGGATCCCCTGCTCTCCGAAGACACCCTGCTCCTGGCGGAGGCGCTTCGTCTCCTCGGCGCGGAGGTGCGGACGGAAGGCGCAGAGATGACCGTCCGGGGGACCGGCGGAAGGATCGCCGCGCCGCAGCGCAGGATCGATCTGGGAAACAACGGCACGGCGATGCGCCTGCTGGCGGGGATGGCCTCCCTCGGCGAGGGGTCGATCGTCCTGACGGGAGGGCGGCGCCTGTGCGAAAGACCGATGAAACCCCTTCTGGATGCCCTCGCGGCCCAGGGGATCGGGATGGAGACGGACCGGGACCGCGGATACCCCCCGGTCACAATCCGGGGCGGCCGTCTTGCGGGCGGGAAAATCGTCCTTCGGGACATCGGGAGCAGCCAGTACGTTTCCTCGCTCCTGATCGCTGCCCCGTTCGCCGCCACAGATACCGCCATCGTTCTGGAGGGCCGCATCCCGTCCCTCCCCTACATCGCACTCACCGTGGAGACGATGGGGGCGTTCGGCGCGGAGGTCGCCCACGACGGCGAGGGCCGCTACCTCGTCCGCAACGCTCTGCGCTACCGGGGACGGGAATACCGGATCGAAGGGGACGTCTCCAGCGCCTCCTACTTCTTCCTTGCGGCCTCCCTGCTCAAGGGGCGCATCCGGGTGGAAAACATCGAACCGCGGACCCGCCAGGGGGACATCGGATTTCTCAAGATCCTGGAGGGGCTCGGCTGCACGGTGATCCGGGGGGATCGCTGCGTGGAGGTCCGCGGAGGGGAACTGCCCGCTGGGGAGATGGCCTTCGACCTCGGTCAGATGCCGGACATCGTCCCGACGCTGGCGGTCCTTTGCGCGCTGCGTCCCGGACGGAGTCTCATCCGGAACGTCGCCCACCTCCGCCTGAAGGAGTGCGACCGCCTGGAGGCGCTGGTGAACGAACTGGGAAAGACCGGGATCGCGGCCGAAGTGATCGGGGAGGATCTTGCGATCACGGGGGGGATCCCCCGCGACGCCCGGATCAAGACCTACGACGACCACCGGATCGCGATGAGCTTCGCGATCCTGGGGCTGGCCGTACCGGGGATGGAGATCGAAGGGGAGCAGTGCGTCGGGAAATCCTTTCCGGGTTTCTGGGCGGCGCTGGAAGGCCTCCGGGAAGGGGCGGTTCCCTCTCCAATAAAATACCCTGCCGCAAGCAGCGAGGTATTGGATGTCATTCCGTGCTTGACGGAGCCTGCCCCGTACTTGATACGGGGGAATCCGGTTTCCTTTCCTGGATTCCCGCTTTCGCGGGAATGACGTCAGCGAGGCAAGCCTCGGGGAATGGACCCGAGGAGATTCAAACATCTTTTCATCCCCCGGGCTAAACCCGGCGGGAGAAGAAACGAAGAAAGGGCGGTGACGCAATGAACATCATTCTTACGGGATACCGATGCACGGGGAAGACCTCGACGGGCCGGCGGCTGTCGGCGCGCCTGGGACGCCCCCTGTTCGACACGGACGAGCTGATCCTGCACCGGATAGGGCGGACGGTAGAAGAGATCGTCGCCGTCGGGGGATGGTCGGCCTTTCGGGATGCGGAAAGGGCCGTGATCCGGAACCTCTCCCTCTTGGACGGCGGCGTCATCGCGACCGGTGGCGGCGCCCTCCTCGACCCCCGCAATGTGGGGTATCTTCGGGAAAATGGCCTGTTCATCTGGCTTGTCGCCGACGCGGCGACGATCGCCGGAAGGCTGGAGAAGGACCAGGCCAGCGGCAACAAACGCCCCTCCCTGTCGGGGAAACCCGTCGTGGAGGAGGTGCAGGAGATCCTGGCGCAGCGGGAACCGATTTACCGGGGCATCGCCGATCTGACCGTCGATACCGCCTCGCGCGGCGTGGAGGCGGTCGCAACCGTGATCTGCCGGCGTCTGCCGGCGCAGGCGCCGCGGGCGGAGCGGATCGCCCGCCGGAAGGAGGGATAAGATGTCCGGAAATGCTATCGGCGCGCTGTTTCGGGTCGTCACGTGGGGGGAATCCCACGGGCCCGCCGTCGGGGCCCTCATCGACGGTTGCCCGCCCCGGCTCATCCTTTCCGAGGCCGATATCCAGGAGGAGCTCGACCGGCGCAGGCCGGGGAAGCTCCTGTCGTCCAGTCCCCGCCGGGAGGGGGACCGGGTGGAGATCCTCTCCGGCGTCTTTGAGGGCCAAACGACGGGAACGCCCATCTCGCTTCTTATCCGCAACCGGGATGCGGATGGCGCCGCATACGATGGCCTCCGCGATCTCTTCCGGCCCGGCCACGGGGACATCACCTACCAGGCGAAGTACGGGATCCGGGACCACCGGGGCGGCGGCCGCGCCTCGGGGCGCGAGACGGCAGGACGGGTCGCCGCGGGCGCCGTCGCCCGGAAAGTCATCGGGCAGGCGGGAATCGAGGTCTTCGCCTTCACGCAAGAACTGGGCGGAATCGTCGCCGGGCCCGTTTCCTCTGCCGCAGCCCCGACCGGCCCCCTTTGCTGCCCCGACCCGGAAGCGGAAGCCAGAATGCTCCAGCGGCTTCAGGAGGCCGGGGCCGCGGGGGACACGCTCGGCGGGATCGTCGAGATCGTCGTCCGCGGCTGCCCGCCGGGCCTCGGCGAGCCCGTCTTCGACAAGATGGACGCCGATCTGACGGGGGCGCTCATGGGGATCGGAACCGTCAAGGGGGTGGAGATCGGCGCGGGTTTCCAGGCGGCGCGGATGACCGGCTCCGCCTGCAACGACCCCATCGGGCCGGAGGGCTTCCGGACGAACCACGCCGGTGGCATCCTGGCGGGGATCACAAACGGAAGCGAGATCGTCCTTCGAGTCGCATGCAAACCCATCCCCTCCATCGGCCGCCCGCAGGAGACGATCGACGTCCACGGGAATCCCGCCGTCATAGCCGTCAAAGGCCGTCACGACATGTCGGTCATCCCGCGGATCATCCCGGTCTGTGAGGCGATGGTCTGCATCGTCCTCGCGGATCATCTCCTACGGCAGAGGGCGATCGCACCATGGAGGTGAATTTTCCAGTGAAAGATTTCGCTATCGGCATCATTGGAGGGACGGGGGGGATCGGGAAATGGTTCGCCGACTTCTTCGCCGGGCAGGGCCACACGGTCCACGTGTCGGGAAAGTCGGAGGGGATGTCCCTTCCGGAGCTCGCGGCGGCCTGCCGGATCGTCGTCGTGGCCGTTCCGATCGCGTCCACGATCGATGTCATTCGCAAAGTGGGACCGCTTCTTCCGGAAGAGGCCCTCCTGATGGATCTGACATCGCTGAAGGAAAAGCCGGTTAGGGAGATGCTCGCCGCATCCCGGGCGGAGGTGATCGGCTGCCATCCCCTCTTCGGACCGGATGTCCCGTCGATGACTGGCCAGAACATCGTCCTGTGCCCCGCACGGGGAGGCCGCTGGCTCGGCTTTCTGCAGGGGATCTTCGCGAAAAACGGCGCCCGGATCACGGTGACGGCGCCTGCGGAGCACGACCGGATGATGGCTCTGATCCAGGGGCTGACCCATCTGGAGACGCTCCTGACGGGGCTCACCCTGAAGGATTCCGGCGTGGAATCTTCGGAACTTGAGGCCTTCTCCACCCCGGTCTTCCGGACGAAGCAGGCGATCGCCGGGAAGGTCTTCGGCCCCCGTCCCGGCCTCTATGCATCCCTTCTTGCGGAAAACCCTAACATGCCGGCACTCCTGGATATCTTCGAAAGGAACTTCCTCATTGTGAAAGAGATGATCCTGCGAGGGAACACGACAGGCCTTGAGGCCCTGCTGAAAAAACCATGACGGTCCGCCGGGGGAAACGCTCAATATTTTGATCACCTTCAGCAAGGTATCCGATCAACTTGCCTTCGGTCTTGACAATGTGAAAGAAGTTTTTGGTTACCACAATCAGATGGCCTCTCTTTCGCCTTATCAATAATCTTTATCATGTTGATATGTTATTGGTTAATTAGATAGTCATGATTTTGAGGAAAAGCCATTGTGTTGCAGCTTTCTTTTGGTAATCAGCGAGGCATCCTTTAGAAACACAGGGATGTGCCGAAAACGTCTTCACCTACGAGTCAAGCATGCAGAACTTGACGATATCCCGTGAATTACTATTTGAAACTCTCATGACGGCCTGCCGTCACAAAAGGGGATGAAAATTGCTGGGCGACCCCATCCCCATCCTTATCCTCTCGCGGAAGGATAGGGAAGTTGGATGTAATAATTTCAATAAGTTGAGGCCGCATTTTCAGGTGAAAGGGACGTACAAATCAGCGGTGCCGGTAGGCGTCCGCTGGATTGCCGGGTTGGGCGAATCGTGAGCCATTCGCACCACCGGGAGTTGCCTCATAGCACGCCATCAGCGAGTGCTGGAAGCTAGTCACCAGCATGTTGGCGGAGATGGTCCAGCGTGCGGTGGAACCCGTCGGACGTATAGTCTTCTCGATACGCTCCCGACGATCGCACGGTCCAACCATGGTGAGCCTCTGGATACTCAACGACTTCCAACAGGACCTTGCCCCCGCTCGTCTTTGCTGCACTCGCCAACTTCCGGGCCGTTTCAATTAGGCAGCAGTTCTTATAGGTATCGCGCCCCCCGGCAAACATCAGGGTTGGCACCTTGATCTGTGCGACAAAGGCCTCGGCATTTGTGATGTGGCGGGTTGACGGATACGACACGACAACCGCTGAAACCAACTCCGGCATCCGTGTCGCATAGGTTAGGGACGGAGCCCCGCCGCGAGAAAAGCCAATCACCGCGACCTTCCCCGGCAAAGCGTGGGGCGACTGTTGGGCGCGAGTAAGGACCCCCTTCAGGAGCGCCTCGCTACCACCGCGCATGCCCCAGAAGTCATTCCCGTCGACAAGAACTACATAATAGCCTTGCTCGGCAAAGTCGTTTGCGACGTATGCGTAGTTGCCGGGACCCGAATGTCCGGAGATGACAACAACCACTCGCCCTTTCCCCGTCGGCGGTTCATATTCCTTCTGGGAAGGCAGCGGCAGACCGGCGCAAGCCCAACCCAGGAAGACAAAAAGCATTATTGCGAAGACACGGCAATTTCTTCTCATAATAAATTCTCCTTTGATTTATTGGATTCTTGACGCAACCGCCGAACGTGGCATACAAATTTTGATGCAATTCACTTATCGAAACCAAAGCCATTATCCTCACGATCGACCCGGCCATTCGGCTACAAGTTCTATCTCATAATCTGAGCCGCCCAATAATTATACGGATCGGCATAAAATCCTCTATGGTCTCCTAATCTGCAATAAAAAAACCCCGCTTTAAGAAACGGGGTATTTGTAAGCCAATCCATATTCCCTCCAGCATGGCTATACGGGATGGAACTTTTTCAACGGCCTTTCACATATGAGGAATTGCTATCATGATTCCCATTCGAAATCCACTATATTTTGGAAATTTTTCAGTCTAACAGTTTCAGGAAGATGTGCGTAATCTGAATGACCGGGGAATAAGCCATCAATCCGTTGCCCCCTTCAATCCGAAATCAATGAACTCGCCCGACGAGTGCCACCGAAGCTTTGCATTTGCATAGCTTCGGAAGCATCACAATACAAAACAGTTCTCTCCCAGCTATCGGCTTAACTTCGCGCCAACAATCCGGTTTAGGCTGACACCTGATTCCGATGCCTGCATAGCAAGATTTCTGTGAACTTCAGGAGGGACGCGTACCATAAATTTACCGCTGTATCTTTTGTCGGCAATCGGTTGAGGTATCTCTTCGTCAGTAAGCTTCATATCCTTGATAACGCTCTCGACAATCTCGCGGACACCCTTCAGAGCCGATTCCGGAGTTTGATCCAGCCAGCTCAAGCTGGGGAATTCGGTACATAAGCCTACATATTCCTGATCATCTTCAGACCAGGTTACGCGGTACGTATAATGATCATTTTTCAGCGGCATGTTCAACCTCCAACTTCTCAATAGCCAGCAGTACCTTTTTACCTGACACGCCTTTAAGCTGTCAATATCAATCCTGACATTTTTACCGACCGTTCACCCTCTCCTTCAATTGCTTCCCCGGTTTCAAAAAACTCCCGAACCATAAAACTCCTTGACATACAGGTCCGGTCTTCGTATTTTCCATTCCTGCGGCCGGTCGGCCCGGCCCGCAAGCGGCTGGGCAACCGCATAGGGAACGCCCCGGCCCTGCGTTCGAACCGCAATAACAGGAAGGCGCCCCTGCAACCGCAAATGCGGGAAACGACGATTCCCTGCAACTTGAAACAAGATCATGGAGGTGGTTTCGTGAGGGCAAGATTCGCAATGGCCGGCATCCTGGCGCTGGCATCGATCCTTCTATGCATCCCCGGCTGGGCGGAAAACACCATGCCGGAAAATTTTGTGGACTTGCAGACGGTGATCCCTTCCGCTACCCTGGACATTCGCTACTACGGCGATCATAATTTCCTGGGAACCCGGGTGGACGGATATCAGGCCCCCAAATGCCTCATCACCGCGCCAGCCGCCGAGGCTCTGGCGAAGGTTCAGGCGGAGTTGCAGGAATTTTCCCTCTCGCTCAAAATCTTCGATTGTTATCGTCCCCAGCAGGCCGTGGATCATTTTGTGCGGTGGGCCAAAGATATCAAGGATACGAAGACCAAAGCCGAATTCTATCCTACCGTGGACAAACGCAACCTTTTTCGCGACGGTTATATTGCAGAGAAATCAAGTCACTCCAGGGGAAGCACGGTCGACATCACCCTCGTTCCGTTTCCGGCGCCGGCAGAGGGAAAATACATCCCGGAACAATCTCTCCACGCCTGTTATTTGCCTGTCGGAAAGCGGTTCAAGGATAACAGCATCGATATGGGGACGGGGTTTGATTGCTTTCATGAGCTTTCGCATCCCGGAAACTTGAAAGTGGGGCGGCAACAACGCAACAACCGTCTCCTGCTCAAGACGCTGATGGACAAGCACGGTTTCAAGAATTACGATCAGGAATGGTGGCACTTCACATTGAGGAACGAGCCATATCCCGATACCTATTTCGATTTTCCGGTGAAGTGACCGGGGGCATTGAACTCGCAAGCCCGCTGAAAATGCAACTCACATGCTGAATCGCCGAGGCGACAAGAGGATTTCCCGGCTGTCGGGGTTTGTTCTGGGGGCGGCCGCACTGCTGTGCTGTCTGTCCGCAACGCCCGCGACGGGAGAGGAAAAGCCCGCCCTCCAGGCGCTGGTCGTGACGACGTCGGGTTGGTCCTCCGTCGATGCCGCTCTCCGGCTCTTTGAGCGTAAGAGCGACAAATCTTCATGGATCGCTGCAGGGGAGAGGATTCCCGCCGTTGTGGGCAGAAACGGCCTCGCCTGGGGAAGAGGCGTCCATCCGGATCTTCCGGCCGGGGGGCCGCAAAAACGGGAGGGGGACGGGAGAGCCCCAGCGGGTATTTTCAAGCTGGGCCCCGCCTTCGGCTATGCGCACGGCGAATCGGTTCCGTGGATCAGCCTGCCCTATCGGCGGATGACGGAAAGCAGCAAATGCGTCGACGATCCCGCTTCCCTGGTCTACAACCGCCTGGTCGATGAGGGAAACGTCCGACGGGACTGGAACCACCGGGAAGACATGAAACGGAGCGATGAGCAGTATCGTCTGGGAATCGTGATCGGGCACAACACGGATCCCGTGGCGCCGGGAGGCGGGTCCTGCATCTTCCTCCACATCTGGGAGAAGCCGTCCAGGGGCACCTCCGGCTGTACGGCTGTTTCAGCCGCCGCGCTGGAGAAGATCCTCCGGCGGCTCAGACCCGAGGCCAACCCCCTTCTGATCCAGCTTCCACAGGTGGAATATGAGCGAATGCGCGGTCCCCGGGGCCTTCCATGATATTGAAGATTGCAATTTTGATGGTCTCGAAAAAAGTCGTGGCCCTTTATGTCATTCCCGCGAAAGCTGGAATCCACTGATATTGGCATGTTCTGGACTCCTGCTGGAGTTTACCCTCGCGGAAGCGGGGGCAGGAGTGACAGATTTTCTACTTTTTACGACGGCGGTAATTTTTTGAAGATTCCGGTTGACACGTTGTTCAAAGTCTGGTAGGAAAAAGTCGCTTTTGAAAAAAGGATCGGCGGGAAGAAGATGACGAACAAGCTCAACAGTATGAGAAATTGGTGGTGGCAGAATAGCCATAGGGAGGGGTTTGTCCACCGCTAAAGAGCATGAATTGAAGTGATTTGAAGCCGTGGGGACCTCTTCTAAGACCCCACGGCTTTTTTTGTTTCTGTAAAAAAGGCCGTGACCGATATCGCGGCCTTTTTTATTTGAAAAATGACAGGAGAAACGACCCATGTACGATCCCGATTTTGAGACCTTTGCCCGTCGCGCCGGAGAGGGAAACCTGATCCCCGTCTGCCGGGAGATCCTGGCCGATACGGAAACTCCCGTCACGGCCCTGATGAAACTGGCCGACCGCCCCCACGTCTTCCTCCTGGAGAGCGTGGAAGGGGGGGAGAAATGGGCGCGGTACAGCTTCCTCGGGGCGGACCCGCGGCTGATCTTCCGCGTCCGCGGGGAAGAGGTGGTCATCGAGGAAAACGGCGCTGTGCGCCGGATCCCCCATGGGGGCGACCCGTTGCGGTTCCTGAAGGAGCTCCTCGACCGTTACCGCCCCATCTCCCTGGAGGGACTGCCCCGATTCTTCGGGGGCGCCGTGGGGTTTCTCGGCTACGACATGGTCCGCTATTTTGAGCGGCTCCCCGCCGGCAAGGGGGATGCCCCCGTGGAGGACGAGGCGGTCTTTCTGGTCACCGACACGCTGCTGATCTTCGACAACGTCCGGCATACGCTCAAGATCGTCGCCTGCGCGATGACAGGCGAGGGCGGGGATCTGCGGGAGATCTACGACGGGGCCGTCCGCCGGATCGACGACATGACGGCCCTCCTCCAGGCCCCGCTAACCGGAAGACCGGCTTCCCCTGAGCGGAAGGACCGGGGTCGGAAGGCCCCCCTCCCCTTCCGGTCGGACATGGCCCCGGAGACCTACCGGGCAATGGTCCGGACGGCCCGGGAATACATCGCCGCGGGAGACATCATCCAGGTCGTCCTCTCCCAGCGGCTCCAGCGGGAATCCGACGCGGACCCGGTCGATCTCTACCGGGCGCTCCGCCATGTGAACCCCTCGCCCTACCTGTTCTTCCTCAAGATCCGGGACCTCTGCCTGATCGGCTCCTCGCCGGAGGTCATGGTCCGAACCGAAGAGGGGGTGGCGGAGCTCAAGCCCATCGCCGGAACGAGACGCCGCGGGAAAAACGAACAGGAGGACCGGCGGCTCGCCGACGAACTCCTTAAAGACCCCAAGGAGCGGGCGGAGCATGTGATGCTCGTCGACCTGGGCCGGAACGACCTCGGGCGGATCGCCCGGATCGGGAGCGTCCAGGTCGGACAATTGATGGCCGTGGAGCGCTACTCCCACGTGATGCACCTCGTATCGGACATCCAGGCGCATCTTGCAGAGGGGAAGGATGCCTTCGACGTCCTCCGAGCGACCTTCCCTGCGGGGACGCTGACCGGGGCGCCGAAGGTCCGGGCGATGGAGATCATCGCGGAGTTGGAGCCGTCCCGCCGGGGGCCTTACGGCGGCGCCGTGGGCTACTTCAGCTACGGCGGCAACATGGATTTCTGCATCACGATCCGGACGATGCTGCTCAGGGACGGGAAGATCTTCCTCCAGGCCGGCGCCGGCATCGTCGCCGATTCCGACCCGGAGACGGAGTACAGGGAGACGCTCGGCAAGGCGGAGGGAATGGTCCAGGCGGTGCGCCTGGCGGAGAATGGATTCGATTTTTAAAAAAAGGAGAAGAACAATGATACTGATGATCGACAATTACGATTCGTTTACCTACAACCTGGTCCAGTACCTGGGCCAGCTTGGCGAAGAGGTTGCCGTCCGCCGGAACGACGCGATCACCCTCGATGAGATCGAGTCAATGAACCCGGAGGCGATCTTCCTCTCCCCCGGCCCCTGTTCTCCGGAGCAGGCGGGGATCACGGTCGATGTCGTCCGGCGGTTCCACCGGCATGTCCCGCTGATGGGGGTCTGTCTGGGTCACCAGGCGATCGGCCATGCCTTCGGAGGCCGCGTCGTCCGGGCGGGAAGGATCATGCACGGCAAGACCTCCCCGATCCTGAACGACGGCCGGACGATCTTCAAGGGCCTCCCCAGCCCCTTTCCGGCGGGACGCTACCACTCGCTCATCGTGGAGCGGGAGAGCCTCCCCGACTGCCTGGAGGTGAGCGCGGAGACGGAAGAAGGGGAGATCATGGGACTCCGGCATCGCACGCTGCCCGTGGAGGGAATCCAGTTCCACCCGGAATCGATCCTTACGCCGGGCGGGAAAAGGATCATCCGGAATTTTTTGCAGCTCATCGACAGAAAGGAGAGGTGTGACACATGATCAGGGAAGGGATTGCCAGAATTGTCCTCGGGGGGGACCTGCGGGAAACGGAGATGATGGCCGTCATGAAGGAGGTGATGGAGGGCGAGGCGACGCCCGCGCAGATCGCCGCCTTCATGACCGCTCTCCGGATCAAGGGGGAAACGGTGGAGGAGGTGACCGGCGCGGCCCGGATCATGCGACAGAAGGCGACCCGGATCGACGCCCGGTCGACCGTCGTCGTGGACACCTGCGGGACGGGCGGGGACGGGCGGAACACCTTCAACATCTCGACCACCGCGGCCTTTGTCGTCGCGGCAGCCGGCCTCACCGTGGCCAAGCACGGCAACCGGGCGGTCTCCAGCGGCTGCGGGAGCGCCGATGTCCTGGAGGCCCTGGGAGTCAAGATCGATGCGGCGCTGGAGATCGTCGAGGAATGTCTCCAGCAGATCGGGATCGGCTTCCTCTTCGCCCCCCGGCTCCACGGGGCGATGAAATACGCGATCGGCCCCCGCCGGGAGATCGGCATCCGGACGATCTTCAACATGCTGGGGCCGCTCACGAACCCCGCCGGGGCGACCGCCCAGTTGATCGGCGTTTATGACCCGAGGCTCACGGAGATGTTCGCCGGGGTCCTGAAAAACCTCGGGACGAAACGGGCCTTCGTCGTCCACGGCGCCGACGGCCTCGACGAGGCGACGGTCACAGGCGAGACGCGGGTCTCGGAGCTGAAGGAGGGACGGGTCACGACCTACAACATCGACCCCATGGAGCTCTTCGGCAGGATCTCCGATGCCGCCGACCTCCTGGGTGGGGATGCGGAGGCGAACGCCCGAATCACGACAGAGATCCTGAGCGGCGAAACCGGGGCGCGCCGGGGAATCGTCGTCCTGAACGCTGCGCTCGCCATCGTCGCGGGGGGGAAGGCGGAAGGGATTCGGGAGGGAATCGCGGTCGCGGAGGCCTGTATCGACAGCGGAGCGGCCCGGATGAAGCTGCAAGGGCTGATCGAGCACAGCCACAGTTAAGGATGATGACATGATCCTGGACGAAATTGTTGAGACAAAGCACCGCGAGGTAGCCCAGAGGAAGGAGACGATCCCCTTGCGTGCGCTGGAGAAGATGATCGCCGGGCGCCCCCCGGCCCGCGACTTTAAGGCGGCGCTCGACGCCGACGCCGGATGCGCGATCATCGCCGAGGTGAAGCGGCGCTCCCCCTCCCGGGGCCTGCTCCGGGCGGACTTCGACCCCGTTCGGATCGCCCTGGAATACGAAAACCACGGGGCGGCGGCCGTCTCCGTCCTGACCGATGAGACCTTTTTCGGCGGGAGTGACGCGGATCTGACCGCCGTAAAGGACGCCGTCACGCTGCCGGTCCTACGGAAGGAGTTCATCATCGATCCTTACCAGATCTGTGAGGCGCGGGCGATCGGCACGGACGCCATCCTGCTCATCGCGGCCATCCTTACGGAGCGGCAGCTCCGGGAATACCGGGAACTGGCCGACTCGCTTGGCCTCGCCGCCCTGGTCGAGGTTCACGACCGGGGGGAACTGGAGAAGACCCTGGCCGCCGGAGCCGAGATCGTCGGGATCAACAACCGGGACCTGAAGACCTTTGTGACGGACATCCGGACCTCCATGGAACTCGCATCCCTCATCCCGAAAGACCGGATCGCGATCAGCGAAAGCGGGATCCGGACAAGGGGGGAGATCGAGACGCTTTTGAAGGCGGGGATCCGGGCGTTTCTGATCGGTGAGACGCTCCTCGCGGCCCCGGAGATCGGGCCGAAACTGAAGGAGCTCCTGGGAAAATGACACAGATCAAGATCTGCGGGATCACGAATATCGATGACGCCCTCTGCGCCGCCTCCTGCGGAGCGGACGCAGTCGGGTTCATCTTCCACCCGGCGAGTCCCCGGTACATCGCGTCGGAGCGGGCGAAGGAGATCATCGCGGCCCTGCCCGCGGAACTGGTCAAGGTTGGCGTCTTCGTCAACCGGGAGGCGGAAGAGGTGGCGCAGACGGTCGAGGATTGCGGCCTCGACCTGATCCAGTTCCACGGCGATGAATCGCCGGAATACTGCCGCTGGTTCCCGCCGGAGCGGCTCATCAAGGCCGTCTTTCTGCGAACGCCCGAAGACCTCCGGGCACTTGACGCTTACGATGTCCTGGCCTTCCTGGCGGACTTCCGGGAGGCGGGCCGTTACGGCGGAACGGGGAAGCGGGCCGACTGGAGTCTCGCCGCAAGGCTCGGGAAGACCCACCCCCTGATCCTTGCCGGCGGGCTCTGCATCGAGAACATCGGCGAGGCAATGGCGGCCGTCGCCCCCGTGGCGGTCGACATCAACAGCGGCTGCGAGAGGACGCCCGGGATCAAGGATCACGACCTAATGCGGCGGATCGTCGGCATGATCCGTGAAAAAAAGGGGGACAGCTCCCGATTATTACAATGTCGTCATTGACAAAGTCGTAGAAAGTCTCAAATCTGTCACTCCTGCGAAAGCAGGAGTCCAGAACATATGAATAACATTGGATTCCCGCTTTTGCGGGAATGACAATAAAAGGCCAATTTCGACTTTTACGAGACCGTCATCATTGACACTGTTTTTCCCGCGACGTTTTGCGGAGTGGAAGTTTTCGAAAGGATATGAAGAGATGATGAAACGGACACAACCGGACAGAGACGGCCATTTCGGAATCTTCGGGGGACGCTATGCGGCGGAGACCCTGATGCCCGCCCTCCTGGAGCTGGAGGCGGCCTATCGCGCGGCCCGCAAGGATACGGCCTTCAAAAAGGAATTTTCTTTTTATCTCCATGAGTACGCGGGGCGGGAGACGCCCCTCTATGAGGCGCGGCGGCTCACCGAGACCCTCGGCGGCGCGAAGATCTACCTCAAGCGGGAGGACATGAACCACACGGGCTCGCACAAGATCAACAACACCCTGGGGCAGGTCCTCCTTGCCCGGCGGATGGGAAAGAAAAAGGTGATCGCCGAAACCGGGGCGGGCCAGCACGGCGTGGCCACCGCGACGACGGCGGCGCTCTTCGGGATGGAGTGCCGGATCTTCATGGGGGAGGAAGACATCCGGCGGCAGGCCCACAACGTCTTCCGGATGAAAATCCTCGGCGCCGAGGTCATCCCCGTCGCCGCTGGGACGGCGACCCTCAAGGACGCGATGAACGAGGCGATGCGCGCCTGGGTCTCATCGGTCCGGGATGCCTTCTACGTCATCGGCACCACGGCCGGACCCCACCCCTACCCGGTCATGGTCCGCGACTTTCAGAGCGTCATCGGCCGGGAGGCGAGGCGGCAGATTCTCAAAAAAGAAGGGCGGCTTCCCGATCTCCTCATCGCCTGCATCGGCGGCGGAAGTAACGCCCTGGGTCTCTTCCACCCCTTCCTCGGGGATCCCGGCGTGGCGATGACCGGCGTGGAAGCAGCAGGGAAAGGACTCGACACGACGCTCCATGCGGCGAGCATCACGGCGGGACGGGTCGGCGTCCTCCATGGGAACAAGACCTATCTCCTCCAGGACGAACACGGCCAGGTCCGGGACGCCTATGCCATTGCCGCCGGCCTCGACTATCCGGGCGTGGGGCCGGAGCACGCCTGGCTCCACGACACGGGACGCGCCCGCTACGTCGCCGTCACGGACGAGGAGGCGGTGGAGGCCTTCGTCGCCCTATCCCGGCAGGAGGGGATCATCCCCGCCTTGGAGAGCGCCCATGCGGTCGCCCATGCAATCCGAACGGTATCGGCCATGGCCAAGGACCGGATTGTGATCATCAACCTCTCCGGCCGGGGGGACAAGGATGCGGAGACCATCGCCGAGAGCAGGGAGGGAAAGGAATAATGGGACGGATCGAAGAGAGATTCACGGCATTGAACAAAGAGGGAAGGAAGGCGTTCGTTGCCTATCTGACGGCGGGCGACCCCAACCTGAAGACAACGGCGGAGTTGATCCCGGCGCTGGAGGCCGCCGGGGTGAACATCATCGAAGTCGGCGTCCCCTTCTCCGACCCGACGGCGGACGGCCCCGTCATCCAGGCCGCCTCCCAGCGGGCGCTTAAAAAGGGGGCCACCCTGGAGAAGATCCTTGCGATGATCGCCGGGCTTCGCCGCTTCAGCGGCATCCCGATCGTCCTGTTCGGCTACTACAACCCGATCCTGAGCTACGGGCCGGAAAGGTTCGCCGGGGATGCGGCGGCTGCCGGCGTGGATGGGATCCTTGTCGTCGACCTCCCTCCCGAGGAGGCGGACGAGCTCAGGCGATACTCGGATCCGGCGGGGCTCGCGTTCATCACGCTCATCGCCCCGACGACCGATCCCAAGCGGGCACGCAAGATCCTCCAGGGGGCGACGGGATTCGTCTACTACATCTCCGTGACCGGCGTCACGGGAACGGCCGTCCCCAGGCCCGACGATGTCCGGCAGGACGTCGAGCGGCTCAAGAAAATGACGGTGCTTCCCGTCGCGGTCGGCTTCGGGATCTCCACGCCCGCACAGGCGGCAACCATCGCCCCACTGGCCGATGGCGTCGTCGTCGGGAGCGCCCTGGTCCGTCTGATCGGCGAGAAAGGGGAAAGCATCGGTCTCATCGAAAATGCCTTTTCCTTCGCGGAAGAGATCCGCCGGGCGATCGACGCCGCCACGACCGGCACACCATAGTTGGTTTGCACTTTTATAGACATCTCGTCCCTATAATACATGCCCCGAGAGCTTTGAATTACTCCTGAAATTCGGCAAATCGTCATTCCTGCGAAAGCAGGAATCAAGTCTTTTCAAGACCTTCTGGATTCCCGCCTGCGCGGGAATGACAAAATGGGGGTATTTTTCAAAGGTCTCGGTGTA